>CAKZLZ010000086.1 GCA_937127435.1 uncultured Verrucomicrobiota bacterium | reverse complement strand
CAGGGCTTCCTGAGTTTCCGCCCGTGATGTCGTGTGTTGTGAGGAAATTCACGGTCATGGCGTTGGAATAATCGCGGGCGTTGATGATGCCGGTGTCAATACGGTTGTCCTCAAGCAGGGTGGCGCGGGAACCGGCTGTAGGCGGGGATTCTCCGTCACCGGTGAGGATGACATTGGGATTTTCCCCATAGAAATCCACCAGATCGATTCCGATCAGCTCGGATTCATTCAGGGTGTAGGACGTGCCGTTTCGGTCGACAGTGACCGAATTGAGGATGGAGCTACTCGTATGGGTGATGCTCACAACAGCCGCTACCCCTTGAGTCGTGTAGCCGATGGCCAAAAGAGCACAGGATACAAAGAATTTAGAAAGATAAGGGGTTACGTTTTTCATTATTCGCACAAGTTATAAGAAGCATTGTTAATGATTTGGACAATTTTCCTTCGTAGTCAATAAAATAAATTTATGGGTGGCTAAATCTCATCATGGATTAAAGATGTTGTTATTAGTCTAAATAGGATAATATGCCGGAAGATATTCGAAGGAATTTATGACGATCGGGACCGGTTTTTTGAAAAATGTTGTTGTATTACTATTTCCGATCTTAGGAATCGGAATAAATAGGGTATTCCGGCTTTCGGAAGTGTTTGACAAACGACTTTTGCCTATTAATGTGCGGTTCGTTTTAATTCGTTAAAAGTATAACAATTTCCACAGGACGGGCTGATGAGCGCCGATTTTACCATTACTAAAGGACTGAATCTTCCCATGTTGGGAGCACCGGGTACAAATGTACGGTCGCTTTCCGCGAAAGGCACGATCTCAGTATTTCCTTCCGAGTTTCAGAAACTGAAATTTAAAAGCCTGGTTGAAGAGGGCAGCAAAGTCACCCGGGGGGGCAAATTGGCCCGTCGGAAAGACCTTGATGGCTTTTTCGTCTGTTCGCCGGTTTCCGGAACCGTGAAAGCGGTGAATCTGGGTGAGCGCCGCTCCTTAAAAGAAATCGTGATTGAACCCGACGGTTCCGATGCGGCGGAAAGTTTCCAGAGTTTCACTGTAGACGGTGTGCTCCGGGCCAAATCTGAAAACGTATTGGCCGTACTTTTAGAATCCGGATTGCTGGGGCTCATTCATCAGCGTCCCTTCGACCGGATTGCCAATCCGGCTGACAAACCCAAATCTATTTTTGTGAATGGTATGGCGACAGCGCCTTTCCGTCCGGATGCCCATGTGTTGGCCGAAGGCAAAGCGGATGCGGTCCAATTGGCGCTCAATGCGTTAACCTTATTTACGGACGGTCCGGTTCACCTTTGTTTGTCTGCGGATGCCAAAGAGAAAAAAGATGCGTTGACCGAAGCGGCAAATGTCCAGGTAAACTATTTTAACGGTCCGCACCCCGCCGGAAATACCAGCACCCACATTCACACTTTGGATCCGGTGATCCCCGGGGATGTGGTTTGGACCTTACGGGTATCCGACCTGATTTTGATTGGCGAATTGCTGAGTACCGGCACGTATCCGAACCGCAAACGTATCATGGTTGCCGGGGAAGGGCTGAAAGAAGAAGCCCGCGGGTATGTGGATGTGGATTTGGGAATGTCTCTCGCAGACGTACTCGCAGAAACCCAAGAGGAAGGGGAGCAACGGATTATCCGTGGTGACACCTTGGCGGGAGCAACTGCAAATCCGGCTGATACCGGTATTTTTCTTTACGACCAGGGCTTTGTGGCCCTGCCTGAAGACAAGGAACGTCATTTGATGGGGTGGTACACCCCGGCGTTGGATCAATACTCCGCCCATAAAGTGGCGCCCAGTAACTGGTTGAAAGACAAACTCTTTTCTTTCGGTACCAATCTTCGCGGTGGACACCGTGCGATGGTATTGACCGGCATCTACGATCCCTACGTCACGCTTGATATTCTGGTGGACCCTCTGGTGCGGGCTTGTCTCGCCGGAGAAACCGAAGATGCGATTGCCATGGGTATTTTGGAATCAGAACCGGAAGATTACGCACTTTGCACTTTTGTCTGCCCCTCTAAAACCGATTTCGGAAAAATCATTTCCGATGCCCTCGACCTGATTGAACAGGAAGGATTCTAATGAAAGACATTAAAAAATTGATCGAAGAAAAACACGATTCGGTTCGTTCCCTGTTTGAGAAGGGCGGAAAGTTTGAAAAATGGTATCCGTTGTTTGAAGCACAGGACACCTTTGCGCTGACCCCGCCGGACACCACCAAGGGCATGACCCATGTACGGGATGCCGTGGATTTGAAACGGGTAATGTTCACCGTCGTGGTGGCGTTGATTCCCTGTCTGCTTTGGGGCATGTTTAATGCCGGCAGCATGTACTATCAACACAGTGGACTTGAAACCAACCTGTTCGCGACCATGTTCCGCGGGGCCTGGATTGTGATGCCCATCGTTTTGGTTTCCTACATTGCGGGGGGGATTTGGGAAGTCGCCTTTGCGGTGATACGAAAACATGAAATTAACGAAGGGTTTTTGGTCACCGGGCTTTTATTTCCGCTCACCCTCCCTCCCACCATTGCCCTGTGGCAGGTTGCGGTCGGTATCAGTTTCGGCGTGGTCGTCGGAAAAGAAGTGTTTGGTGGGACCGGATTTAATATTTTGAATCCCGCGCTGACCGCCCGTGCTTATTTGTTCTTCGCCCATGCGAAAGATATGACCGGTGAAGTCTGGGCGGCCGCCAAAGACGGTGCCACGGGCGCAACGCCTTTGGGACTGGGAGCCTCCTTCGGCGGTGAGGGATTAAATGTCACAGACGCATTGGCCGACCGGGGCTTCACCTTCGGAAGCATGCTTTGGGGACTTGAGCCCGGCAGTATCGGTGAAACCTCCGCCATTGCGGTGTTGATTGGGGCCGCAATTCTGATTATTTCCGGCGTCGGATCCTGGCGGATTATGGCCGGGGGATGTGCGGGACTGGCCGCTGCAGGCGTGCTGATGAATTTACTCCCTGCGGAAGTCATGTTTGAAGGGGAGATGGTCAAAGCGACCACCTGGACGAACATTCCTTTCTTCTATCATTTTGTGATGGGCTCCTTCCTGTTCGGGATTGTGTTTATGGCGACCGATCCGGTTTCCGCCGCCGCCACCAATACCGGAAAATGGATTTATGGAGTGCTCATTGGGGTGGTAACGGTTCTGGTCCGGGTGTTGAACCCCGGTTTCCCGGAAGGGGTTATGCTCGCGATTCTGTTTATGAACGTCATGGCTCCCATGATCGATTACTATGTGGTGCAAGCGCACATCAAAAACCGCAACGCCAATTTACGGAAGTTTACCTATGCAAAAGGATGACATTAAAACAATCCGCTTCGCCCTCATTATCTGTCTGATCTGCAGCATGGCCTTGGCCGGCGTTCAGGGAAGTCTGCGCGGGATTCAAGAGCGAAACAAACAGATTGATCAACAGATCAATGTTCTCAAAGCGCTTTCTCCGGATTTTGCCCCCGACGGCTCAGCCTTATCTGAAGATCAGATTGCGCTGTGGTTTATCCAGGGAAAAGTCCCTAAGGATAAAATTCCGGCATACTTTGAAAACTACGTCACCGAAAAGGAAGTGAATCTTCCCAAAGGGAAAACCAGCACGTTGTATACGCTCAAGAAAGATGACAAGGTTGTTTCCTATGCCTTCCCGGCGGAAGGGAAAGGATTGTGGTCCACCGTACACAGTTATGTGGGGCTTGAATCCGACCTGGCAACCATCCGCGGCATTACCTTTTTTGATCACGGTGAAACCCCCGGACTGGGTGGTGAGTGTTCCAAACCCTGGTTCCAGGAAAACTTCCGCGGCAAGAAATTGTGGGAAGATGGCGAGCCGTTAAAGTTCGAAATTGCCAAAGGCAAAGCGGATCCGGTGACGGACCATAAAGTTGACGGGATGAGTGGAGCCACCATTACCGGAAACGGAATTCAGAAATTTATAAACAAAACCTTCCAAGCGTACGACCAAGCCGTTTTTGAAGAAAAACGCGCTCTGTAGGAGATCAACCATGCCTGCGATCAATAAAATTGTTTTAGACCCACTATCGGATAACAATCCGATTACGGTTCAGATGTTGGGCATCTGTTCCGCGCTTGCGGTAACCGCCCAATTGCCCACCGCGTTTACCATGTCGATTGCGGTGACGCTGGTGCTCTGCGCATCCAATACCATCATTTCCCTGTTGCGGAATGTAATCCCCCCGAAAATCCGCATGATTGTGCAGATGGTGGTGATTGCTTCCCTGGTAATTCTGGTGGATCAGTGCCTCAAGGCTTTTGCTTACGAAATCAGCAAACAACTCTCCGTATTTGTGGGATTGATCATCACCAACTGTATTGTGATGGGACGTGCCGAAGCTTTTGCCATGGCCAATCCTCCCAAAGAATCCTTTTTGGACGGTTTGGGCAATGGACTGGGTTATTCCGCGATTCTGATTATCGTCGCATTTGTACGCGAATTACTGGGAGCTGGCAGTTTGTTTGGTAAACAAGTGTTGCCCGACAGTTATCCCGGAAATGGTCTGATGGTCATCGCACCCGGTGCGTTCGTGATCATCGGATTGCTCATTTGGCTGCAGCGCAGTATCACCAAAAAGTATGAGGAGGCCTAATCATGGGACACTTGATTGATATTTTTGTCCGTTCGATTTTTGTGGAAAACATGATCCTTGCCTACTTCCTGGGCATGTGTTCTTTCCTTGCGCTGTCTAAGAAAGTGGACACCGCTTTCGGTTTGGGAATGGCGGTGGTATTTGTATTGGGTATTACCTGTCCGCTCAACTACCTCATCTTCAACTTCCTGCTCAAAGACGGTGCACTCGCCACCGGCGTGGATCTGAGTTTCCTGAACTTTCTCTGCTTTATTGCGGTGATCGCTTCTACGGTTCAGTTGGTGGAAATGTTGTTAGACCGGTTTTTCCCGCCACTGTACAACAGCTTGGGAATCTTCCTGCCTTTGATTACCGTGAACTGCTCCATTTTGGGCGGATCCCTGTTTATGGTGGAACGGAACTACAACTTCCTTGAATCCACGGCCTTTGGTTTTGGTTCCGGGGTGGGTTTCTTCCTCGCGATTGTGGCCCTGGCCGGAATCCGTAACAAACTGCGTTATTCCAACATCCCCCCGGGCCTTCGTGGTTTGGGGATCACATTTATTCTCACCGGCCTGATGGCATTGGGTTTCCAGTGCTTCTCCAGCGTCTCTCTCCTCGTTCCGTAATTTTTGAGATCGAAGGTTTCTTATGCTCTTTTTCATTCTCAGTATCCTCGTATTCACCGGTGTTATCTGCCTGCTGGTTTTCGGACTCATGTCCGCTTCCAAAGCGCTTTCTCCCGGAGGGACCGTCACCATTGATATCAATGACGGCAGTAAAATTTTGGAAGTAGAACCCGGCAGCAGTTTGCTGACCAGTCTGGCCTCCAACAATATCTTTCTTCCCTCCGCTTGCGGGGGAGGTGGCACTTGCGCCATGTGCAAATGCCAAGTCAAAGAAGGGGGTGGACAAATTCTGCCGACCGAAAAAAGTCAGATTCCCAAACCTGAACAGAAAGAAGGCACCCGCCTGAGCTGTCAGTTGAAAGTGAAAGAAGACATGAAGATCCACGTGCACGACGAAGTGCTCGAGATCAAAAAGTTTGAAGGAACGGTACGCTCCAACCACAATGTGGCCACCTTTATTAAAGAGCTGATTGTCGACTTGCCCGAAGGGGTTGACCTGAACCATCAAGCGGGTGGATACATTCAGATCGACGTACCCAAGTACGATATCAAATTCAAAGATTTCGATATCGAAGAAGAGTATCGCAGCGACTGGGATCAATTTAAATTGTGGGATATGGAACACTGCAATGAAGAAGAGTGTTTCCGTGCCTATTCCATGGCCAACCACCCGGCGGAAGGAAATTGCGTGATGTTGAACATCCGTATCGCCACACCTCCCCGTGGCATGGATGTACCTCCCGGTATTTGCTCTACCTACGTGTTTAATTTAAAACCCGGCGACAAAGTTACGCTTTCCGGACCTTACGGTGAATTCTTCATTCGTGAAACCGAGCGTGAGATGTGTTACATCGGCGGGGGTGCGGGAATGGCGCCGATGCGTTCGCATCTCTTCCATCTCTTCCATACCCTGAAAACCGGCCGTAAAGTGACTTTCTGGTACGGTGGACGCTCCAAGAAAGAGCTGTTCTACCTGGAAGACTTCGAAGACATCAAAGCGAAATTTCCGAACTTTGATTACACCATTGCATTGAGTGAACCTCAACCTGAAGATAACTGGACCGGATCCGTTGGATTCATTCACCAGGTTTGTCAGGATGAATATTTGCTTAAGCACGAAGATCCGGCCGAAATCGAATATTACATGTGTGGTCCCCCGCCCATGATCGCCGCCGTGAACAACATGTTGTTCAATCTCGGCGTGGAACGGGAGATGATTTCTTACGACGAGTTCTAAAGAAATCAAATCTTAGCAGGCAGAGGTCAGAAATGGAAATTTCTGACCTCTGTTTTTTTGTGTACGGAGAGCGGGCACATTTGCCCGCGGAGTTTATGGGGCTGTTACCTTACACTTACCCGGCGCATGGTCATTCGTCCCAACAGGACGAGTTTCCCAAAGGCGGGGCGTGGGCCCGGCATCTGGAAGACCGCAGCACCCACTTCCTGAAAGGAGGGCTCTCGAAAATGCATGAGAGCCGCCCCTACAGGGCTGAAGAGGCACGAAGGCCACCGAAAATAAAAACCCGGCGCATTGTCATTCTTACCAACAGGGCGAGTTTCCCAAAGGCGGGGCGTGGGCCCCGGCTTCTGGAAGACCCCAGCACTCACTTCCTGAAAGGAGGGCTCTCGAAACTGCATGAGAGCCGCCCCTACAGGGCTGAATCCTGTTTTTCTAAAATACGGACACCGGGGCTTTCGCCCCGGCCTTTGGAGAGCCGCCCCTACAGGGCTCAATCCTGTCTTTCTAAAATACGGACACCGGGGCTTTCGCCCCGGCCTTTTGAGAGCTGCCCCTTTAGGGCTGATCTCGGTTGAGTTGTTCAGGTATCCTTAATTCGCAGGCGCAGCTACAGGCTGTTTTGCAACCCCGTGCATTTTCTGCAGAAACCAACCGGTCAGGTACATGGCCCCGATCACGTTTCCGAGAATTGCGGGGATCTGATTCCAAAACAACCATTGGAAGGGGCTGACGTCCGCGCCCAGCATCATGCCGGCGGGAATCACAAACATGTTGACGACGCAATGTTCGAGGCCGAGGGCAAAGAAGGTGAAAATCGGCATCCATATGGCGAGGATTTTTCCGCCAATGCTGCGGGTGACAAAGGCCATGACCACGCCCATGGAAACCATCCAGTTACAGATTGTCGCTTTGATGAACAACACGATAAGTCCCCCGAATCCTAATTTTTGATAGGCCAGGGTTTTTCCTTCGGCAACCGCAATCACTTTGCTGATGACAGCAGAGCTTTCCACATGTCCGAGTTTGGTGATGTACATGGAAAAGAGCGTCGCGTAGATCAGGCAACCTAACAGATTTCCCAGAATGACCCACTTCCAGTTGTTCAGGACGGCCTCTTGTTTGATTTCACCTTTGAAAAAGGCCATGGGGAGAACGGCGAAATTCCCCGTGACCAGTTCGGTGCCCAAAAGCATGATGATGACGAATCCTACCGGGAACGCGAATGCGCCCAGGAAGGGCATGCCGCTTTCAACCGTAACGGTGATGGCCAGGGTGGTTGCGATGCCTAAAAGCAATCCTGAATAGATGCCGCGCCACAACATCTGTTGACGGGGCAATTTTGATTTTTTAACACCGACGGCAATGAGGGTTTCGACGATTTCGGGTGGGGTGGGTGGAGTCATGATGTGTTCCGGGTAGGGGTTAGGGTGTACAAGGGGAAAGCGAGGGTTCATACGCACAAGCGGGATCGGGGATCGAGATGTCGCCGCTGAGGGCGTAGGCGCGGGCGCGGGAGCCGCCACCGCAGGTTTCGAGGAATTCGCAGTGCGCACATTTTCCGCTGAGCAGATCCGGGTAACGGAGCTGGCGGAAGAAGGGGTGGTTCCGATAAATGTCACTCACCGAATGGTTGCGTAAATTGCCACAGTCAACCGGAAGAAATCCGCTGGGGTTGACGTTCCCCTGATGGTCCACAAAACAAAATCCGTTGCCGGCATGAACCGGGCGGGGTGGTTGACGGAGCGGGGCTTTGTCCTGATGCTGGGTGGCGTATCGCCGGTAATGTTGGCCCTCCGTGATTTTAATTCGGAAGGGGACCCGGGTTTGCAATTGATGAATCTGTGCAAACAGATTTTCCATTTCGTCGGCGGAGCATCCCTCGAGTTCCGCGCCCCGTCCGGTGGGAACCAGCATAAAGATTTCCCAGAACACGGGTTTGAGAGATACCACTTTTTCGGCCAGCGCGTCAAAGCGGTGATGGTTCCATTTTCCGAAGACGGTATTGATCTGTAAGGGGATGTCCAATTCGTGAACCCAGGCGGCTCCCTGCATGGCTTTGGCATAGGATCCGGGCACGCGGCGGAATTCATCGTGTTCGGCTTCGGTGGCGCCATCCAGACTCAGGGCCAGTTGATCCACCCCGGCATTTTTTACGGACAACAGACGTTCGCGGGTGAGACGTTCGGTGGTGGCGGGAATGGTGCCCACCCGCAGTCCACATGCTTTCCCATGGGTGATGAGCTGTTCCAGGTCCTCGCGCTGAAAGGGATCTCCACCGGTAAAGACAATCAGCGGGGTTCCCATCTCCGCGGTATCTTCGATAAGTTTGAAGCCTTCTCCGGTACTTAATTCCAGCGGATCCCGGCGGTGAATGGCGGAGGCCCGGCAATGTTTGCAGGCGAGTTCACAGGAACGGGTGACTTCCCAAATGAGGAGAAAAGGGGCCTGATGAAAATCGACCGAACGGACAGGACAACCTGGCTTGCGTTTTTCCATGAACTTATTCTGATGGAGTTGAAAGGAGGATTTTGGCTTGTTGCACGAGGGGAGTGCTGTCGACACCGGGGCCTGCGAGTTGGAGTTCGATTTCTCCTTGGGCATTGATGAGCGTAATGGGAGCGGAGTGGCTGATCTCTCCATTGGGGGCTTTACGGTACCGGATGCCCAGACCTGCTGCCAAGGTGCGGGCGTTCTCAGCGGTTCCGCTCCACAATTGCCAACGGGGCGTATCCATATCCCAACTTTTGGCAAAAGTCTTCAGATTGGCCGGGGTGTCTGTTTCCGGATCAAAGCTTACCAGCAGTACCGGTAGTTGGGTTTTTTCTTCCTCACTGAATTTGGCTTCGATTTTATGAACATCCAGAATGAGTCGGGGGCAGACGGTGGGGCAGGTGGCGTAAAACATGGCGAGTATAAACGGTTTGCCTTCATAATCCGCGAGTTTTACTTCCTTCCCGTCTGTGTTGAGAAAGGAAGCTTGCAGATGAAAGAGACTGTTGTCTGAATATGCCGGTGCGGTTTCAGGAGGGGGCGCAACCGAGCAACAGGCGTCGGAAGCTTGTAGAATCGGGGTGAAGAGCAGGGGGAGGAGTATGAGTTTTTTCATGAGGTGGGTTCCTTGGGGGATGAGGCACAACGAAAGCCGAGTCCGGCCACGGTGTGGGAGGCGGAAAGGCTACCGCGAAATGCGTAGCGTAAAAAAGCGGCGTAATCTGAAGGGTCCGCCGCACCGGCAGCGGCCCCGCCACAGAACAAGGCAGACAAAGTTTCATCACTGCCCGCGCGGGAGAGCAGAGCGAGACTGTCATAGTCCTCGCACCATTCCCATATGAGCCCATGCAGATCCCAAACACCGACGGTGGTTTTCTGGGTGCTGAGGGTATCCGGTAAAGGGTGGGTCAATGGTTTTGCGTACCAACTGAGGATTTGCTGGCGGGTGATTTTCTCCGGGAGCATGGCCGCGGCGACTTCCCACTCAGCGAGGGTGGGAAGCCGTTGGCCTTTCCATTCCGCATAGGCCCGGGCCGCATACCAGGAAACCGAGGTCACGGGTGCGTTTAACGGGGCTTGCTCACCCGGATGGGTGGGGGATTCCCAGTGACGGAGGTAACCTTCATCGGCAAGAATGCGGGGAATGTTTCCCCGTTGCCATTTCGGGTTTTCATTTACGAACGCCAGGTATTCCGCATTGGTGACCGCATGGATGTCCAGACGGAATGCAGCTACCGGTATCGGATCCATATTTTTCATGAGCGGAACAAAGGTTCCGGCCGGAATGTCTATTTGCTGTGTGGCTTCCCGGGCAGAGGCCGATCCGAACATGAAGCCCAGAAGCAGTACGATTTTTATTTTCATAATAAATCTTCCGTCCGTTTATTTTGCGCGGATTTGTTTTACTTTGGCCGGGTCAATTTTTCCGGGATGTTCATTGCCCCAGGAGTTGAGGATGAAGTTCATCACGTTGCTGATTTCCTCATTTGTGATGTTTTGCGGGGTCATCACTTGATTGTAGTCCTTGCCATTTACCTTGATCGGACCTTGTTTTCCGTGGATCACGATTCCAATGGCGCGATCAATGTCTTCAAACAAGAAGTCTGATTTGGCCAGCGGCGGAAAGACCCCGGGGATTCCCAGACCGTTTGCCTGATGGCAGGCCATACAGGTGGCTTGGTAGGTAACTTTACCCGCTTTGATACTTTCGTCCATGGTCAGTTCTTTTTGAGGCGTGTTCGTCTTGGGTAAAAGGAGAGGTTTGTCGGGCGTATTGACCATGGTCTTGTATTGGGAATCCAAAATTTTCCCGCTGTAGATTTCATGATCTTCTTCGCCGGTGACTTTAATCATGCCGAGTGCGCCTTTATTAAATGCACGGAAAATGGCGTGGTCCACGATGATGAATGTTCCGGGAACATCGGTGGTGAATTCAACCATGGCCGCGCCTCCGGGGGGCACAGTGGTGGTTTGCACATTGCGATTGGCCATCATGCCCGCTTCGGGGTAAACCCAATCGAAAATTTCTCCAATCACATGGAAAGACGACGCCAGGTTCGGTCCGCCGTTTCCGACAAAAAGTCTGACGGTTTCCCCTTTGCTTACGGGCAGGGCATTGTCTCCGGTGAGTGCGCCCACAGATCCGTTAAACACCACGTAATCAGCCTGTTCCTTGATCGCTTTGTCCATGGAAAAGGGTTGGAGTCCTTCCTCTCCATGTGCGCCTTCGGTATAGAACTCACTTTGGAAAACGTAAAATTCTTTGTCGACTTTGCTTAAACCGTTCAGCGGTTCTACCAAGATAAGGCCGTACATTCCATTTGCGATGTGCATACCCACGGGCTGGGTGGCACAGTGATAAACGAAGAGCCCGGGGTTGAGGGCTTTAAAACTGAATTTCGAACTGTGACCGGGAGCGGTGAAAGATCCTTCCGCACCGCCGCCCTGTCCCGTGACGGCGTGTAAATCAATGTTATGGGGGAGTTTATTGTCAGGATGGTTGTGAAGATTAAACTCTACCTGATCCCCCTCGCGAACCCGGATAAAGGTGCCGGGAACGGTGCCGCCAAAGGTCCAGAACATATAATCGACGCCGTCTGCAAGGCGCATGACCTTTTCAACCACCTCCATATCTACAATGACTTTTGCCGGATGGTTCCGTTCAATGGCCGGAGGGACGTGGGGAGGCGACGTCATTTTCGCTTTTTCCACGGGTAATTCCGCGGACTGTAGGGGGAGTAAGACCGCGAGGAAGTAGAGGCTGCCGATGCATAGTTTGTGTTTCATGAGAATCTCCTGTTTAATTAAGACAAAAAGGTCTGATTTAAGTTTAAAAATTTTTTACATTTCAAGCAGGCGTAGACCTTGCTCCTGGATTCGGGTCGAGAGGACTTCGAGATGCTCCTCTCCAAGCATTTTTTGAATTTCTTCTTTTATGGCCACCCAACGGTCATGCAGCGCACAAGGATTATCGGAATCACATTTGGAAAAGCCGAGAATACATCCTGAAAAATAATCTTCCCCTTCAATACTCTCAATGATTTCTTTCACATTGAGTTCGGCTGTGGGTTTCGCCAGGCGAATGCCGCCTGCCGCCCCGCGGGAAGATTCAATGAATCCTTTATCCGCAAGGTCTTTCAGGATTTTGGTGAGAAAGTGAAAGGGGATATCCAGCTTTTTCGATATTTCACGAATGGGGATAAAATCACGTTCCGGCGGTTGGGTTCCTAAGTAGAGAACCGCCCGTAAAGCATGCAGACATCGTTTGGAAAAAATCATAAGAATCGCTTGGGTTTTTAATTAAGACAACTTTGTCTGCAATTAGGGTTGCGGTCAATGAAAAAAATTGATTATCTTCGATTTAACTTTTAAGGAGCCCTTATGCAACATCACCTCTATATTTGTACTGTTTTGATTCACATTCTTTGCGCCATGCTTTGGGTCGGAGGTATGTTGTTTATGACGTTAATGCTGATTCCGGCCCTTCGGAGTTTAAAAAATCCGGAGTTGATGCGGTCACTGATGCAGTCGGTAGGCAAGCTGTACCATCGTTGGGGCTGGGGTTCATTGATCGTATTGTTCATTACGGGTTTAGGACTGTTGCATCTGCGGGGAATTTCTCATTCCCAATTGGCGTCACCGGCCTTCTGGCAGTCTCCCTTTGGCATTACCTTGGGATGGAAGTTAAGCTTTTTTGTTTCGGTGGTGATCTTTTCGATCATCCACGATGTGTCTGCTATCAAGGCTGCAAAGCGGGAAAATCCGACCCCCGAACAACGGAGCAAAGACCGGAAAGTTGCTTCCTGGTTGGGAAGAATCACCTTGCTGTTTTCCCTGGCGATCGTGGTGCTGGGCATCATGTTGGTGCGGGGAAATCCCTGGTTGTAATCAGGTGGGGAGTGGTTGCCGAAGGGAAAAACGGAGTTGCCACTTCCTGAAACAAAGCGCAAGCCTGTATATACAAACCAACCCAGCATGCTTCTGTCTTTTTTTACTCAAGCTTTGCAGGCTTACCCCCAGGGCATTCGCGTCATTTAACCACCCGCTACGCTGGAGTGCACGGAGAACCACGACTGCCCCGAGCTGTCGCTCGCGACGGCCAGGGGAGCCATCTGGTACATTTTAAATATAGTCGTAGCCCATAAAATCCTTTGCGAAGGTATTTTGCCACAAAAGGCACAAAAAAACGCCTCCCCTATAACCCCGTTCCGCAGAAGATTTGGAATGTTGGTTATTATAACCCGTCCCTAATCTTTTGTGATTTCTGTTTTTTGAAGTTAAAATTGTTTCAGAGCGGGGTTATAGGGGAGGCGTTTTTTTGTGCTTTTTGTGGCTATATGATTTCTTAAAATGCTCTAGTTGGCGGCTGACGTTTGCGAGCCCCTAAAGATACCCCCCTTTGCAAACGCTCAACCGAAAGGTTTCCGTAGGATACCCAAACCGATGGTAAACGGAAGGAGATGCCGCAGGATTGGGGTGAACTCTGGGGCTTGCGGCATTCCTTCCCCAGATGAAGTGCTTCCGTGAATCCTCCGTGCTCTCCAGCGAAGCGGGTGGTTATAAATGCTCCCTTTTCATTTCTGATATCAGTGAAGTAATTGCAGATACAATTCTTCAAAGCCGGTGCCGGGAAAGCTGGCCGGACATTTTCTTTTTCCCGGCCGGATTTCCCGGACTTGGGAAAGGAGTTCCCGCAGAAATATTTTTAACTGCAATTTGGCCAGAGGGGCACCGGGGCAAACGTGAATCCCTTTTCCCCACAGCAGATTTTTTTCTGGGTCTCTTCCCCACTGAAATTTTTCAGGGCAGGGGAACGCGGCCGGGTCCCGGTTTGCGGCCTCCCACACCAAGGTAAGTTTGCTGTCCGGAGGCAGGGTTTCTCCGCCATGGTTCACCGGGCAGCGGGTAACCCGACGGTTGCTGAGCAAAGGGGCATGCATGCGGAGGATCTCGTCGATGGCCTCCTCAAGGTGTCCGCGGAATTCACGAAGCTGCATTTGAATGTCGGGATGTTCCGCACAGAAATTCATAAGGATGCCGACGGAAGCAGAAAGGGTTCCGACTTCTCCCGCGGTCCAGTTCCGGAGAATGCTGATAATCTCGGTGTCGGAGAGGGGGCGTCCGTTGACCTGTTCTTTCATCAGGTCTGTGGTGATATCATCCGGTGCATTCGCCGCGGCTTCCCGCCGCAGGTCCAGTTGGGCCTGTACCATAAGCGTGAAATGCTCTGCCTGTTCCGCCAAGGCGGAGCGGTCTTTGGTTTTTACCGCTTGGCGGGTGGCTTCCATCCACTGCCACAGTTCGTCATGCATGCTTTCCGGCCATCCCAGCCATGCGCACTGAACTTTCAATACGTAAGGCGCGGCCAGATCCTGCATCACCTCTGTCTCTTTTTCATCGAGGCAGGCATTGATTAACTCCCTGGCGATGGTGCGGCACTGCGGTGTGAACGCATCCATTCGTGCCTGTGAAAAATAGGGCTCAATCAATTTCCGGAAGGGGCCGTGTTCAGGCGGATCCATACCGTTGGGAACGGAAAGATGCTGTGAAACCACATTGCTATAGCTTTTATGATCTTCCAGAATCCGGACAACATCTGCATGTCGCAACACAGCCAAACTTCCCGGAAAAAGTTCAGCTGGGGGCCCGGATTGCTCACGGAAGACATCAAAACAGCCTGCGGAAGTGTGGGAAATAATATTTGAATCTGTCATGCGCGCATGGATATAATATAAAAATAAATAATCCAGATAAAAATATCTGAATTAGATTGCCTGATGGTTTGTGTTGTGTCAATTCCGGTGCATGAGCTTCATTGACATACAAGGTTTACCTAAAATTCCGTCTGAAATTCTAAAGCCAGAAGGCTTGCCGCTCTTTCGGTTGGGATTTCGTTTTTTCTTTTTTGCGGCGGCGCTGTGGTCGGTTCTCACCCTGGCGTTGTGGGGGCTGATGTACAGTGGTGTCATCAATTTCCCCCATCATTTTATGCCCATGCAATGGCACGGCCGGGAAATGATATTTGGTTTCACCGCAGCCGTGATTGCAGGTTTTCTGTTAACGGCGGCAGGCAATTGGACGGGGCTGCCCATGCCTGCGGGAAAGGCTTTGCAGGGCTTGGCGCTTCTGTGGTCTGCCGGCCGGTTGTTGCCCTTGTTTCCGGGGATTCCTTTGCCGGTTGTGGGAATGGTGGATGTGGGTTTTTTTGTGGTGCTCGCATTTACCTTGGCCATTCCATTGCGGAAAGCGAAGCAGGTGCGGAATTTCCCCTTTCCGATTCTTTTATTAGGTCTGGGATTGGCGGATGCCCTGAGTTTTACGCAGTTTCGAAATCCGCAGGGGCTCGCAGTGGGATCTGAATTGGGCATAAGTATTTGTTTAGGGGTGGTGATGTTGATGGGGGGAAGGGTGATTCCCGGATTTACCAAAGGGAGGGTTCAGAACGCACGAACCCGTACCTTTCCGTGGGTCGAAAAGTGGGCCCTGGGTCTGTTTGTGATGGCTGCGGTTTCCGAATTATGCGCATTGCCTTCCTGGCTTTGGGCTACTTTCTTTTTGATTGCGGGATTGCTGCACGCACTCCGCCTGGCCGGGTGGTTTACCCCGGAAATTTCCAAACAACCGCTGTTATGGATTTTACATGTTGCCTACTTTTGGTTGGTGCTGGGGTTGATTTTAAAAGGATTGGCGGGGTTTGGGTGGGGGAATCCTATGCTGGCCCGTCATTCGCTCACCGCCGGAGCATTGGGAAGCATTTGTTTGGGAATGATGACCCGGGTCACCCTGGGACATACGGGGAGAGCGATGCAAGTACCGCCGGTCACGGTGATTTCCTTTTTGTTTATCCAACTGGCGGTGATGTGCCGGGTGCTGTTGCCTTTATTCCATCCCCGAAGTTATCTCATGGGTATTCAACTGTCGGTGATCTTTTGGATTGCCGCTTATGGCATCTATTTGGTGTTTTATGGTCCCATGCTGTTCAAGCCCAGGGTCGATGGGAAACGGGGCTAAATTTTTCTGGCTGGAATCGATTATTCCCTCCATGATGATGAATGTATCTCTTCGTTCCAGTTACCAGTATTCTTTGTCCATGCCCCGTTTGCTTGCTTTCATTCTGGCCTACCTTTTTCTCGCACTCGCGATCGTGGGCGCATTTCTGCCGGTCGTCCCCACCGTACCCTTTCTCTTGTTATCGGCCTGGTTCTCGGCAAAAGGTTCGAAAAAGTTACACGATTGGCTCCATGCCCATCCCCGCTTCAGTCAAATCCTCCGGGATTGGGAAAAGGAACGGGCTGTTTCCCGTAGAAGTAAAGTGGTGGCGATCCTGATGTTAACCGTGAGTTGGATCGGCTTATGCATCCGCATGAAGGATTTGTGGGTCCCCGTGGTTGTGGGAGTGATTTTTATCGCGGTCGCGTGTTTTCTGATCAGTCGACCTGAACCGCGCGTGTAGTTTTTTAGTTCACTTAAAAAGTTCTTTATCAGTGGTTAAAATATGGAAATGGGTGTATGACTCTCTCCTATGAAAAAAATATTTTCCCTTACTGAACCCGGTAAACACAAAAACATTGACCGGCATCTGGATGCGGTAAAAAACGAACTTCGCAAATATTTGCGCCGTGAAAACCGTCGGAAATTGCCCGAGGACATGGACTATTGGGATTTTGACTGTCGCTTTGGTCCCACGGATGCGGATGCAGAAAAAATTGTGCCCGGTGATGTGATCAAGTGTGTGGATAAAGCCAAAGCCGCCGGCTGGGAAAGTTTCTATATGGAAATTCTTTCCCGTGCGGTTGCCCGTCCGAAGAAACCTGAAACCAAGCCTGAAGAATCCTGAGTATGTGTGAGCTGAATATCGATCGTGTTGTCCCCCTGCGCGA
Organism: uncultured Verrucomicrobiota bacterium; assembly: GCA_937127435.1. Taxonomy (GTDB): domain Bacteria; phylum Verrucomicrobiota; class Kiritimatiellia; order SS1-B-03-39; family UBA6053; genus UBA6053. Next base: position 9,137 of record CAKZLZ010000086.1, on the reverse strand, counting down.
TGGCGCGCAAATTCCTCAATTGGGGTTCGGGGTCTATGAATTAACGGATGCGCAAGAGTGCAACACCGCAATACAAACGGCTTTGGATGCCGGTTATCGTCATTTCGATACTGCCACCGCTTATGGAAATGAAGGATTGTTGGGGAGCGTATTTGCTGATTCGGACATTCCCCGGGAAGAACTGTTTCTTACCACGAAGTGTTGGATTTCAGACTTCGGAAAAGCGGAGACCCGGGCCGCTTTGGAGAAAAGCCTGGGGAAATTGAAAACGGATTACGTGGATCTTTATCTCCTCCACTGGCCGAAGGATGAAACCATGATGCCGGCCTGGGAAGCGTTGATCGAGCTTCAGGCTGAAGGCAAAATTAAATCCATTGGCGTAAGCAATTTTTCGGTGGCCCGTTTTGAAAATTTCTTTTTCAAGCACACAGAGGTGGTTCCCGCAATCAATCAGATTGAATCCCATCCCCTGCGGGCGCAGGCGGATGTGCAAAGCTACTGTGAAGGCAAACAGATCGTTTTGGAGGCCTATTCTCCTTTGGCCCGCGCGAATATATTTGAAAATCCCACGTTGAAAGCCCTGGCGGAGGAATGCGGGAAAACACCTGCACAAGTGATTCTCCGCTGGCATTTACAACAGGGCAGGGTGGTGATCCCTAAATCTTCGAACCCCTCTCGCATTCGGGAAAACTGTGATCTGTATGATTTCAGTTTAACTGCGGATCAGTTGAAGCGTGTGGATGGGTTGGACGAAAACCGTTCCGTCTCGAGTTGGCGCCCCAACGATGGAATCGGCTGGTACTGAAATTCCATCGATAGCGTAGCGGGAAAGACGTCTGTCCCCGGAGGAGGGTTTATGCCCGTTTCGATAGCCGGTTTCGATTTCACCCCTTAAATCAAACAATTGATATTGATATTGTTGCCTGTATAAGGTTTTCTGAATCTTTAGGGAGTTGAATATGAAGACTATAAAATGGAATCGGTTTTTACAGAGGTCTGTCGCGGCCTGTTGCTTGAGTATGCTCATTGGAGCAAATGTCACCGCAGATGGCGCAACCCCTTATGTGGGTGCCAAAGAGGCGGACGATGGGTATAAAACCCTGACGGCTGAAGACATGGACATGCTCCGGGGTAAAAAAATACTCTTTGCCAGCCGCTCCTTTGGATTGAATATGTGCAAAGGCTTGTCGGCTCTGAAAAAGGAGAACCCCGACATGGATTTTCTCAGTAGTTACCAACGCTTTAACGTACCGAAATCGGGTGGGGATTTGTCCATTATTCCCGTGGATGTGTTTGAGGAAACCAACTTTGTCCACTTTTTGGCAACCTACTGGCCGCATACCAAACGGATTGAGGAATTGGATACCCTGATTCGAAATGCGCCCCATAACTTCAGTGAGAAAATTGATGTGGCGATGATCTATTACCACACAGCTCAACCGTCTTTGTTTGAGGTTTACAGTGAAAAGATGGATGCTTTGCGCCGGGATTTTCCCCATATCACCTTTATTTATGTGACCTCCGGATTTATGGCGGAGAGTCAGGCCAAAAGCAATGCGGGTTCCGCCGCTTTCGGAGAACTGATGCGAACGGAATACAAAGGGAAAGTGCCTTTATATGACCTGGGGATGATTTTGAATAATGACGGGGCTTGCGGAAATCAGTATTGCCCGGACTACAGCAAGGATCCCGCAGGCGTTCATCCCAATTTAACTTTTGCGGAACAGCGGATGGCCAAGGGTTTTTTGGTAATCCTTCGGGATGCGCTCAAAAATGCACCGGCAAAAACGGCCGGGAAAACGGTATCCACCGAAGTAACAACTCAAGCCGCGGTGCCGGAGGCTCCGGAAGTTCTTCAGTTCAGAGATGAACGCGTGGTGCGTGCCATTTTAGATCACAATGGCTTAACCAAAAAAAGAGTGGCCGGTTCATCGGTAGTTGAAAACGGGCGGATTATTGAGCTCTATCTGCAGGAGTGTGGCATCAAAGAGTTGCCGCCCTTTATTGGAGAACTGACGGAATTGCGGAAATTGCATCTCTATGGAGATCCGGAGTTGGGCTACCCTTTGTTGATGAAAGTGCCGCCTGAAATCTCCAAGTGCACGAAAGTAGAAGAGCTTCTGCTCAATGACAACGAATTATCCCGCTTGCCGGAAACCATGGTTTCTCTGAAGAACCTGAAGACGCTCTCATTGGGAAATAATAAAATATCTTCGCTTTCCGGACCCTTAAAAAGTTGGGCGGATCAAATGGATCCCGACTGGGCGGAGACGCAACAGGCACCCTAAGGTTGCGGGAAGATTCGGGCTGGATCAGGCGCCCTGAACCCTGCGGAGTTCATCCCGATGCCGTTTCCGGGTTTTTCGTTGTACGTAGTTGATGAGTTGAGGGGAATTGGCAAAACCGAACAGGTTCCGGAATCCGCGGGCAAAGGCCACGCGGTCTTGTCTCGGAATATTTCGTGGAAGCGAGCCGTTGAGTTGATACAGATTCCGTACGAACGTTCGGCGGGAGTAGGGACCGATTCGCAGATCTTCGAGGTCGATCCAATAGAAAACCAGATCTTCCACTTCCTGACCTTTAATGAGCAGATTGGAAAGTTTCAGATCCACGTGCCGGAGTCCGTGATCCTGAAGACGGAGAATCTCGCTGCGCAGGCGGTGACGGAACCGGTTGCGTTCCGTGAGGGTCAGTTTGGGGAATTCCCGGCGCAACCAAGTACGGAGAGTCTCCATTTCGGTCAATTGCCGGCTGATAAAATAGGATTCCTGCAATTTCCCCTGCTGGTAATTTTCCAGCCAGCCCAGGCCTTGAATGGCGGGGAGCCCAATATCCTCCAGAGTTTGAGAGGCGGCCCAGGCCCGCCGCGCCCGTGAATGTTCCCACTTGCGTTTCCAGGTTTGGGGATTGGGGGCATAGCGTTTGATAATGACCGTTTGTCCCAGCAGCTCGCTCTCAATCACGACCGCCCGTTGACTCAAACTCAAAGCGCCCATGCGTTGGCTTAAGCGTTCTTCCAGCAAGTCTTTAAGTCCGCCGGGATCAATGCCGGGTTGCGGATCCCAATGGGCGAGTACGGATTGGTTTTGATGATCGGGGCGGGTGAGGTGTTGGTGATAACCCTGCTGAATCATTTTCCGGTGATGGATTTGTTTTTCCCGTATGCGGATACGGGCCCAGTTTTTCCAACCGGAAGACTGACGTTCCATTGCGTGACAAAAGGAAAAGAGAAAGCGCAGGCCATGCCGGGGTTGGGTGTTCAGATGTTCACCCCAGCAAATCTCGATCATATCCAAATCTTCTTCCAGTTCTTTTCTGACCGGAAAAACACTGCGGTCTCCATGTGGGAGAGGGGTGAGTTGCAATGGGGATTGGAGAAGTTGGTTTTCATCCATGCGTATATCCCGCAATCTGCCTCCGTTCTGCACATAATACGCGCAGGCCCGACCTGCTTCCCGGTAAAAACCAACAGGCAGGCGGGCAGGGGGGAGCACGGGGAAACCGCTGCCCATTACTTTGTTCCGGTGGCGGGTTCTCCGCGCTGTTTGCGTTCCAGTTCCAAGAGGCGCTGACGTTCTCTTTCCCGGGCACTGGCCAATTGTTTTTCGGTTTTGGTTTTGAAGCAATGGGGGCAACTGACGCCTGCTTCATATCCGGCGGTGGTTTTGTCCCGGGGTAAAATGGGGTTCCAGCATCCACGGCAACATTCGGTTTCTCCGGGCTGGAGTTTCCCGTCCACGGTGACCCGGTCATCAAACACAAAACACTCTCCCTTCCACAGACTTTCTTCCACCGGCACTTCTTCAAAGTATTTCAGAATGCCGCCTTTGAGGTGATAAACCTCTTCAAAGCCCTGTTCCAAAAGAAACGCGGTCGCTTTTTCGCAACGGATGCCACCGGTACAGAACATGGCGACTTTCTTGTCTTTGTCCGGATTCAGGTTCTGGTCCACATATTCAGGGAATTCAGAGAACTTTTCCGTATGGGGGTTTTCCGCCCGCGCGAAGGTGCCGACTTCACATTCAAAATCATTCCGGGTATCGATGACCCGTACCGCCGGATCCGAAATCAATTGGTTCCAGTCTTTGGGATCCACATAATGTCCCACCCTGTGTTTGTGCGGTAAAATATCGGGACGTCCCAGATGGACAATTTCAGACTTGAGTTTCACTTTGAGTTTGCGGAAAGGTTTTTCCTCCGCGTAAGAGAATTTGTGATCAATCGGACCGAGTTCACAGCTGTCCTGGAGGAAAGTCATCCAGGCCTGAATGGCGTCATCCGATCCGGCCACGGTGCCGTTGATCCCTTCCGCTGCCAGAAGGGTGCTGCCACAAATATTTTGCTGTTCGCAGAACGCAAACAGTCGGGGTTTCAGATCTTCAAAGTGAGGAAGATCGATAAATTTATAAAAAGCGACAAGGGTCCATTTCATATCTTTCTCTTATAGGGACTTCGCCCCGGACTCTAGTGAAAAGTTAAATTCATAAGGCTTCTGTTTTAACTTTTCTCCGCAAGAGAGTCTCATTTTACTTATTCATCCCGGTTGCATGCGAGCGCATTAAAAACCATTCATCGGAATGTCGCGGTGGCATCCTTTTGAATTACAGGCGCAGTCCCGTTGGCTCCAACGAAAAGAGGGAATTGGTGATGGTAAAGGCATTTTCAGTGGACATGGATTTCTTTTCGTGGCCGCGTCCCCAGGTGTCGCTGTAAATGATCTCATCTTTTTGGGTATTGTAGCCAATGATCATGCGAAGATGTCCCCCGGTGCCGGTGGGGGTGGATTCAGGAAACATGCCTACCCGGACGCTCCAGGCCAGCGGGCAGCCCGCGTTGATATATTTTTTAACTTTTTCCTGAAATTTCCGATAATCCGATTTTCGGCTGAGCTTGGTTTCCTTGTAGGTCTCCGGATCCAGGGCGTCATAAATATGAGCGAGATTAATCACCCGGGATGTGTCGATATGAATTTCCGGTACGCTCTTTTTCTTGGCGTTGCGGTTGTAGCGGTCGAGGGTTTTTTGAAAATCGCCCCAGTCCCATTCAATATGGGTGGAAAGATTAAAATCATATTGACGGCCGACCGCATGCAGGGCTTTTTTTAATTCCAATGAGCTGGTGCCTCCACCCGAGGAGGTATTGGCAATCTGGGCGATTTGGTGCTGATCCACCTCCTGTCCGAAAAAGCGGAGAATGCGCTCCGAGGTGGCGGCGGCGCAATACCCTTTGGGCCCCTGATCGACCATGGGAATATTTTCAATCCATACATCGCCACTCTCCGCATCCCGGGTGATATTGGTTTTAATTTCGTAGGGGTTGACGGTGGTATTGGCAAAAGCCGGTACTTCCCCGGCGCTGAATTTGCGGGCGGTGAGGCGGACATATTCCGAAGTGAAAGGTTTTCTGCCTGAAGGAGGGGAAAAGGAGTAGGAAAGTTCAAACTGGATTTTGCTGCGTTGCCAAATGCGGCTGTCGTCCCGCACATCACTGCGGTTGGATTTTTGTGCTCCCGGACGGGGTTGGACACGCAGGGTTTCCGTGAGTTTGGCCATCAGGGTGCGGACCAGATCCTGAAAGTCCTCTTCAGACAGCGCCTCGGTGGCATCTCCACGGTTGAAGTAGGAGATCATCACGGTGTCGGGCACGCCGTCTTCAAATCGAATCACGGTTTCATAAGCATCCTGCCCGAAAAAGGGCCTGCGCAGGGGAGCTGCCCGGGCTGCGGTTTTATTTTCATCCATCCAGCGGAATCCCAGTCCCCCCACATTCTGCTCAAAAGTTTCGCTGTCCCAGCTCCAGAAGGGGGCGTTGTCAGCGAGCCAATACTCCAAAGGCTTTTCTTCCCCATGAACCGGGGGAGAAAAGATGTGCATCAGTGTCAAATTAAAGAGGAGTAGAGATCGAATACGTTTCATGACAGACTTGTAGTATGACGGAGAATACATCATCTGGGATTCATATTGTCAATCACCGTAAAATAGATGCCTTGTGTATGCAGTTAAAGAGTTAACAGGGCATTCCCTATTTTTTCCCAAGCGCTGGGCTTGTCCCGGTGTGCGGAGTATCCAGAGTTGACTCGTCGCATACTCTCACTCTCCCCCGCGCCACCCACCCCTGCGTTTTGCACCGCTGTGGCGGTGCAAAACGCAGGGGTGGGTGGCGCGGGGGGTGGGTTGGAATTTATTTCTTCTTATCTCGATACTCCGCATACCGCGCAAGCGCAGTACTTGGGTTTCTCTGACGACTTCTTCAGTTACAAAAAGAATACGCCTCAATGTTTATGGGGTTTCTCTACCTAACTGGTTTAAAAAATGGGGAATGTCCTGTAAAGAGTTAACGATTGACGCCCCGGGTCATATTTCCTACACTTTTCCCATGAAATCTAAATATTTATCTATATTGGCACTTATTTCCGTCTCCTTATTTGGTTACACTGCACCTGTTTCCATTGTGGAGTGGGGGCAAGCCACGGACATTGTATCGGGACATCAGAACTTGACTGGTGGAGGAAGCACCAGCCTGAATCTTTCCACCCTTCGAAATCCAACCGTTGGCACAAGTTATTATAATAACAATACGGGGAAAACACCTGAATTTTATGGGGCTTTTTCCGGCGCAACCCCGAAAGTCCGGAATGATGGTGGCGGAGACAATATTGGCATCAATGCAAATGGAATAACGTATTGTGAAATGGTCGTGGTATGGACCCAGGATTATTTCATGAATGACGGAGATACCGCTACGGACATTGAGCTTGAAGGGATGTCTTCAAGGATTACGGACAATGGAGGATCTAACACGACTACCAGTCGTTTTGTGATTCGGCTGGATGATACTTTTTATGCCTCGGCGTCGGTCTCTGAGGGAAATAACAGCTTTGCGGATCCGTCGACCATGACCTGGGTGAATTACGATCCGGTTACTGATATGGCGGACTTTACCGGCGGAACTGCGACGCTTACAGATTTCAGTAATTTAACCGCTGTAGGGTATTATGCAAACAGTACCCGTGCCTCCGCCGGGACGATGCTTGTTGAGGGGGTAAGCTTTTCTGCAACTGCATCCGTAATTCCTGAGCCCTCTTCTATTGTGCTTTTATTTGGAAGTATGGTTTTAGGCGTTTTTCTGCTTCGTCGCCGTTAACTCAGCGCACCCTCGGGTCATATTTTCCGCTTATTCTCCGGGGTATTAGCCTGGTGAGGCGAAAGAAAGACTAAGGTTTCGGGGCTTTGGGAGGGGCGACCGGATTGGGGGAAGGGTAGACCCGGAAGGGGGGATTGCCGGAGGGGAATTCTGTGTAGGGCGTTTCCGGTGCCTGCCAATTGGTCCGGGTGAAACGCATTTCTGAAATGGCGCTGGTCTGCATGCCTTCTTTGAATGCCCGGGCCTTTACCGTGGTGTTGCGGTCAATGTGGAAAGGCTGCTGATAGAGCGCCGATTCCGCGCCGGGCTCCCTGCCGTCAAGGGTGTAGCGGATAGTTGCGCCGGGGGTACGGCAACTGAAACTCACTTCCTGAGTTTGATAGAAATAGGCCCCGCGGGGAGAAATTTCGGGTACCCACACGATATCCGGATCGGTGACAGGGGCGGGTTGCCGGGTGCCTTTGGTGGGAACGCTATGGATATCTCCCGTGTTGAAGTCGATCACCAGGGGATCGAGACACATAAAGCGTTTCCAGCCTTTTTCCTGACCGGTCTTTTGGTGATAAAGATGCCACCATTCGCCTGCGCGGTCCATAATGAAGGAGCCGTGTCCGGGGCCCCAGATATTTTCTGAATGGGGGATGACCGGGTTGTCAGGGTTTTTGGTGAACGGGCCCAGCGGGGAGGGTGCAGTGGCGTAACCCACGCTGTAGAAGACGGTTTGACCGTTGCTGCCGGAATAAAAAAGATAGTAGGTCCCATTGAGCTTGTGCATCCACGGACCTTCATTGATTTGAAAATCGTGCCGCTCCCAGTCCTGGGAGATTTCAAAACATTTTGTGACCGGACCGGCGGTCTCGATGGGAGACTTCATGGGTACACAATACATGGTGAAGTCCGGGGTGTTGGTGAAATAGAGGTAGAGACGCTTGTCATCGTCCCGGAAGACGTGCGCATCAATTCCGGGAATCACCAGAAAACCCAAATCCTCAAACATCCCGTCCGGTTTGTCCGCTACCGCAACCCCGATTTTATAGCGGTTGGTGTAATAGAGATAAAATTTGCCATCCTCAGGATGATGATACACTTCCGGGGCCCAGGCGCCTTTCAGGCTTTCGGGAAGGATCACGGGACCTTCTTCCCAGTTTACCAAGTCATTTGAGCGGTAGACAATTCTTTTGCTGTTGGTGGTGTAGGCGTAATACGTGCCCTGATGATAAATCACCGCGGGATCCGCACCGCTGTCCATGACAGGGTTGGAAAAACTTTCCGCCGCGAAGGATGTGGGCAGGAGAAAGGCCGTCAGAAAAGTGGGGATGAACCGTTTGATTAAAAGGCAAACCTGGGAAGGGAAAAGACGTTTCATGTGGAAAAGCTATCGGTTTTACATTTATTCGTCAATGCAATGGCTGAGAATGTATGAAGCAAATCATGATGTGCGCTTTTCTCTGTCTTCCTTGAAAACTCGCACCAGGGAAGGTGGAGCCCTGCCTATTTTAACCTTTATTTTCATAGGAAATGCCATAGGTGAACTGCATCATGAAAGTACGTAAATACAACATCTGGACCATTGGCTGTCAAATGAACGAGGCGGATTCCCGTCATTTGGGCAGTCAGTTGGAAGCTTTGGGCTATGCAATGACCGAAACGCCGGAGGAGGCGGATCTGGTGGTTTTGAACACCTGTGTGGTGCGTCAACAGGCGGAGGACCGCGCGGTGGGCCGGCTTCGGTTTGTGTCCCAACTGAAGAAAAAGAATCCTGAACTTAAAGTAGGGCTGATGGGCTGTATGGTGGGAATGCGCGAGGCGCCCCGCTTGAAAAAACAATTTCCATTTGTGGATGTGTTTATGCCTCCCTCCGATCCCGGACCACTGATGGACTTTCTGCGCGAAAGCCGGGAAGGCAGTGAGGATGATGATGCCCGCATTGAAGAAATTCGTTCCAAAAATCTGCAAAATGCGATTCAGGACGAAGAATATATTTTACCTGCCTT
>CAKZLZ010000085.1 GCA_937127435.1 uncultured Verrucomicrobiota bacterium | reverse complement strand
CGGAGCCAATGTGGTGTGCAGCACCTCCGCCCTGCTCAAACACGGCCCGGCAAAAATGACCGAATTCAAGCAAGGCCTCGAAAACTGGCTGGAGGAAAACGGTTACCTGGATGTGGATGAACTGCGCGGATGCATGCGCCGGGAATTCGTCGACAACCCCGAACTCTTCGAGCGCGCCAATTACATCAAGCTTCTCAGCAGCTATCCTGCTCCATAAAAGCTCCTGAAATTTCAAGGCGTAGTTCCGCACCTGCCCGCCTGCCCGTGCCGTTCCGGCACGTGAACGGCCAGGGAAGGACGCCCCAGCGGGCAGGGGCCCCCGCGGTAAACACGAAGCATTCGTTTTCCATCGGGGCGATGGAACTACGGCTTACCCCACAGCTTGGAACAAAAAGGTGAAAGCCCTCTTTCATACGCAGTTGACAAATGATATCAATGATATCACCATAGCGTTATGAAACAGTTACTGGTGCGCAATATTGATGATAGTTTGGTCAAAAAACTCAAGCGACAAGCGGCGGAGCATGGCATTTCCGCAGAGGAATATCACCGACGCATTCTCGCAGATTTTCTAAACCGCCCTCAGCCAGTGAGAGAACCTTTAGCCAGCTATCTGGTCAATAACCCGGTAGCGGAAGCTGTAGAGCTTCCACTAGAGCGTTCTGATCAACCCGAAGAACGGAACACCGGACTGTGAGGGGACTTTTACTCGACACCAATATCCTCAGCGAATTGCGAAAAGGATCACGCTCTCATATGCATGTCATGCAGTGGGCTGAGGAGATTTCCAGGGTACCACAATTCATCTCGGTGCTCAGTCTTGGAGAAATCCGCAAAGGCATTGAAGTGATTAAACGAAAAGACCCCGTCCAAGCTCAACATTTAGAGAAGTGGCTGAGAAACCTGGAAAAAAGCTACGCGGACTGCATTCTCCCGGTTTGCGAACGGGTGGCTGCAGATTGGGGACAGCTCCAAGCTCAACGTAGCAGCCCTGTCATCGACAGCTTGCTTGCCGCTACCGCCCGGGTTCACCACCTGACCCTCGTGACCCGCAATGTCAAAGATTTCATGTATTTAGATACTCCGATCATCAATCCCTTTGCGGGAGGATAATCATTCATCACTTCGTCTACAAGATCTGGCCCTCAGATAACAAGAGTAACAAAACGCCCCTCACCCTTATTTGAAACGGATCCACTTGCGGTAAAAAGCGGACACTCTAATTTTTTTATTTTCGAGACAATAGACTTCCGGGGATTCGCATTCCAGTAGCCCCCAGGATAAAAAGGGCATAAGCAGGTAGGCACTTAAAACACGCGTCTCATTCACGTAACGACTCGGCTTCAAGGCCTCACGCAAAGCTCCCAGGGTCATAGGATGCAACAGCTTTCGAACAAGCGCAACATCTACCACCGTCCATTCTTTTAGTTGCAGCCCCATGGTGAATAACAGATACCCGGCATCTTGTTGAATCAGGTCAAATTTCTCTGCATATCTTACGTTGTAGCCCAATTGAAATTTCCGAAAATGGGTCACAAATAATAAGTCCGCCAACTCACCGGCCTTTTTTTCTTCAAGCAAGCCCTGTTTGGATTTGGGAACATAAAATGTACTTTTGCGTTTCTTCAACAGCCCTGCAAATTCCAAAATATACCGTCCACAGTTCAACGGGTGCACATCCTCTTCATTTGCGACCTTGCTGACACTGAACCAGCTTTCCTTTTGTCGGGGTGTCCAAAAGGCATCCAGCTGATCCATCACCACCTTTCGAGACAGATTACCGGTCGCAGTAGCTTTCACACTTCCCTGCTCAACGACGTACAAAAGAAAATTCCGCAGGCTTATAAAGTACGGTGCCGCCCTAAGCATTTCCAGTGACAAGGCCGCATTCAACTTCAGCGGACTCTCCGGCGTATTCCATTCAGTATAATTCAGACGCATCAACATATCCGGAGAAAATCCACCGATCTCTGGATTCGGCGTATGATTATATGTATCCGTCACCTTCTGCAGTTCCCTGTTCAGTGCATCCAGATCCGGTTCATCATTTTCAGAAGGGGGGAAAGGTAAAATCATAAATCAGCTAATTAAATAGATCTTTAGTCGTATTCAACCATGGATTTACGTATTTGAATCTGATACCCCCCCAAAATGGCATACCGAATTCATAACAGCATCATCTCCGGCAGCATCGACTGCCGTAAAAAAGGAAAAATCACCGGAGAGCTTCAGATCGTCGACCTGGATCACGTGGTGCAACTGGATCTACAGGGCCTTCCCAACCCGGACCTCGCCGGTCTACAACTCCACTTCCGCAACCCGGACCCCACGAGTCCCCTTCCCCACGACCTTCACCCCCTCCAACAAGGACGCAGCGGCGACATTACCGCTTCACGCAAAAACCGCATATTGGATGTGCCCATCAAGGAGGCTTGGGATCTCGGCATTCAAGGGTTGCCCGTGCCGCAGCATTTGGCAAATATCCTCTATCTCGAATGGTTCAGTCCGCAAAACGGCCGGGTGGTCATCGAAATCCCTGAAGCCGAACTGGAAATTGAAGGGCCCGCCACCTGGCAAATGACCCAAGACGAAATTCTCGGACAGCAACAGGACATGCTCCATTCACTGGAAAACTTCACCGACCTCTTAAGCGAATCCCTCGAAGAGGATCCACCCGATCCGGAAGCGGATGACGATTTCTATCCTTTTTGAATGATCCAAGCAGCCGAATAGCTCCTTTCCTAAGTGACCAACCCGGGACCCAGGAATTATGACGGCATTGAGAGCATTTTCTGTTGAATGGGTCCCGGTCGGGGTTTCAACTGTTGTGGCGTGCGGTCGCGAGCTTGCGAGCTGCCGCTTTCATTTTACGAAGCTTGCTTCGGTTTCGCCGGCCGAAGCAAGCTTCTAAGCCCAGAGCGGCAGTCGCGCATTTTGCGTGACCGCACGCCACAACCGTAAACCCACCGCCATCAAGATCCGTCTGTCTTTAGAGTGGATTCAAAAATTAAGTGGGATATAGCCCCTTCATGATCATTTTCGACAAAGTTTCTAAACAGTTTGGCCCTCAGATGATTCTGAACCAGGCTTCTTTCACCGTCAATCCCGGCGAGCAGGTGGGCATTGTGGGACCGAATGGTGCAGGAAAGAGTACAATCTTTAAGCTGATTACCGGTGAGGAAGAAACGGATAAAGGCGATGTAATTGTCCCCGGCACCCAGCGGATCGGCTATTTGCGTCAACAACTGCCTTCGAATGAGGAGGATGGCTCCTTACTGGATTTCGTAAAGGCGGGTTGTCAGGAAATTATCGATATGGAAATCGAGCTCCATGATCTGCAGGAAGAAATGACCGCACATTCTTCTCCCGAGTTGTTAAAGAAAATCGGGGATTTGCAGCATGAATTCGAACATCGGGACGGATATCAACTCACCGCCAATACCGAAGCGGCACTCGGGGGCCTGGGCTTTACTCCCGACCGCTTTCAGGAGCCGATGTCATCGTTCAGTGGCGGATGGCAAATGCGGGCACAGTTGGCCCGGGTGCTTTTATCTTCCCCGGATATTCTCCTGCTCGACGAGCCTTCCAACTATCTCGATTTGCCTGCGGTGGAATGGTTGCAGCGCTTCCTATCCCACTTCTCGGGCACCTTGTTGCTGATTTCCCATGACCGGCAATTGCTGCGGAGTCTGGCCAAAGATATTTTGGATATACGCCGCGGATCGGTCACCCGCTTTGCTGGCGGATATGATAAATATGTCATTCTCCGCAAAGAGCGAATTGAGCAACAGGAAGCCCGCTACAAAACCCTGTTGAAACAACGTGAAGATATTGAAAGCTTCGTGCGTCGATTCCGGGCGCAGGCCACCAAAGCCGCCCAGGTGCAGAGCCGCATTAAGATGCTGGAGAAAATGGAACCCTTGCCCGAACTGGAAAAAGAGGACAACCGGGTACTGCTCCGCCTGCCGGATCCACCCTCTTCAGGTCATCAACTCCTGCGCACCGAAAATATTGGCTTTCATTATCCGGAGAGCCCCTGGTTATTTAAAGGGGTCGATCTGAGTATTGAGCGTGGCGACAAACTGGCCCTGGTCGGATATAACGGTATGGGCAAAACCACCCTGCTCAAAATTTTGGCGGAGATTTTGCAACCGGTCGAAGGAAAGCGCGTATCCGGTCACCATCTGGTCACCGGCTATCAGTCCCAGGAATTTGCAGAAACCCTGCCCTTGGAACATTCCGTTTTCCGGGTGGTCAAAGATGCCGCCCGGGGACAAACCACCGATCAGGCCATCCGCACCTTACTCGGCAGCTTTGGCTTCCAGGGAGAGTTTTGTGAAAAACCGGTGAAAGTCTTAAGCGGTGGTGAAAAAATCCGTTTGGCCTTCGCCCGCATTTTCATCAATCCGCCCAATTTACTCCTGCTCGACGAACCCACCACTCACTTGGATATTCAAGGACGTGAAGCGCTGGAACAGGCCATTTGCCAGTACAAGGGAACGGTTTGCTTTGTGAGTCATGACAGCAGCTTTGTGCGCAACACCGCCAACGGGGTGATTTCCATTGGCAGCGAAGGTGTGCGGCGCTGGTTGGGCGGATACGATGACTTTCTCTCTCAAAGTGGAGGAAATGTGGCCATCGACGGCAAGGCCCCCGAAGCCGCAAAAACCAAAGCCAAACCCGACGGCAAAAAACGCAAAGAGGCCCAAAAGCAAATCAGAAAGCTGGAGAGCCGGATGGAGCGACTGGAAAAGTCGATTGCCGAAATGGAAGCCACCCAAAATGCCGAAGTTTTAAAGATGCAAAACGGAGAAGTCTCCGACTTCAAAGCCCATCAGCAAATGCTCAATGAATTGGCCGGCAAAATTCAGCACACTTCCAGAGAGTGGATGGAAGTGAGTGAAGAAATCGAAGAACAGGAAAGCTTTCTCTAGAGCATTTTAAGACATCATATAGCCACAAAAAGGCACAAAAAAACGCCTCCCCTATAACCCCGTTCCGCAGTAGATTTGGGAGGTTGGTTATTAAAACCCGTCCCTAATCTTTTGTGATTTCTGTTTTATTGAGGTAGAAATTTTTTCAGAGCGGGATTATAAAATAACCATGTGTTTTTGCGGGAACCTTATGGGATTCAAAATCTGTTTACCCGGAACGGGGTTATAGGGGAGGCGTTTCTTTTGTGCCTTTTTGTGGCCCAAAAAATACACGGCTCAAAAATAACACTTAGTTACCCGCCACAAATCCGCTTGGGGTCTGGAACACATACCCCTCGCTCTTCAGAAATTCGACGATTTGAACAAATTCCTGGAAACGTTCCTCTGACCATCCGTGGGGATGCCCCTGCAAAACCAGCGGACCGGTGGGTTGTTTTTTCAGGTACTGCGCTTTAAAATACTCGAAATTTGGATTTGAAGTGCCCTTCTCCATATTGTGCGTACGGGTCAAAACTGCTCCGGTGTATCCACCATCCCTGGCTGCACTCCGCAGTCCGTAAATCCAAATGGGAATGCCGACTTTTTCCAGGGCCGTGGCGGTATCCGCATTGACGGCATTAAAAGGTGCGCCGAAGCTCTTAAATTCAAAGCCCAGTTTTTCAACCGCCAATTGTTGGGTTGCTTCCAGACTCGCAATCTGCGCCTCTACAGTATCCTGAAATTCGGCCACTTTTTTACCGTCTTTTTCTATCCGCCCGTGGGTTTCCCCATGATTCCAAAATTCAATCAGTCCGGCTTCCTGTTTTGCGAGAATCCATTTGCAGAATTCCGGATTGGCCCGGGTAATATCTTTTCCAATGATACCGAAAGATGCGGCCATCTCCTGTGCTTCCAAATAGTCCACCACCCGTTGCCAGTTTTCAGTGGGGCTGTCCGCGCGGGAAGAGAAGTCATCCAACTTCAAAATCACCACTTTGGATGAGGTTTGCGTGTCCGCGTGTAAGGTTGCCGCACATAGGCTAAGAAGAATGATCAGAAATTTCATGGGTCTCCACTTTCAGGGGTTTGAATGAATGCACACCGCCACCCGGAGGAAAATTCTCCGGCGATCAGGCTTGCATGACTACGTTATCATTTTTGTAACTCTCTTTCTTAATTCTGTCAATGCGGAAGAACTTTTGCACAGGACCCATTTTCCCCCTTGCGTTGGACTTGGTACCCTGGAGAGGTCTTCACTTCTTAATTTCAAACTGGGAATATGCCTGGAGCGGAATCCGGTTGAGTTCGCCCTTGGCAGGCAAAGGAAATCAGGATAGGTGCTCCGTATGACCACATCACTTATTTCAGGATTTCACCACACCGCATTGCGGGTTGCAGACTTTGACCGCGCCATCAAATTTTATCAGGAACTCGGCATCGAAACCGCCCGAAGCTGGGGAGACGCCCCCAAACGGGCGGCCATGCTGAATGCAGGCGACGGCAACTACATTGAAGTTTTCGAGGGAGGAGACGCCGATGCACCGTCTGAAGCCCGGATGATTCATTTTGCCCTCCGCACCCCGGATGTGGATGCGGTCCATGCAGCGGCACTGAAAGCCGGAGCGCAGGAAAAGGTGGCCCCGAAAGATGTGGAGATCCCCTCGCATCAGGGCCCCCTCCCTGTCCGGCTCTCGTTTGTGATCGCCCCTGAAGGAGAGATCATCGAATTTTTTCAGAATGAGCTTACTTGAATCAATATTCTCTGCAAACGCCAAAGATCGATCCTGCGGTGAAATCAGGCTGAAAGCCTGACATCCCGCAGGCTGAAAGCCTTCGTTACGGTTTGGGGTTTTCGACCCACTCGCCGGTCCGGGTTTTCATATCGGTCCAAACCCATTTCAGGTTGTCTTTTCCTCCGGGCTGTTCCGGCACACTCTCCCGGTAGGCTGCCCACATTTCTTCCATAAAGGGATCCACCGAGCGCTTGCAACCTTTCGGCAGCCATTTGGGGACCGGGAAAGATTCCTCGGGGCTCATCCATTGGTCCACATAGTCGAAATAGGCATCGTGATTCCACATCTCTTTGGCCATCATATGTTGCGCCACCAAAGCCTGCCCAATCCAGGAGGCGGAATTAATAAAGCGATAACCTTCTGCCATCTTATAGAGTTTTATATTGGATTCATTGCGAAGTTCCTCCTGATGGGACGGACGGGGATGAGAATGGTAGGTCAACTGCCACAGGACGGTTTGACCGAGAGCCCCTTCCCCGTAATAGGTATCCATATCCTCTTGAAAACGGGTATTGGGCAAATCCCGCATCTCAGGCTGATCCAATAAAATACTCGCAAAATAAATGACCCATTTGCGTCCCTGCCACCACCCACCGTCGGAACTCCAATTGCGTCCGTTGATCGTCATTCCGTAGGTATCGATACCCAGTTGCACGTAACTGTAAAGCAAGGTTTCTTTTTGCTCATTGGGCACATCCAGACTCAACATCAGTGAAGCCAAAGAAGACAACCGGGTGTATTCACGTCCGTAGGTCGGTTGATTTAAGCCCGGACCGAAATGTTGCATTTGCCAACTGGCAGGAATTTCAAACCAGGGACGTTCAAAGGCACGCTCCATGGTTTCCCATTTGGGCATGGAGGCGGTAGGAGCCAGTTTCAGCAGTTTGTCCCACTGCAAATCTTTGGCACGATAGATTGTTTTTTCAGTACCCACATAGGCCGGACGAAAGGCATCCGCCGGCGGCACCTGATCGAGACAGGTCAAAACCGCAGATGATTCCAACGCATAATCCTGCGTCTTTTTGGTCAGGAAAAAACCCAGTTGCCCCAACACATTTGGCGTGGCCAACTTGCCTTTGTCATTAAAAGTCTCACCGCTCACCGAAGAAATCAAACTGCGGTTCGCTTCCAGCGTATAAGGAAAAGAAATGGAGAGCTCAGGATCATAGGTCTTGGACCGGGAATCCAGCCCCTGCCTCGAAAGGTTTTTATCTCCCGATTTTCCCAAATGTACCATGGAACCATTCCGCATCCGGGTATCCGTCACTAAAGAAACCGCTCCGTAAACACTTTTGCTTTCTGTATTATTCGTGCTGTCGCTCGGACCGGGTTCAGGACTCACCGAAACGATTTCCACCGGGCCCACCACCCACCAGTCGCCGGAAATAAACTGTCCGGCTTCCACCGGCTGGGCAAAAGTCCAGGTGATGCCGTATTGAGAGATTTCACTGACTTGTGCGGACTGTAGATGAAGGGAGCTCATGGCAATAAACGTGAATAGAATCGTATGGGTGATGCTTTTTTTCATAATATATTTTAAAGAAGACTAATCTGAAGGCGCACAGAGACAATCCATGCTTTGATCAGTTAAGACTTCTGGAAGAAAAGCGGAAAATAATCAATCTAATAGTGGGGGAACATTGGAGGAAGATTCCGCCAGGGGAGCAGCCCCTTCCGGCCGGGCAGGCGCGCGCCGGTCAATCCGGCTTAATACCGCTTCAAGTACCGGTGTCATCACATTCAACTGCTTCAGCTGCACCACCAGATTCCAGAGTGGCTCCATCTTTTTCCACCCTACGGTATATGCGAGATGTTTCAGACGGTGTTTGGCGTGATCATGGGCCATGGCGGATTTCCAAATGTTCGACCCACGGTAAAAATCGCGGTACGCGCGGTGATATCCCGCTTCCAGTTCTTGAGCGGACATCCCCCGGGTCTCAAACACCACATGCCGGGTATCATACAAATCCCAGTCTTTGGACAAAATCCGCCCTTCCCTTTCCATGCGCTGAAAATAGCCGGTCCCGGGATAAGGCGTGGCAATATGAAAAGTAGAAGTGGTAATGCCCATACCCACCGCCCAATCTACGGTCCGTTTAAACACGTCGGAGGTATCCGAATCGAGTCCGAAAACAAAACTCCCGTTGATCATGATACCCAAGTCATGCAAACGGCGAATGGCCGCCTCGTAGTCCTGACCCAAATTGTGTTGCTTGTTACTGCTAGACAAATTTTCCGGATTCAACGTTTCAAACCCTACGAATAAACTTCTGAGCCCCGCTTCCGCCGCCTCTTCGATCAGGTGACTACTCAAAATAGACTGCACGGTGGCTGCCCCCTGAAACACCCGGTTCATCCCCCGCATGCCCGTAAACAATTCGTGGGCAAACCGTTTGTGTCCGAGCAGGTGGTCATCCAAAAAATATAAATGCCGCCCCGGCAAACGGTCGATCTCTGCCAACGCGTCATCAACGGCCTGCACATAAAATGATTTGCCCCCTTGGTAAAACGCATCCTTGTAACAGAAGTCACAATGATGCGGACAGCCCCGGCTGACCACAATGGAGTTGGGCACCAAATATCGGTTCCGTTGAATCAGTTCCCGCCGGGGCGGCGGCACATGGTGAAGCGTACGTTCCGCAGAAACATAACGTTGCTGCCAACGCCCCTTTTTTAAATCCTGAAGAAAAACAGGGAAGGAAGCTTCCGCCGGACCCAGAAAAATGACATCGGCATGAGCCGCCGCCTCCTCAGGCAAAGATGTCACATGTAAGCCACCCAGAATGACCATGACCCCTTTCGCCCGGTAGGCGTCCGCAATGGCGTAAGCCCGCTTTGCATTGGTGATATACACTTCAATTCCGACCAGGTCAGGTTCGTCGTCTGTGCGCAGGGTCTCCACATGCTGATCCACAATTTCCACTTCATCCGAATCGTCCAGGAACGCGGCCAAAGTGGCCAATCCCAAGGGAGGAAACAGCGAATACTTGATCGGCCGAAACATCGGACTTTTCGCTTCAACAAGTGATGGCAGAATGAATTTTACATGCATAAACCTGAACCTTTAATAACTTTGCTACACAAAGCAAAAGCACATCCCGCACAGATTGCAAGAAACTTTGCAACGAAAAGTTTAAATTTTTCCTATTTCCCGCTTGCGGAAGAACCGCCAGAGGGCGTATAACTTAATTGACAATATAAATGTCAAATAACCCGGAGCCCGAAATGCGTATTCTATCCGTTGTCTGTCTGTTTATTACCTTCCCCCTGTTCGCAGGTGAAGTCTATACCGATCCCAAAACCGGCATCTCTATCCTGCATGCGGAAGTCGAACTGTCTGCCCAGGGGGATTGGCTGATCAGTGACGCCTCCCTGCAAACCGATCAATTAGGCTACGGCTATATCGAAGCCCCGGAAGAGCATTATGAACAGGTTTTCGGTGAACGCACCCGGGCACTTCAGGAACGCCGGTTGCTGTTGGAACGGCGCAGACTGATGTCGCATATTCGTTATAATTTTCGTAGCGAAGAAGCGGACGCGATTAAAGTCTCTCCACAGGATACTTCAGGTCTGGATCTGTCACCAAGAGCGAAACAAGCCTTGAATGAAGGGGTCATCGCCCTCCTGCCCGGCGTGCCGCTAAAGATCGAAAAAGATACGGAACCCCAAGTACTGTTGATCGAACTAAAACCACAAATCAACGACGGGAAACATTATATTTTCTACACGGGCTGGAAAACGGAGAGGGAAGAAATCGATCCTGAAAAAATGGCGGCGCTGGGCTTAAAGATTACCCTCCCGGTGGCAACGGAAAAAGCAGACAGCATCCCTTACAGCTTTAACGCCCAACTTTTGGATCCACAGGCCAAAGCTGTAACCGTCACCCTGATCAATGAATTTCTGGGGGAAGAAAAACAAATCACGATTCCCGTGCAGGGCAAAAGCGACGCTTCTGCCGAATTCTCGGAATGGGCGGAATACCGGGCCTACGCCTGGTGGGCCGAAGAAAGCCGATTGGCCGGTATGTGGGACCAACGGGTGAAAGGTCTGTATGGCGTGGAGGGCTTTGACCCTTCAGACCTTTTCCCCGGAAACAATCGAAACCGGACCCCGTCAATCATGAGCGTGCTGGGTGGGGATGCCGCCATCCGCGAAACCCTGCAAATGCAAAATCTGATTGGCGGACAAGACGCCAAAGCACCGGAAGTGATTCCGATTGCAGACGTAAAAGGGGTCACGGTCAAAGCTCATGAGTACGCAGCCCTCCTGGATGGCAACCCGGGCGGAAAACTTGCTTTGGCCGATCTCTGTCCACCGGACCGTCTGTTCGCCTGGTTCCCGAATCCCGAAGGGATCCTGCAACTTCTTGATGGCAGCGGCAATGTGCTCGGACGCTTCAGTGGCAGCCGCTCCAAACTGATTCTGGATCATCAAGTGATGGAAAAACATTTGGCCAAGCTGGGACTGAACGAGCAACAACTGCGTTTGATTCTGCAAAGTGGATTCGTCGGGGAAACCGCAGTCCTGCTTCCGGATTTGTTTTTGACCGAAGGGACCGACGTCACCACCCTCACCCGGATCAAAAACTTGGCCGCCCTACAACCCCTGTTAAAAGGAATGGGCTTGGAGGGGAAAACGGGCATTCAATCCATGCCCACCCTCAACGGAGGGAAAGCCTATCTCTTCATTGAAAAAGATCTGCTGATGTTCAGCACCCGGGAATCCGAGCTCAGTAAGATACAACAGATCATGCAGGGAATTGAACCCGGTTTAGGTGAAAGCGCCGAATTCCGCTACATGCTCACCCAATGTGCGCCAACCGACGAAACCGCAGCTTATGTCTATCTGAGTGACCCCTTTATCCGCCGCCTCACCGGACCGGCCCTCAAAATCGCCCAAATGCGGAGACTGCAGGCCAAAGCCCGGCTCGAACAATTTTCCGCCGGCGATCTGCTTTACCGCATGGATCACCGGGCCTCAGCTCCCGATCTAAAAACCTTGGTGGAGCAGGCCTACCTTCCACCCTCGGCAGATATCGAAAATGTTCAGTGGAAAAACGGCATGGCCACCGATCCCGTTTGGGGAAGCGCAAGTCACTTGCCCACTCTGACCGGAAACCTGCCCGAAAAGGTTACCGAACAGGAGAAAAAGGCCTACGACAATTACCGCGAAAACTACGAACGTTTCTGGCGCCAGTTCTTTGATCCGATTGCGGTGCGGGTGGATCTCAAACCGGAACAGGAAGTGGAAACCACGGTATTTATTTTACCGCTTATCAACTCTTCGGTTTACGATACCGTGCGAACCTTCTTTCGGAATCAGGAAGGAACCCCTCCCCTCAAGCGACCCGTCATCGAACCCGCTCCCATCGCCATGATGTCGCTCAATCTCAGTGAAGACATGTGGATTGATTTTCTGGAAGGCGTGTCCGAAGTGGTGGAAGATCAATTGGGGATGAACCTTCCTATTTGGGAACAACTCGGACCCGGATTACATGTGGGCTTGGCCGACAGCAATTCCGTGATCACCTTCGGCAGTGGCGAGTTGATGAATCTGTTTGGTGCCAGTAGCAATATGCGCGGAAACGAAATGCTGTTTCTCCCCCTGTTCGGATCTCTGTTGACCCGTCCGGTAGTGGTCGCTATGGATTTGCAGGATCCGGAGGCCGCCCGGCGGGCTTTAGGCAGTATGTTGACAGGCACCCTCATGGAGGATGAAGGCTGGCTGGGTATGAATGTGAATCTGGTCAGGATCACCGGCCAGGAAAAATGGTTCCTCCGCATCGCCTTGGAAGATGTGCTCTTCTTCACCTTGAGTATGGAAATACAAGATCGCTATTTGGTGTTCAGCAATCTGCCTCTGAATTACCATCCGAAAGTCACCGGCTCGGAACAACTCACCCTCCGCGATGCGGCGGTGCTTTTGCAGCCGGACGCCATTAACGAAACCGGTCCCGGCTTTGAAGCCTCCGCGCTCGATCAAGCCCGCAAACAAGCCTTGGCCGGGGTGGGCGTTTTAAATCTCTATTATATGGCAGGATTTGACTCACTCGAAGACGCGATGCAAACCTCCCGGCGCCTCTTCGGTTACGTACCGGTCCACCCCTCCCCCGGAACATTTGTCTGGACCGAACGAGGCCCCGAAAGCTCTGTCTTCGGATCTATCTACGACACCCAGCAACCGCCCTTGGACGAAGTCGACACCTCCGGATTGTTACCCCAAACCGAAAAAGTGGAAGTCTCCATGCAACTCGAAAACGAAGGCCTGCGCACCCGGGTGCTATGGAAAGGGAAAAAGAAAGTAGACGCGGGTCCATAAACAGAGAAGGTTGCCCGCACCCCGCCGGGGCGCAATTCTTTCTTTTACCTGTCCCGGGGGCATGGCCCCCGGGCTAAAGTCCGATTGCCCCTCCGGGGCAGGCACCTGAATTGTGCGGTGCCAAGAACCCATCACCTCTTAACCTCCCCCGGAGGGGGACCCGCATCCAGCCCGGAGGCCGCGCCCCCGGGATACCGATTACAAAATTCTGTGCGCCCCGGCGGGGTGCGGGCGATCCTGTGGTCAACTGCCCGGGATCCCCCCACCAAAAATCCTGTGAAGAATGAGGCCTAAATACAGCTACAAATAAAGGCCCGAAGGGTCGCCACAACGCAGCCCCATCCGCAGGATGGGGATTGCCAATTCCTCCCCGCTTCCCGGCCTGAAGGGTCGCCACAAATCATCTGCCCCTGCCGGGGGATCACAGGCAAGAATGCCTATGTTACATTCCCAAGGCCGTGAGCACCAAAGCCATTGGGGTCATGTTGAAGGTGAAAACAACTGCGTCACTATTAAAGATCAGACCAACGTTGTAAACTCACCGGCATCGTAAACCAGACGTTTTGATCCTGTTTCCCATGCAGGTTTTTTACATGTTCCATACCCAATATATTGCCCCAAACCGAAAAGAAGGAAGTCTCCATGCAACCCGAAAACGAAGGCCTCCTCACCCCGATGCCGTGGAAAGGGCAGAAATAGCAGCCTTCAATATTGGAGAATACAAGAAGGGCATCACTCCTGATCTTCGATCAAGCCTTGGTACTGGTCTACAAACTCTTTACACAGTTGTTTATGTTTCTGTGGGCTTATCGGATCCGAAGGGTGAGATATCGCTTCCAGGTAACTTTTTCGAATTTCCAACAGTTCCGGATTCTCCTTTTTCGTTTTTGCGAGAATCAGCATCATCTTCTGTGTATGCCAAACCGGATTATATTCATTCCAATTCCCGATCGAAGAGTCCGCAATCACATCCACCAATTGTTGTTTGTGATTCTCCGTAAGATATTGCCAGCCTTGCACATTATAATGGGTGTTTTCATTTGGTTTCGGCAGTCGGAAATGGATTAAATCTTCCAAACCCTCCCCACGGGTCGATTGCTCCTCGACACATTTCATCAGCCACGCCGTATATTTTCTAAGAATCGATTCATTGAACCTGATCGGCAGAATTTTCTTTAGTTCCTCAATTCGGAGTAAATACGCATCGACCACGGCTGGGGTTTGTTTACACCCTTCCGCACCTCCAGTCGTGATATACATCCCGTTGTGTTTGGGATCTTTTTGCAAAAAAGCCAATACCGTTTCCCATTTTGGGTATTCTGCGGATGGAGGATCTGCCCCATAGGAATAAAACCATACCGGCAGCACGGTGCGTGCATCTTTGCCTTTTATCCACTTTTTAACTCTTAAACTCGCAATGGAATCGTAGACGCCCCTCTTCTCAATGGATTCCACCTCCACCACTTCTGCCACCACAATCAGTTCGGCATAACCATAGAGTTGGCGAAGGGTAAGGACAGGCCCCCTGAAAGCATAGGCCGCATTCCCGGTCATCATCAGCCCCAGAAAACTGAAAACACACATCCACTTTTTCATAAGCATATCCCGGATGAATTCTTATTTTTCATTCGCATCCAACCCCAACGCCTTCAACACCATCGGCGTCACCACCTCCGCATTTCCGGCGGCGGTGGGATGGATGGTATCAGGAACCAATAGGTTAAAATGTTCCGGATCTTCCGTCTGCAGTTTTTTCCAGTTGGGATAATGGTCGATCAACAGGAAGCCCCTTTCTTTGGCCACTTCACGAAACATCTCATAATAGGCTTCGATATTTTTCCGATGGGAGCGGTGCCCTTCCGGATAAGCATTTCCCGGGGTCATGGTCATGAGAATAATTTCACCGTCCGGGTTGGCTTTCAGGATTCGGCCGATCATTGTTTCCAAATTGCTTTTCGCTTTTTCGACTGACAGATCAAATCGGGCGACACTGTCATTAATCGAAAATTCCAGGAACACGGTATCGGGATGTTTTTGCAACACCTTCTGCTCCAGATTTTCCACGCCCCAATTAGAATTCATCCCCGATCCGCCGCTGTTGATCAGGGTCACCTGTCCGGGGAATTGCGTTTCGAGCACTTTGCCCACTTGTTTCACCCAGGCGCCGACAGCCGTCAGACTGGTTCCGTAAGCCACCACCACTTGCGATTCGCCGGCCTGCAAACGGGTCAGCAAACGACTCGGTGCATCCCCCCGGCCCAAAGTGGCACATACCCCCCACAACATTCCTGTTTTTATCACCATTTTTATAAATTTCATCCTATCGTTGTCCTGTTTTACACAAGCTGTCCTTCATTGTCATGACAGAAAACAGGCAATCAGAATACGGCCTATTTTCAAGCCGATACGAAGCGGGACATTCCACTGATGACTACAAATTAATTTAAACATGGGCAACTTCATACAGCTTTCGAAGTCATTACATTAAAAAAAACCGAAGCGCATAAATAAGAATGACTAGAAGGTACATTCACTATTTCAGGTGACGGCAAAGCAAAGCTTAAAGAAATGCCACCGATTGCCATTGTCATTTTTCGTACAAAAACGTACCGTTGAATCAACGAATAAGCCCCTGCTGACAATCAAATGATTTCAGCTAATTTTAAACACTTCCCTTTCGTTGTTCCTGCCAAACGGGAGAATCAATGATTTCTGAGAAGCAACTTGTTATGAAATCGAGAATTAGAAAAATCTGGCGAATCATAAAGTCTATGCCTGAATTGCAACGTGCAGTAACGCTTTGTGCCGGAATACTCGGATTGCCATTTATGGTTCTAGCTTGGTTTCCGGGATGGAAAGAAGGGGAAGAAAAGATCCCATATCAGGAATGGTTAAATTCAGGAAAGGCATTGGAGACTTGTATATTTGGATTGCTCCTACTCACTCTCGCAATGTGTTCAATTACTGTTTCGTATCGTCTTAATAAAAATAATCATAACAATTCATCCAAGCGAACCGCGAGTACGCGGTCCGCTTGACTTGAGAGTTATAAGTGAAATGAATGATCCAATACTGACAAAACAATGGGAAGTAGTTGAAATTCAATTGCGCCAGGCAAGTGAACTTTTGAATGCCCCGCGTCTTTTTAAATTGAAAGAAAAACCCTTTAAGGAATACCAACACTACAAAGACAATGGGGAACTTGAATCGGCCATGGAAAAATTAGAGCAACTCGCCAAGGAGAAGGGGTGCAAAACTGGATTCTGGCGTCGATTAAAAAAAGCAGCAATTCAAATGAATTTGGAATCAAAGGCAGATGAATATGAGCTCCAATTTCAAAAGGCATTAAACGATGCCATATAACAATAAAATCGATCGAACCTCCTACGTCGGTCCGATCATCTAAACGTTAGGAGAGGAAATATGAAAACGACTTTAACACTGCTAATAGTAATTTGTATTCAAAGCGTTGTCATTGTCGCAGGGGCTGAAGTCGAAGAACCAGTGATCACGATTTCCGGACATTACAGGAGTTCCGATGGCCGAGTCAAAGAGCACAACTTTCCGGTAGAAATAAAACTTCTAGCCAATGGAAAATTCACAGGCATCATGGAAACGTGGTTAGAAGAAAGGTTATCGGATGGTTCCTCTCATCTGGAATACGTTAAGCTTCCCTTCACAGGAAGCTGGAAGATGAAATCTCAAACTATCTTCATCAGTATAGAAAAGGGGAATATCTTTCCTAGTATTACATTCCCGAAAATAAATGGACTTAATGTCGTCATCACAAATAAAAAATCCTAACAATGCATCCAACCGAACCGAGAGTACTCGGTCCGGTTGATTTAACATTGTGCATGTATAAAAAATATGAGTGATGATTGGTACAGAAGAACAAGCTGGAGCCCAACGGATGAAGAAGAATTCTTTGCCCGTTTAAAAAGATCTAGAGGCCAATTCCACAAGGCACAATATTTGAGGATTCAAGCCCTTTATCTTCAATCAGAATTTCCCAAGGAAGCCCTGAAGTTGCTGGAAATGATAATTGAAGAGTATCCAGAGCCGTTTGAACTATCATCGACATATTTGCAAAAAGCCCAGTGTTTAGTGGCTATGAACCAAAAGCAAAAAGCCATTCCATGGTTCAGAAAAGTTCTTGAATCCGAAGATGAAAATACGGGAGTGCAAACAGATGGATATTTGGATTATTCAACCTTCATTGTTACTGAAGAGCTGACAGAGCTATACCCTGAAGCTAAATCGATCCTCACTAAGCATGTTGACCGACTGATGTTCCCAGTTGATCGATATAGATGGAACATGGCAATGGCTATAATTGAATGGAGCGCAAGCAATCGACCAGAAGCATCAAAATTTGCATCACTCGCCATTGAAGCTTCATCAGAAGAAAAATCTGGATTTCGTTATCATCCAAATATCGGTTTGGTAAAGAAGCAGGACAAACGAATCCAAAAGTTACTCAATAGAATTAGTAAGGCACAACCAGTGGCTTCAGAGGATTCCGCGGCTCGCGGAATCCTCTGATCCTGGACGTTATGCCAAGAAAAATGAGCGCTGATCGAATCTCTTGCCCTCAATGTGGCGCGATGATCCTAGAAGTCACCGCGAAGCACAATGATGGCTTGTGCGCACCCTGTAAGAGGAACCGTGATTACGAAACTCTCAAAGCCGAGCGCAACGAATATAGAAAGAACCCACCAAAGACTCAGAATGAGATTGACCAGATTGCGCCAGATTCTATTGAGAACTTGGGGCTAAGAATCTTTCTGCAAGGCCTTCTTCCTCGAAGACTCGAACCTTCGGAATTCACCAAAAGGCGCTTCGTCCAGGCTTTGAAGGGCATTGTCTCCGAGCATAAGCCGGACGGTGCGAAAATCTGCGAGGAATTTCTCGGTCTGTGTGATCCGATAATTCACCAAACTGACTCGCTGATACGCGGCCTCAAGAGGCTACCGAGACCGTATCGTGAAGCGATGGCCGTCTATCAGCTTTGGGGAATGATGACGAGCAACGGCCTCTCGTCGTATCTGGAGAACGCAGATCGGAACGTCGACTCTGAAGTAGACCGAGGTCTGCGGCTCTTTGGGCGAACAAAGTCATTGGGGACGGTTGAACGGGCACGGAAAGCATTTGATCCGATGGAGGGCGTTCCGAATGACCTTGAAGAGAAACTCGAGGAACTGTTGTATAATGACTTGGAAGAATTTGAGGCGAATATTTTGGGATCTTTCCTTATCAATAAACTAACATAGCCATACCCAAAGGCGGCAGCGAACCCTCATACTTCGGGTCCGCTGCGCCTAGACGTAGAATTGATTATATGGAAACTAAAGAAAAAAAAGTAGGGTTTAAGCTTAAAGTAGCTTCCGTGGGTTGCGCATGGGTATTGGGATTTCTTCTTAGTGTCCCCTCTATTACAGGTGGACTCCTCACCGATCCGGGATCGCTTCTATTCTCAATACTGTTATTCCCTTTGGGACTCGGCCTTTGGGTTATTAGGTTAATAAACATTACTGGAGTGATGCAAATTGAGGGCGACGACTGGATGCAGTTTTCTCTATGGGGTGGATGGATCTTCTATCAGTTTCTCACCTCGTCGATATTTTTTGTAAAAAAACGAAAAGTTTTCTTATGTCTGTATGGTGCCCTTATTTTCAGCCTTATTTGTAACATGAGTGGATGCAGAGCTTTTGACAAAATGTGAAGAAATCTGCAAAATGAATTCAAGCTATTGTGCTGCCTGGTAAAAGAGAAATATTTCGTTGGAAAAACTGTGTTGCTGAATAATGCAACCCATGCTATTCTAGCCATATGAATATCAAAATACTTGTTCATAAAGCAGAGGAAGGCGGCTATTGGGCCGAAGTTCCCGCCCTCCCAGGGTGCGTAAGCCAAGGTGAGACCAAAGAAGAGATTCGTGTGAACATACGGGAAGCGATAGAACTTTGGTTAGAAACTGGAGATGACCAACCCTACGATAAGGATCAAGCCGAAGTCTTGGAACTAGCAGTTTGAAAGAAGTCTCAGGTAAGAAGCTCGCAAAGGCCATTGGACGAAAAGGCTGGGTGCTTTCAAGAATAAAGGGAAGCCATCATATTTTTGTTAAGGAAGGTAGAATCGAGAGAATCGTTATACCCATTCATGGATCTCAACCACTTAAAGTTGGTTTACTAAAGTCTCTAATGAAAATAGCAGACCTGTCCGAAGATCAAATTTAACCCAACAATTCCCGCCACCGAATAAATCGGTTCGGGTGGGCGTCATGCAACCCTTAGTATTTATTGCATTTGCATCGCAACTCATCTGTCTGCTTGCGATTTTCTTCAAGTACTTTCCTGAATCCATTGCTATTCCAGGTTTGATACTTATGGGGTGGTGGCCATTTTTGTTGGTTGCAGGAATCACGAAAGGAATAAGCATGTTAAAATAAATGGGCAGAAGAACTTAGAATTCCAGCTCACCACCCCATGACCGTTACAAAGGGAATTTGGGTTCCACAGGATCAAGCATTCCGGGATGCGCCCCATTCTACATCCCTTATCGCTTTTGAGTTGCCAATCCGCTTGTGAAATCGCATAGAAATAGATTCCGGCCCTGATAGCTCAGCTGGATAGAGCAGCGAACTTCTAATTCGCAGGTCGCAGGTTCGAATCCTGCTCAGGGCACCATTTTTTCAGTCTCCAACCGGGTAAATATTTTGAAATACACAGCCACAATATTTTTAATCAGCCTTTTGGGGCTCTGCGGTTGCCAAACCCGCACCAATACTTCCCAACAGTTGGCTCAACAAAAAGCCATCCAGGAACGCCAGCAACAGCAACAACTGGCAGAACAGCGCCAGCGCATTCAAATGCAGTTGGAAGACAATGACGCCCGGTTAACGGAATCTCAACAACAGGTTCAACAACTGCGCGCGGAACTTGCCAGCCGTCCCACCAATGCGGATATCCAAAACCTCGAAAACCGGGTGGCCGCCCTGGAACAAATGATTCAGCGCATGGAACTGCAGCGGGCCAAAGACCGGGAGGAAATCGTGGAGATTCTGAGTCAGCGGATGGCCACCGTCATGTCCCAGCAACAGGCTTCCCGGGCCGTTTCTTCCGGCCGCACCCACGTGGTGGCCAGCGGCGATACCCTGAGCGCGATTGCCCAGGCCTGGAAAGTCTCCCCTCAAAACATCATTCAGGCCAACAACCTGCGCAACCCCAATGATTTGCGGATTGGACAAAAACTGATTATCCCGGGAAACTAAGCCATGAACAACGCTTCCCACTCTGAATGGTACATTAAATCCGATGACGATGCCCTGGGCCCTTTCAGCCCCCAGGAGCTGATTCAACAGGCCTGCATCGGCAAAATTGTCGGCAGCGATGAATTATCCGCCAAGCCCGGGGGCCCCTGGCTGAAAGCGGAGAGTTTGGATGCGCTGGAACTGCATTGGCAAATCAGCCCCGAAGAGGGCGAGCCGCTGCCATGCTGCCACGTGATGGCTCTCCGCAATTGGGTGGAGGACGAAAAAGTGCAGCCGTATTGGGATATCACCCATTTGCCCAGCGGTGAAGTTTACGATGTGGTGGATGCCCTCTGTTCCGCGTTATTGGCACAAAACCATTTACTGGAAGACCGCTTAACGGCGAAAGCCTCCGCGACTTCGACAGAGGAACAGCCCGCATCCGGTCAAAACATCCGGATGGAACTGGATCACGCCAAAAAAGAAGCCACAAAATGGCAGCGCCTCTACGAAGACGAAATCAAACGCAATGAAACCCGCGAACAGGAATTGTTGCAGGACAATGAAAGCTTGCGGGCCTGGCAACGCAAAGCCGCAGAACGGATTAAAGCCTTCGAACGCCGCCAGGCCACTTTGGAAGAATCCCGTCAATTGGCAAATGCGGTGGATACCTTTTCCGACGACAAGGATCTGGCATCCGCCTACGAAGAACTTAAATTGCAGATGACCCACCTGCTGGATTCCCTGCAATTGAAATCCCGTCAGTTGGATGAAGCCCGCGAACAAGCCCGTGAATTAAAACTGCAGATCCGCAGTGCACGGAAAGAAGCGGAAGAAAAAGTGGACCGCGTTTCCGCCTTGCACGAGGATACTTTGGACCAACTCAACCAAATGGAACAGGCCCATGTGCACCTTACCCGCTCCTTTAGAGAGCTGAACGACCGTCTGATTCATATTCGCAATCAAACACCAGCTCCGGCACCCTCCCCCGCTCAAGCCAAAGCGTCAACAGCAGATGCGGATCCGAAAAAGCCGGCCCCCAAAGCGCCGCCTCCCCCGGGAAAACCCGCTGGACCGGGTAAAATTAAAATGACCTGATATGGACGCACTCAACCCCTTTTTTGATTACCTGAAAAACCCGGATACCGCATTCGGGGTTTTTGATTTGGTTTACGGGTTGCTTCTGATTTACGGATTTATTCGGGGACTTTTCCGGGGACTTCCCGAAGAGCTTTCCCAGCTTCTGGGTACCATTTTGGTCTTTTTCGGATCGATGAAATTTTATACCCCGGTCAGCAATACCATTATGGAATACACCCGGCTGGAAGATCCCACCGCGTCCCTGGTTTTGTCCTACCTGTTAATCTTTCTGGTGTTGATGATCACGTGGAAGCTGATCACCTTTGTCATCCGCAAAGCACTCGATTGGAGTTGTCCCAAGCAGCTGAAAAGATTGGGTGGCGCATTCGTCGGATTGGCAAAAAATTCACTTCTCATCGTGGTCGTCCTTACTGCGGTGCTGATCAGTGGCCACAAAGTTCTCAGACGCTCCATGATCGAAGAAAGTGGATTCGGGAGACAGGTGATCAAATGGCTCCCCGCCAGTGTTGTATCGCAAGAGCCCGCGGTCCCCGTGGAGGCGGAAGAAGAAGATGGATCTGGAGACACTTAAAGAAGAAGTCCGTGCACGCGCGGATATTGTGGATATCGTGGGCCGTCAGGTCAAACTTCAAAAGGCCAGCGGCGTCTGGAAAGGACTCTGCCCTTTCCATAATGAAAAAACGCCCTCTTTCAACGTAAACCCGCAACGGCAAACCTACCATTGTTTTGGCTGTGGCGTGGGCGGGGACGTATTCAAATTTGTGATGGAGATGGAGCATCTCGACTTCATGGGCGCTTTGGAAAAACTGGCCCATCAGACCGGCGTCGAATTTGAACTCGATGGACGCGGCGCCGGCAAAGCCGGCATCAAAAAACGACTGCTCGAACTCCACGAAAAAACCACCGTCTACTTTGAAAATCTGATCCATTCCGAACAGGGCAAACAGGCGCTGGCGTACTTAAAGCAGCGGGAGCTTCAGGCGGACACCCCTAAAAATTTCCGGCTGGGTTTTGCCCCGGACGCCTATGAGCAACTCCTGAAAGAAGCCCGGAGTTGGGGATTCAGTGAAGACGAAATCGAAGGCAGCGGTATCTTCGGGGTTCGGGAGGAAGCCCGCAGTGGGGAAAAATTTTATGACCGTTTCCGCAACCGTCTGATGTTTCCTATTCTGGATGAGCAGGCCCGGGTCATCGGATTCAGCGGACGGGTGATTCCTCCTTCCGATGCCAAAGCCAAATATTTAAACAGTCCGGAAACCCTGTTGTTTAAAAAATCCCGGGTGCTCTACGGCATTGAAAAGGCCAGACGTTCGATCGCGGAAAAACGCCGGGCGGTCCTTTGTGAAGGCCAACTCGATGTGATTCGCTGTCACGAATGTGATATCACCGAAGCGGTCGCCGCTCAGGGCACCGCCATAACCGATGACCACGCCCGCATCCTCAAACGCTATGCCGACGAAGTGATTTTGTTACTCGACGCCGACACTGCCGGCATCAAGGCCGCCCTGCGCAGTGCAGATGTTTTACTGGCGGAAGGTATCATCACCCGGGTGGCCTCCCTGCCGCCGGGTGAAGACCCCGACGATGTGGTCCGCCAATCCGGTGCGACCGCCTTAAGGAAAATCGTAGAAGATGCGGATCCCTTTGTGGTGTTTCAAGTTCGAACCCTGGTACAGGCCGAAGGTGAAATTACGGAAACCAGCCGCTTACGGGTGGCACGGAAAGTCATGGAAAGTATTGCCGGCGTCAAAGAGGCGGTTCACCGGGAAGAAATGATCCGGCAGGCGGCCGGGGCATTGGGCATGCGGGAAGAATCTTTGCGTCAGGATTTAGAATCCGCCACCCCCCGGCAAAACCATCCGCCCCAGCGCGCAGCCCGCAGCCCCCAATCTGCCCCCCGCCCTCCCAGACCCTTGGCCGCTCCGAAAAGCCCAGGCGCCCTTCCACCGACAGAGCGGACTTTGCTGGAAATTCTGTGGACCCAACCCGCTTTAATTCCGGAAGCGAAAAGTTTGCTAAAAACCGAACATTTACAAAGTGAAGACGGAAAGCAAATGCTGTCCGCCATGTTTGAAGTGAGTACCTTCACTCACGGTGGCGTTCTCGATTGCCTGCGTGAACATGAAGCGGGACAAAAACTCATTAAACTGGACCAGGAAAGTAAAATCCAATTCACCGGGGAAATGGGAACCGTGGAAGAAGCCTTCATGGAAATCGTTTTGAAGATACGCCAGGCAGAAATCCACCAGAAACGACAGGCACTCAATCAACAGATTGCCCAGGCCACCGGCGAATCCCAAACCGAACTCGAATCTGAAATCTTCAAGCTCTACACCCACGAATCCCAGCTGAAAAATTATACCGTGCTCAAAGACTGGGACAAAGGGAAGATGCTGTTGTCGATTATTGATCAGCAGTAGCCGTAGTCCACGATCTCCGAGCGTGGAAATCCAAGCTTAGGCTCTTGTTTCATTTCCTCTCACAGCCGTCGTCCACGATCTCCGAGCGTGGAAATCAGGCTTGGGCTCTTGTTTCATTTCCACCACAGACGTCGTCCACGATCTCCGAGCGTGGAAATCCAGGCTTGGGCTCTTGTTTCATTTCCACCACAGCCGTAGTCCACGATCTCCGAGCGTGGAAATCAGGCTTAAGCTCTGGTTTCATTTCCACCACAGCCGTAGTCCACGATCTCCGAGCGTGGAAATCGAGGCTTGGGCTCTTGTTTCATTTCCACGCTCGGAGAGCGTGGACTACGAATTCCGATGTAACAGGTACGATTTAACATATTTATACTTGCCAAGCGCGTTCTGTCCGGTATGCAAGCCCTGCGACATTCGCTGAAGAGACCTCCGTCAAACGGAAGGCCGTGAAAATCGGCCGCGGTCGCGCCACTGTAACCGGATACGACTTTTCAAGATCCACGTTCAACCGAACGGAAGGGGAAAAGAAGGCCAAACCGGGTAGCCAGAAGACGTGACGGAGATCTCCAGGTGCCTCATAGAGGGTGCCACCCAAACACGTGCCCCCGCGCAAGGGGTTAAGGAATAAAATGAAAAGTATTCGTTTCACAGCTACTCTCATTGTAGCTTTCAGTCTGACCACCCTCCTACAAGCATCATCCATCACCGGCTTTGGTGATATCACAAACTGGGTGGGCAGCGGCGCAAACCAAGCCGGATTCGTCATCGATTTTAATGATGGAACCACCAACCAGTCCTACGCCTGGGGATTCCGCTGGGATGGCACCCAAACCGGCGAAGACATGTTCCGTGCCATCGGAGCCGCAGATTTAAATCTGAGCATTACCGCACCTGGAACCGGAAGCGGTTTCTACGTTTCCAGCATCAGCTATAATGATACCGTCGACTTGCATACTTCGGACTTAGGCGCAAACGGCGGTACGGGGAATGAGTGGTGGACTTACTACACCGCAGACGGCACCAGCGCTTTGCCCGGGTCCTGGACCGAAGCAGTCACAGGTGCCGGAGACCGTACCCTCGCCAACAATTCCTGGGATGGCTGGAGCGCGACTGTGGACCAGTCCTGGCCGGGATCCGAACCGGGATCGCCAATAAATGCAGTACCTGAACCCTCCTCTATCCTCCTGCTTTTTGCCGGAGTCGGATTGGTGTCATGGGCAAGAAAAGCTTTCTCCTCAAAGGCGTAAGCCTGCTGGGGCTCAGCCTCACCCTGACCGCTCAGGATCCCTGGGCGGTTGAGGTGGTGAGCTATGTACCTGGTACAAATGCACATGATGGGTACCAGGATCCGGATGTGGCATTGGGCCGTCCAACCGTGGACACCTATGCCGATTTTGAAAGCCTTGATCCGGAAGTGGCAGTGGTGCCCATTTATGCTCCTTGGGATTTCAGTGAGCTGGTTTCCATTGGTGAGGGTGGTTCCCTGGTATTGCGACTCGGAACTGCACTGACCAATGATCCAGCTCACCCTTATGGTACAGATCTGCTGGTCTTTCCCTACACCTTCATTACCGGAACCGGAAATTACGATCAGTACACCCAGGATCCACGGCTTTTCACCCTGGCGGACGCCGCAACCATCGGCCTGTATGCCGAGGAGAAAGCGGGCCGGGTTTCGTTGAGTGCGGATGGCGTGACCTGGTACGACTTCCCTGCCTCGGAAAACTTCATGCGTCTGCTTCCCACACTCGGAAGAGGTTGGACAGGTTCCGCTTGGGGTGATCCTACCGATCCCACCTTCCCCCCGAACCCGGATCTCACATTGACGGACCTGGCGGGAATGAATCTGGCGGAACTCTGTCGCAGATACCGGGGAGGCGCCGGCGGCACCGGATTTGATTTGGCAGATCTTATTCCTCCCCAAACGGGTTCCCTGCCCACATCCTTCGAGTATGTCCGCATCTCCGTTCCGGATGACGGGGATGCAAACACCAACTTTCGAATTGAAATCGATGCCGTGACCGTCGTCTCTCCCGTGAGCGCCTATACCCGTTGGACACAGCAGGAATTTGAGTGGGTTGCAGACCCGGTACATGAAACTCCCGAAGCCAACCCCGAGTCAGACGCCTTTACCAACTGGCAGGAGTTTGCCCGCGGAGGAGATCCGCAGGCCGAAGAAACGTCTTTGTGGATACCCGCCGTTTCCCTTTCAGCCGACCGCTTAAGGTACACCCTGCCCCTGTCAGCCGAAGAAGCCCCTTGGGTGATTCAAGTTTCTGATGAATTGGGAGATGCGGCCAACTGGCAAAAAATGAGCCCTCAGCCCACTGCGGTTGACAGTCCGTCGGAGGATGAGGTGGATCGGGAACTTCCCATCCCCGAACCCACCGTTGAAGGCACCCGTTTCTTCCGGGTTATGCTGGAGGATCCCGCATGAAAAAGAATGGCTCAGGAACAGAGATACGGAGTTCAAGGAAATCCGCGTTTACGCTGATTGAAATGCTGGTGGTTTCCGCCATCATTTCCTTGCTGATCAGTTTACTCGTGCCGGTGATTTCAAGTGTGATAGAGCGCGGAAAAGCCACCCAGTGTAAATCCAATCTTCGGACCATGGCCCAAGCCGTGAGTATTTATCTTGTCGAAAACAAAGGATTCTTCCCCCCCGCCCTGGTTCAGTCCGGAGGAGAGACCCAGGGATGGGATTTTTTCAGCACCGGATCCGGGAGCAATCAAGAGCTGGAACCCGGATGGATCTGGGAGGAGTATGGCGTAAACCACATGTTGCAATGCCCCAGCTTCAAAGGGTCAGACAATTGGCAGGGAGAAGATTACACCGGATATAATTACAACAGCAGTTATCTGGGCGGCATGAAAACCGAAATGCGCGGACGGGTCCTTCTTGATGTTCCCAGCAGCAACATTCTGCAGGTCAAAACTCCCGCTTCCACCGCCATGTTTGGCGACGGTGAATATGCCTCCGGTGCCAACAAATTTATGCGTTCCCCCAACCCCGGGGAACTGGATGCCGGTTTTTCAGGACGTTCGGCCGGCACCCAGGGCTTCCGTCACAACGGCCGGACGAATGTGGTGTTTGTGGACGGTCACGTGGAAAGCCGTGAACCTCTCATCGAAGGTCAAACCACAGGATTTCTTTCCGCAGATAATGAATTGTATGATTTAGAGTAGCTGCGCTCCGGCCCCATTACACAAATCAAATCAATTTATAAGTGCGCCCCTCCTCAGGGTTTGTTAACATCCGCCCATATTTCAATCACGAGGAGAACTATATGATATATGCCGGAATATTTGTTGGATTTTTATGTTACGCCCTGTTCAGGGTGTTGCTCGGAGGGTTTTATACTGTAAAACCGGATGAGAGAGCCGCCCTTACCAGTTTTGGACGCGCAGTCCGTCTGGGAGATGCCACGGTCACCGCCACCGATCAGTTAATTCCGGATGAAGAAAAGGAACGCTACAAGTATCCGGTTTTAAAAGTGGTCGGCCCCGGGGGCCCCTACTTCAAGTGGCCCTGGCAACGGGTGCACAAAGTAAGCATCTCCACCCAGGCTGTACAAATTACCTGGGACCCCAGCAAAGCCCAAAGCACCATTGAAGCGGTCACCAAGGACAATCTTACCACCGGCGTCAACGGACAACTCCGCTACCGGGTGAGTGAAAACAATCTGTATCCTTACCTCTTCGGCGTCACCAGTCCGCTGGAACATGTCATGGGATTTTTCGTGGCTGTGCTCCGCGAACGTATCGCAAATTTTGAAGATCCCAGAGGGGCGGAACTTTTGGCCGCGGCCACGGATGAGGAAGCCGGCGACAATGAAAGCGGAACCGCAGTGGAACTTTCAGAAGGCGTATCCATCAATGACCTCCGCAAAAATCTGCCATTACTGAATCAGTACATGGAACAGCAGTGCGAAGGCACGGTTATGCGTTACGGTATCGAGCTGGATGCCGCCCTGATCACCGAAATCGATCCGCCGCCGGAAGTGGATCGCGCCCTGTCTGCAATTAACAGTACCCGCAACCAGGTCGCCGCGGACATCAGTACCGCCCGGGCGGATGCGGAACAGCAGATTACCATGAGCAAACGGGCCGTTGATATTGCGACCAACAACGCGGAAGCCGAAGTGGCACCGCTGAAGGAACTCGCCGCCACCTTGTCTCAAGTGAAAACCGAAGGCGGTTCAGGCGCCCTGAAAGCGTATCTGCGAAACATGCGGTTGCCCCTGCTCCAGCGGACCCGCCGAATTATTGAGTCTTCTGCCAATGGAGGTGCACGATGAGTTATTTTATCCCCGGTTTCGTTATTGGTTTGCTATTGGTAAACGTCATTACCCGCATCGCCCGCACCTTCGGGATGTATGCCGTGGTTCAGGAATCTGAAGCACAGGTCTTTGTCCTCTTCGGAAAAGTGAAAGGCACCCTGGATGAGCCAGGTCTCCGCTGGCCGCTGAAAAAATTCGGTCTCAGCGCTTTGCTGATCCCCTTCTTTGGAAAGATCTACAAAGTCAATACCGCCATGCGTCAGCACTATCTGCGCAGCCAAATGGTGAATTCAGAAGAAGGCACCCCGATGGGCGTCGGTATCTGGTACGAAATGCAGGTCAACGACCCTGTTTCTTATCTCTTTACCAACACCAATCCGGATGGCTCTCTGCAGGCCAACGTGGCCAGCTCCACCATTTCAGTTTTGAGCAACCTCGAAATGGAAAAGATGTTGGAAGACCGTCACAGCCTCAGTCGCACGGTTCGCAAAAGCGTTTCCCCGCTTTCTGAAAAATGGGGATACCGGCTCGGATCGGTGTACATCAGGAAAGTGGCCTTTACGGACAGCCGCATGGTGGACAACATCACCGACAAAGTGGTGAAACGTCTGGTTCAGGTCACCTCCGCCATGAAACAGGATGGTGAAAACCGCGTAGGTCTCATCCAGTCGGAAACCGCGAAAAAGGTTTCCCAGAAAATGGCGGAAGCCGGTGCGGCCCGTCCCCGGGTGGTGGGTAAATCTCTGAACGAGATCTCCCAACAGGATCCGGAAGTGATGGAAGCGGTATTGGAAGTGATGGAAACGGAAAACCTGCTCAAATCCAATGCCGAAGTGGATCTGGTCCCGGCCGGCGTCACTGTGATGGCAAACCTGGGAGGCGGAGAAAACCCGAGTTCATCCCGTTCTCAGATTCTGCCGCCGCCCTTTGAGAATTAAGCAGGCGAATTCTCATATCGTGGGTCGATGGCCCACTCAAATTTCAGCCCGGTTCGCGACCCCGTCGCGGATCGGGCTGATTTGATTTTCAGTATGTGGCCGGCTTCCGAAATCATGCGGGCGGTTCACTCCCGAAACATCGTTACAGATCCGGATCCATTTCAAAACGCAACTGGCGAACCGCAGCTCTGCCAAAACGTTCCTGCAGTTTTTTCAATAATGGAGCCGAAACCACTCTTTTCATTTCGTTGAGCCAAACATGGTGGTCCACATACACCACCAACAAGCCCTTTTCCCAGCGGCCGGGACGGGCATGGGCCGCATTGCCTTTGCCGGCCAATTCCTCCCAGCAAGCACAAATTTCCGACAACCGGGTTTCGGCTTCCAATCCCATGGATTTCATAATCCCGGGAATAAAGTCGCCGGCCGTACGCACATTATCGGGAGGAATATAACGGTACCTCGGGCCGTAGCGTTCCCGCTGCAGCCGTAACCATCCCGGATCAGGTTTCGGTTTGGACGCCATGCGGCACCCTCAGATTCAGGCGTGTTGGGATTTGATGATATCCGCCAGGAATTCACCCAGAGGATTACGAACCCGGGCGGCATGCCAGTAGATGGAGATCGTACGCTTGGGGATTTTCCCGGAGAAGTTTTTGATCACACAAGGTCCGGAAGGACTGTTTTTCACAAACATTTCAGGCACCAAACTCAATCCCATTCCCAAAGCAACCAGATTGTACAAGGTCGCCAATTGACTGGTGGTACAACTTACATTGCGGGTAATATTTTCGGAATTACAGAAGGCATCAATCTGGGCACTCAAACAGTGCATGGGCTGCAGAACAATCGCATCTTCACCGTCGAGCATGGCAAGTCTCAAGTCACCGGTCGAGGCCAAGCTGTGATGCTCGGGTAAAATCGCGAACAATTCTTCGGAAAAGAGCTTTTCCGCGCGCAAATGCGGTTCGTCCACGGGCGGACTCATAATCGCACAATCAATCTCAGCGCGAACCAACATCTGGGTCAGGTTTTCCGTGGTATCCTCACAAATATGCAATTCGGAGTCCGGATAACGCTTGCGCAGTTCATTTAAAGGTTTCGGCAATAAAAAAGGAGCAATGGTTGGAATCGCGCCAATAGTGAGACTGCCCTTTCCTTCATTCACATCCTGCTTCACAGCGTTGGATGCAGAATTGACTTCTGCGAGAATGCGCTGTGCGCGGGGTAAAAGAATTCGCCCGGAGGGCGTCATCTGCACGCGACGGCCAAGCCGGTCGAAAAGACGCTGGTCCATTTCATCTTCAAGTTTCAGAATCTGTTGACTTAAAGAAGGTTGAGTAATGCCACAGCGTTCCGCACCCCGGCTAAAGGATCCGGTTTCTGCAACAGCGACAAAATAACGTAGTTGATGTAGTTCCATAGTTCCTAACTATATACTTCCGAACTCGCCTTGACGCAAGCTGTCCCACACATTATTTATTCGGGCATGTGGGAAAATATATGACTATAAAAAACATAGATTTGGTCGATTTGGCATCGGGATACTGGAAATCCTTTGCTATAGGCGCAGCGGTAGAATTAAATATATTTTCAGAACTGTCTGAAAATGAACAGGATACAGAAACCCTGTCCAAAAATATTTCCTGTGCACCTCTTCATCTGGAGGCCTTACTGAACAGTCTCTGCGGTATGGGGCTGTTAGATAAAAAAAATGGAAACTTTTTTTTACATCCGGCTCAAAAAGCGTTTTTGGACCCCAAATCTCCCGACAGCATGCTGGGAGCCTTCGCCTTTAACCAGGATTTGGCCGGATTGTGGATGAAATTACCGGAGTGCATCCGCTCCGGTAAACCGGTTTTACCCGATAATCCGCATCTGGGGGCCGATCCGGACCGGACAAGGCGCTTTGTGGAAGGCATGCACAGTCGCGCCGGACTCATGGCGCGAAACCTCCTCCCCTGCCTGCATCCGCCAAGCGGATCCAAAGTTTTGGACGTTGGGGGCGGTCCGGGAACCTTCAGCTTAAAACTCGCGGAACGGGACCCCAGTCTCCTCATCACGGTATTGGATCTCCCTCCGGTCGTAAAAGCTGCCGCCGAAATCCATGCCGGCAATCCCGCCTTGAAGTGCATTACGTTCCAAGGAGGGGATTATCACAGCTGTGACTACCCCCAGGAACAGGACACCGTACTTTACTGTGGCGCCCTTCATCAGGAACCGGATAACGGACTGGACGCGCTCCTGGAGAAAATGAAAGCCGCCCTCAAACCCGGCGGGCAACTGGTGGTAGTGGATTTAATGCTGGATCCGGACCGCACCACCCCGGTTTACTCTTCACTGTTCGATATCAACATGATGCTCATGCGCCCCAGTTCCAAAGTACATACTTCTCACGAACTTATGAACCGCCTGAAATCCTGCGGCTTCAAAAATCTCACTGTATCGGACATTCCCCACACGCCCTATCGTAGGGTACAGGGAACAAAATAAATTAGAAAGTAGAGCATTGAAATTCGATGTTCGATGTTCGATGTTCGATGTTCGATGTTCGGGTCCCGTCCTGAAATAGGTTGTCACTTAAACTACAAATAAGGACAACCTAAAATGAAGAAAGAAACGATAAGATAT
>CAKZLZ010000084.1 GCA_937127435.1 uncultured Verrucomicrobiota bacterium | reverse complement strand
GGTACCACAAAAAAACAATCGGGAAAAACGGCAACCCGAAAGCGTAGAATAATATGAACAATACAATAGAAACAACTATTAAAAAGCACACGTCAAAAGAAAATATTTTCAACCCGG
This sequence comes from uncultured Verrucomicrobiota bacterium, assembly GCA_937127435.1. Taxonomy (GTDB): domain Bacteria; phylum Verrucomicrobiota; class Kiritimatiellia; order SS1-B-03-39; family UBA6053; genus UBA6053. The sequence continues at coordinate 15,517 of CAKZLZ010000084.1, read as the reverse complement.
AAATTCCATTGAATGCTGCCGCGTTGATCATGCGGGGCCACGATATTCAACCCTGTCAGCACCGCCGGTTGCTGTGCATCCACACTGCCCAGAATAAATTTCTGTTCATGACCTCCAAATAAAAAATGATTTTGAAAGGGGGCACTCACCGGCATTGAAGCCGTGTCGTATAGGCCCGGACGTAACAACAAGGTTTTTCCTGAAAGCCCCGCTTTCTGATAACGTTTAAAATATGCAAGGTACTCCTGAACCGATCTCCCGCCCAAATCTGAAGTCTCTGAGGCCAAGACGGCAGTCTCGGGTAGCACCTCAACCTTCAGGACGGCCCCGTTATCTGAATGAAGAACATATTGCTCTCCGCCAGACCAAGCATCCACACCTGCCTGGGTGGGAACCAGATAAACCCGCCCCTCTTCTTTCAAAACTTCAAAGTGTCCGGCAAGGTTCCCCTTTACGATGCTCAAAACACCGTCGTCCAACCGTTGACGCCCTTCTCCCGCCAAGTTGTCTGCACCAAAATAGATTATCTCAGGAGTTGTTTCCGTAACACAACCCGGAATTTTCACCACTTCATCATCATACCCGAAATAGTATTCTCCCAGCCGTTTAAACAAAGACCAATCTGTCCAGGTCCCGTCAACTTTCGCTCTAATTTGCACTGCGCATGGTTTAGAGGGCAATCCCTGAAGCGTAAACGATCCACTGGATTGCGGACAGGGTCGCGGCATCGAATAAGGTTTAACCGGATCGGTCAAAACCCGTGGATTTTCTTCAGCCGACAACAAGGCAACCCTGAATTCGAGAGCTTCTGTTTTCACCGCATCATGCCAGTCTTCGGCAACCACCATTCGGGCCTCCCCCTCATCTCCAGAGGGCCACAAGGTCCAATCCTGAGGCCAGGGAGCTTGCCCTTTCAACACCGGCCCTGCCGGCGAAACTTCTGCCCAGCCACTACCTCCAAAAATAAGCAGACATGCAGAGATCAAACAAAGGACAGAGAATCTTATTTTCATAACAAAGTAACACATGACGCGAGAGGGAAGACAACTTCAAACAAGAACAGCCGGAACCATAAAGTTAAATCCGGCCAACTTCATTTATGTAAACCAGGGACCTTAACTTTTAGGGCTCCAGTTGATGAACCCCGCTGACAGGAACCCACTCAACAAGAATACCTGTGACGATGGTTCGGGAACAATTTGAGCTGTCAATGTTACATAATCGACCTCAAAACCGCCGCTATTCCCTTCTGGATCTATTCGAATGCTGGAGATGTCAGTCGTGTAACTTTCAGTTCCCCCTTTGGTCAAGTCGACCGATATCGTCTGCCAATGGTCGACACCCCCAACCACGGTAAAATGACCACTTGATGCACTCAATACGGTTTCGCCTCCTGCGACTGTAGCCCGGACATCAAAATTGCTTGTTTGAGAGCCTGACCAGCCTTCCGTATCCGTGGTGGTATTAAACTGCCAGTCCTCAACCGTCACAATTGCCGCCATACTCAGGGTGGCTTGAAGAAGTGACAGTACCGTTAAGAGATTGAATTTCATAATGTTTATGGGGTTAAATTTTACCTAACATATTAGGTCAATTGGATTCATGTCAATAGAAAACAGTCTATGCGGTAATTTTCACCCTTTTCTCCCCACCAACTCTAAACACTTTTACGGTTTATTTTGTGTGCCACTCAATTCGACGGATATTGCCTCCGAGACTTTCCGTCACAAGTTCATTTCGCATCTCAACATCCAGCGCCGGCTCATCTCGCAGATACGTATCCAGTATCTTTGGCACAATAACTTTGAGCGCATTTGTGGTGTCAGTGTCCTGATTAAAACCTTTGACCGGTCCGCCGCTGGGGTCTGAAAAACTGAAGTGATGTGCATCATGCAACCATAACAAATGCTTATTTCCTTCCGGCATCAGCTTAAAAAAATCCCGATGGGCATCTCCTGATAAATCCCGGGTACCGGAAATCCCCACAAAGGGAACTGTGACTTTTGAAAAACTATTTTCATCGAAAAAGATTCCGTTTGCAGACTGCGGACTGAATGCGATTCCCAGCTTGACCCGTGGCTCGGAAAGATCCCCCTCTATACCAACGGGTTTTACACCGCAACAAACCATGGTGGTATAGGCCCCGTAAGAGTGTCCCAGCATGGCAATGTTGGAAAAATCAATGCGGCCCTTGAATCTGGGATCTTCACGGTTCAACTTTTCAGCGAAGTCCAGTGCAAACCGAACATCCAGTGGACGGTTCTTTCGCGCCGTCATATCATCACCGCAGGCGATTAAAGCCTCTTTATAACTAAGTCCTTTTGTGCGCATACGGCGACGAATATTATTTGTGTTACTGGTGACATGTTCCAAACACATGACCACATAGCCTTTTCGCGCCATTTCTGCCGCAAGCGCATACATCCCATGACGACTCCCCGATCCCCCATGTGATACCAGCACCAAGGGTTGAGCGTCTGTTTGCACAGGCAAATGAAAAACGACCGGGACATTTCGTTTTCTGACTTCATCCATGTTCAGGGGAAAATCAATGACCGGTTGTTGTGCAAAGCTCATCAGAGGGCTTACCACCGCCATGAGCAGCAGGAAAACCGAATATATCTTTAGGCGGTTCAGCATCATAAGGTTCAATAGAAATATTACCTGCATTTTTGTTTTGTCAAACACCCCAAAAGTCGAAGCATCGAAATGACCGATCCCACCAGCATCGAGGATATGAGAACCGCCGCAAAAAGCTTCGGCTCTCCATCTGCCACGGCCTGCCAGGTTACAGTCGCACGCCAGGTAAATGCCGCACAAAGTATCAGGGTGGTCACGCCGGCCGCAAAATACGGTGCATTCCCTCCGCCCTTGAGCATCCAAAATCCCCAAGCCGCACTGAGTGAACCGAAAGCGCTTCCTGATTTCAGTGCGGTCTTCGCCGCCGCAGGGTTGGATGCATACCCCAACAAGCCACAGACAAATAAGAACAGTCCAAAACCGATGTACCAACGCCCCAAACCCTTATGATTCTTTATCATGACTAAGGAATAGGTTTCATTTCCGCTCCCGTCAAACTTCTCTCACCCACAATTGTTCCATCCCACCCCGATTCCTTCCAACCAAAACTGTTTATTTGCCCGACAGAACAATCAAGAGTACCCCCAACAAAATTCCCGATAATACCCAGGCTTTTTTGCGCATATTGACTTCTTTAAACAGCAGCGCCCCCACGAAGAACGAAACCAGCACGCTGCTGCGGCGCAAGACCGACATAATGATAATCAGCGCATCCGGATCGCTGACCCCGATAAAATACACAAAGTCGGCGATCACCAAAAACGTTCCTATCATCGGAATAGACCGGCGCCAAACGAAGGGAGTGGTCTTGTGACGGTTCGGCAACCAGAGCAGTCCGGTGATGAAAGAAAAGAAAAAGCACAAGTACAAAAAATACCAGGCGAGTACCTGAAGCGGCCCCATGCCCAGAGACTGCAGCAACCATTTGTCGAACAAGGAACTGCAGGTGCTCACCAGTGTCGCCACGAGAATGAGTCCCACCCATTTGCTTCGATGGAAGGTGATGCCCTCCTCGCGGCCCAACACCGAAAATAAAAAATAGCAGCAAAAGATGATAGCCATTCCCAACCACTGCAGGGGGGCGGGTTGCTCATGAAAAATAAGCACCGCCCCCGCCAGGGTCCAAACGGGTCCGGACGCGCGTATGGGCGAAACAATTGAAATCGGCAGATGCTTCAGGGCAAAATAGGCGCAGATCCACGACGTACCCACAATCAGGGCCTTGACCACCATCCATCCGTGCCAGGCCAGTGACATCGGCGCAACGTAGAATCCAATGCCCTGCAAAAATTCAGGGGCTACCCGTGATCCGATTAAAAGCGGCAACATCAAACAGACAGAGGTCAAATTTGAAAAAAACAAAACCGGCAACACCGCATTCCCGTTCAGGGCGTGTTTTTTCGAGAGGTCGTACACCCCTAAAAACAGCATTGAAATCAAACCCAACCAAATCCACATAATCTTACCTTTAAAAGGGAGAATCCACAGCCATAAACGCCCAAGCCCCGGAAGGGAAGCTTCGGTTATGACAGACGGCCATTTTCCGAATCCCGGAAACCGCAATCAGCCAACCTTCCGAAACCCGGAAAAACCGAATCGATGACCCCTTCCCCGGCGGTCATTGCCTGTTCCTCTTTATCTCACCAGTTCCATTCCTTGAACCGTGACCAGGATTTTTCTCTGTTTATAAAGTTTTCCGACCGCTTGCTTAAATATTTTTTTACTTACCTGAAATTCATCTTCAATCTCTTCGGGGGAACTCTTGCTGTGAAAACGGCTTTTCCCTCCCCCGGCCCGAAGATGGGCCATTACTTTTTCCGCCGTATCAAAAACATGACGGTCTTGGGGAGGCCGCAGGGATACATCTATTTTCCCATCTTCCCTGACCAACTTGATATAGCCTTTCAGCTTTTGGCCTTCCCGGTAATTTCCATAAACCTGATTGCCATAAACCAAGCCCGTGTACTCGTCATTGATCGCCACTTTAATTCCCAAATCGGTAAATGCATACACCTCCACATCCACTTTCTGCCATTCCGTGAAGACACCCGGCTCAACAACTTCAATTAAAGACTCAAAATAATCTCTCATGGTACAATCCTGATTTATGTTTTATGATATATCCAAAACCCGGCAAGGTTCAGCATCATTCCTCACCCCTTAAAGGAAACAAAGCAGAACTCAATGATTCCTTTTAACCAGGACATTCCCCATTTTCCCCAAGCGCCGGGCTCGTCCCGGCGCGCGCCTGCCCGAAGGACGCCCCGGCGGCCAGGGGCGTATCTAAAGTCGATTTATCGCAGACTCTCATCATCCCAGGATCATTCCCATCAGATGTTTCCCCAGGAAAACGATATCCAAAGAGGGCAAACAGGCGACCAATAATCCGGGAATCCACAGGAACCAGTTTTTCCGGATATACGCCGCAGACAGTGGCGGGAGTTGATAGCGGAGAACCACCCAGATGATGAGAGGATACAAAGCGATGGGAACCAAGACCAGCACCATACTTTTCACTGCGCTCCAAAAAGGATCCAGCAAGGGTACAGACTTTAAGAAGCGAAGTACTCCAAAGGTCACGATCCACACCATTATACCGCAGGCCATTCCTTTAAACGTGTTGATTGTCTTAGATAGTGAAGTCATGCAGACCTCGTATGTAGTAAATCCCTTCTGTCAACCAAGAGTAGAAAGAAAGCATCAAAGAGATAAAGATCCCCTTCATCGTACCCCGGAATATTTTCAAGGACCTCATTCCCCATCAGGAAATTCAAGCATGCCGAGGGGCTCCTTCACCTTGACACCCGAGCCCTATTCAGTCATATCTCACCCCTGATATCCCCTTTCTGAAACCCCACCCGCCTATTCCTGCGCATGAGCCAAAAGCAATATCCTCTCCCCCGGGATCCAAATGAAAACACGACGCAGAGGAGAGAAGCCAAAACATCGGTCTCCCCATCCGATGTAGACAGGCGGACCTTTCTCACTTGGGTGGCGGGTGGCGTGGTCAGTACAGGAACTTTACTCACCATGGGGACGGGAGCTTTGCGCTTGCTGATTCCAAATGTTCACTATGGAGAGTCTCCGCGGGTGTTGTTGGATCCGCCGGGTCACTATCCGGTCGGAGTTACCTATCTGGACAAGCACCGGGTCTATTTAATACGGAAGGGTGATCAATTTCGCGCTTTGTCAGGACGGTGCACCCATCTGGGATGCGCCGTAAATCTGGATGCCTCCGGACGGGGATTTCACTGCCCCTGTCACGGCAGTCGATTTGATGAGCAGGGCGAAGTGCTTCGTGGACCCGCACCCCGTCCCCTCCCCTGGTTGTGGGTGGAATTGGCCGTGGACGGCCGCCTGGTGGTCGACCGCTCCAGAGAAGTCTCCGAATCTGAACATCTGCAGGTATAAGATGCGGTCCCCTTTGAAAAAATTGATCCATTCCATCTTCCCCCTGGGTTGGCCCCGCAATCACCGTGAACGCCTGCAGGCAGTGCGGGGGAACCTGTGGCTCCACGTATTTCCCGCCCGGGTACGGACAGAAAGTCTGCATCCGAAAGCCACCCTGGGCCTGGGCCTGATCACTTTTTATTTGTTTGTCATTTTATGCGGTAGCGGTCTGTTACTGATGATGGTATACACCCCCTCCACGGCCTTGGCTTATCGGGACATGAACGATCTCGCCCATGTGGTTTCCGGCGGACGTTTTCTGCGGAATGTTCACCGCTGGTCCGCTCACCTGATGGTCCTCTTTTGTATTTTACATCTGGTCCGGGTATTTTGTACCGGCGCCTACCGGAAACCCCGGGAGTTCAACTGGGTTATAGGAGTCATCCTGCTGGGTCTCACCCTGGGCCTGTCCTTTACCGGGTATCTGTTGCCCTGGGATCAACTCAGCTTCTGGGCTATCACCGTGAGTGCCAATATTCTGGACTACGTCCCCCTTCTGGGTGCCCCCCTCCGTCGACTGCTCCTGGGCGGAGAAGAAGTTGGACAGGCCGCCCTGCTCCGGTTTTACGTCCTCCACGTTTTTGCATTGCCCACGGTCACCTTCCTCTTGATCGCGGTTCATGTCTGGCGGGTGCGAAAAGACGGAGGGCTCGCTTGTTCAGATCCGGAGCTGCATAGAGAAAACAATCCAGAAACGGTTTCCCATGTGTTAACCTGGCCGCATTTATTGCTGCGTCTCATCCTGGTGTTACAAGCCACGCTGATCATGGTGTTTTTCTTTTCCATTCTCTGGGATGCCCCTTTGCTGGAGATTGCAAATCCCGCGCATCCCCCCAACCCGTCTAAGGCGCCCTGGTATTTTCTCGGACTACAGGAGATGGTCGCCCACAGCGCTTTCTGGGGAGGCTTCATGATCCCCACGCTTCTGGCTGTGCTCCTGCTCATCCTTCCTTATGTGGATCGCAACCCGAAAGGCGCAGGCATATGGTTCAGTCGTGACCGCCGCTTTGCACTCGGCCTGTTTGCATTCTGCCTTTTCACTTTGGCAATCCTCACCGTGATTGGGCTTTGGTTCCGGGGGCCCAATTGGGCCTGGCAGTGGCCCTGGGGAGGAAGTGGCGGATGACCCTGCAGCCTCCCGCCAAACTCATGCCATGGTTTTTATTGAGCAGTGTCGTTCTTTTTGTACTGATGCTCTTGGTCTGCGTCCAGGATCACAGGCGTCCCTGGAAACCTTACCAACGCGCTTTTATCGAATTAGAACGCAAGGCGGCAAAGACACCGGCCGAACAACAATCCATCAACTCCTTCCGCATGGGAATTCGTCAGATTGAAGTCCCCTCACTGGGGAGGGTGGACCGGTGTACTACCTGTCATTTGGCCGTAAATCATCCCGACTACGCCGACGCGGCCCATCCCCTTCGCTCGCATCCGGATACCGGTCATCACTCTTTCGAAGAATTCGGGTGCACCGTCTGTCATCGCGGAAACGGACTGGCCACCTCTGCAGATGAAGCTCACGGTCGCACTTCCGATGCAACATCTCCCATGCTACCCGCCTCTTTCGTCAGCGCGTCCTGTTTGGCCTGTCATGACCTCAATTCCCTCCCCGGGGTGGAAAATCTGAAAACCGGGCGGTGTCTGTTTGAAAACAATGGCTGTCAGACCTGCCACAGCCTTAACGGCACGGGAGGGCTGATAGGCCCCGCGCTGGACGGGGTTGGACAAAGGCGGGGAATAGACTGGATGATCCGCCACTTCAAAAATCCCGGCGCCGAATCCCCGGGCAGCGCCATGCCTCCCGTGCAATTGGAAGATTACGACATCGAACGTCTCGCCTTGTACGTTTCGGGACTTGTCGATCCTGTTACCGATCCCTTTTTCACATCTAAAAAAGTGCTTCCGAACCCCCAAGCCGGACGCGATCTCTATTTTAACCGGGGCTGCATCGGCTGTCATCAACTCGAAGATGTAGGGGGGAATATCGGACCGGATCTCAGCCAACTCGGACAACGTGGCAAGGCCTCCAGATTACGATTCGTTTTAGAGACCCCCCTTCCCAACGCCAGTATGCCGCATCCCAAACTGCGCCCCGACGAACGAGAAGCACTGATATCCTTTCTCATAAATTTGAACGCTACAGATTTCAAAGCTGAAGAGTGATCTCATTGACATTGAAAAGCTCTTGACAGTTTCACTGCAAAACGCGTAAATTTGACTACGTAATCATCTTAAACCGTCATTTAAACCATCATTTCCAAAAGAGCAACGCATGAAAACTCCCAAAAAAATTCTAACAAGCCTGTTCTTATTAGGGGCAACCACCACCTCCTATGCGGCTCTGGTCGTCAATGAAACATTTGATTATCCTGGTTCGGGTGAAGTATCCGTTGTTCCCTCCCCATGGGAGGATGGCACCAGTAATGTTGTCTATAGAGCCGATGTGACCGCTGGCTGGAGCGGGGATAGTGATTATACCCTTTCAGGTGCGGGTGGGTCCTTGCATACGAAAGGTTTATCCAATTATCGGGGAGGACAACTGGATCTGGGCACCTCCCTGACCGGTACCTTTTGGACCAGTGTGCTTATCCGCACAGATGCAGCAGCAAGTTCAGAGGCAGGGGCATTGGTTGCATTTGAAAATGGAAGCTATTTCTACTCTAATTTTGACGGATTTGCATTTGGAATTAATGGAAACGGAAATTTAATGACCGCCTCAAATTCCGGTTCCAGTACAGCGGAAGATATTGGGGTTGGCCTTCCCTCCGGCTTTGGACTTTATATCGCAAAAATCACTGTAAATGGAGGGGGTGCAAACGACGCCATCGACCTCTGGGCTTTTGGCTCCGGTGACAGCTTTGGTCAAACTGAGGCATCGTTAGGTTCTACGGTTTTCAGTTCATCTTCAATCCAATATGGAGATAGTATATCGGACGTATGGTTGGGAGGACAATTTGAGAATGGCGGCGTAAGCAGCGCACCTTCCTACTTCGACAACTTAAGAATCAGTGACCAAAGTGGTAATACGGGTCTGGCGGAGGTTCTCTCAGGAAGCGTGATTCCTGAGCCCTCTTCCATTTTGTTGCTTTCAATGGGTCTGCTGTTAGCCGTCGGATCCAGCTTCCGAACAAAACGCTAAGCCCTTTCCTTCAAAGCAAAGGGACCCGATGCGTTCTTTCTGCAACGAAGACCTCAGCGAGAAGTCTTCGAAATCGATATGCGCGAATCGTTACATTTTACCGACAAAAACAGGCGCATGTCACAATGGGCGGTTTGCCTATTCCCATCCTACTCCTCATCGTACCCGTACTCGTAATCTTAAACTTAATCTTACTGAATTTAATAATCCTCAGGCTCAATATTGAGGAAATTCGATTAAGATTAGGAGCAGGATTATGAACAGGAATATGGCGAAGCGTTCTTCCAACCATCCCTGGGGCTAGGCCTGCAAAACCAATGAAACCTTCGGCTCCTTTTCGGGGAGACGGCTTCTTGAAATAATCAAAGTCCGGAACGGAAGTGGTTTTTCCCAAGTTCACAGAGCGTTTAAGAAGAGTCCGGTATAATCCCCTTCCCGAATACATTGCATCTAAATCCAAATGCCTCCTCACCCAATCAAGTGAAAGGGCATAACGAATATGCCCAATCACAGAAGAAAAGAAAAACCATTGTGGCTTACTCCTTCTCTTCAGGTGCGGGGAGAAGGGGCTGCGGGAAAATTTCAACCAACGTCCGCTCTTGGACCCGCAGGGTAACTTCAAGCCCCCCTTCAATGGGGTCCAACTTTACCGGCACCTCCTGTTCCCCGACCCGCGCGATGGCGGACCAAGCATCCCGGGGCGCGGCCGGGATCCGGACTGTCACATCCCGCGCAAACAAATTGCTCTCCGCAGGATTCACCACAAAGCCGATCCGTCCGTCCGGATATTCGGATCCGGCGAAATAGATCCCCTGCAAAGGTACGGTGCCATCTCCCGGCACCATCGACACGTCCAATCGACGCGCACCCGGCTGGGCAATACTGACATAGTCCTCAAACACCAGGGCCGACGGACGCGGTTCACCCTTTTCATCGTACATACCGAAATGATGGGTATCCCCTCCGCCGTGGAAGGTGGATAACTTCGCCAAATCCCCGTGCAACAAACGGGCGATGGCCATGTTTAATGCCGAAGCCTGACGCTCCTCAGACCAGCCGCTTTTGAACCATTCCGCGTCTCTCCACACAAAACCGGACTCGTTGCAATACACTTCGAGATCTTCTCCCGTCGCATACAACATGCCCTGCACTTTACCGTAGGGAATATCCCAGCTCACTGATTCGGCCGCGTAGGGATGGATCGCAAACAGATCCAAATCTTTCGCGAAGGGTTGTGCCTGCAGTGCGCGGACATAATCCGGTTCCGCATGCGCCAGTCCACCGGTCAAAATTTCAGCATCCGGGTCATACTTCCGGATCACCGGTACCACCGCAGCTAAAAAGTCGATATACTCGTCCAAAGATCCCCTCCAGAATTGTTGAATATCCGGTTCGTTCCAGAGTTCATACACTTCCACCTTGTCTGCGTAATTCTTTACCACCCATTCCACAATTTCCAGAAATTTCTCAGGATCCGGGGGCACGGTGCGCGGACGTCTCACCTTCACTCCGTCCGCATAGCGTTCCGGAGAAATGGCCGCCCATTCCGGGGTTCCGGAGAGCACCAAATTCAGACGATCATTCCGGGCGGCGTCACCTTCGATTTTTATCTTCATGCGATCCCAACGATCGGCATCTCCGGGAGGACCCGCATAACGACTGCCCGTTCCCGAGCGCAACACACTCCAGCGTTTGGACACTTCGGTCGGAATAGGACTGCCTTCCTGGCGGTTGTAATACCCGGCACCTGTTCCCACCCAACGTTCGGGAGTGGGTTGGGTGCGGCGTTCCACTTGCACCGCATCAAAAAACACCGACTCACGACCTGGATTTTCCAGCCGTAACACTTTGCCCGCAAACGGTAAGAATAGCAGTCGGGTCATTTCCACCGGCATCCCGGAAAAGTGATTCATCGCATGGTTACTTTCACCCGATGGATCTTTGTGCACATACATTTCATTCATCACATCTTTGCCGTCAACGCTCACCCGCAACCCGGCATAGGTGGCGTCATAAGCGAGTCGAATGCGTAAAAATACCGGCGCGTCCCCTTCGATTTCAGGTAAGGAGAGCTCTATAGACTCACCGGGCTTCAATCCCGGGAATAGAGGCCCTGCTTCCAAATCCAATGAAGAACCGTCAAACTTTCCCCAACGCTTTAACACTTGGGCTTGCTCGGGGTCAACACTACCCGTGGGAAGTCGGGCCTGCAGAGGGTCCGGGGGAGTAAGTTCCTCAGGAATCACCACGGAATCTTCCGGTACCAACTTTAATTTTCCCACTTTCAGATCCACTGCAATCTGGGTGATCGCCGCCAATAATTCTGTGCTGTGCGACCATCCCTTTTCACTCGTAGGATCCGTTAATTCACGGGTAAGGGAAATAACCGCCCGTGCCCCTTGGTTTTCCGCAATAAAGACTTGGGGCGTCACATCTTTTCCGTCCGAGCGCTTGGCGTCGATTAACGGATAAAAAACCCCTTTGTCCCGTGAAACCAACCACATGTGGCCCTGAGGTTCTTCAGGTGCAGGCAGCGTCGGCGCGTAATTTTTCAATAAGGGGGTGACCTGATGTACTTTGCCCTGATCATGCATCAGCGGGTTGTACACGTATTTAAATCCGAAATGACGGTGAAGCTCTGAGGTCTGCCAAGCAAAACGGGGTGTCATGGGCGACATTTGCCACTTGCCAGAGGCATCCGGTTCGATGGCCATCAGCAACGGCACCCGCCCTCCAAGATTCATCAATACCCCGCCCGCCAATGTGAAGCGTTTAATTTCCGGGATGGCTTTGCGGGGAACCCCACTGCCTTCGAGCAACAATACATCGATGCGCTCAGTTGAGAACAATGCAGGATTCAATAAATCATCCAAGGTAAGTCTGGTGACCTCGAACCCCTGCGCTTGCAAATTTTCCGCTAACGCATCATATCGCGCCGGTGAAATCGATATGCGGGTTTGAACCGTTCCCTCCACCGGATCAAAAACGCCGATCCGACCTTCCGCAAAAAGCGTCTGGGTTAAAAATAATACACTGACGATCCAAATCTGTTTCCTGAGCATCATATTTGTGGGTCTCCTTCTCTGCTGCGGATTCAGCGAATCCAAATCGCAACCGCAAATATTTTAAATTATCTATTGTACTTCAATAAAAACACTTCATAATGACTACGTTGTCATTGTTGTAAAAAACTTTGTGGATGCTGTCAAACCTGAAAAGGTAAATATCCCGAATTTAGAAAGTTCCTCCATAAAAGAGTTCATATGAATCTATCACTCATGAAAAAAACGCCCCCACGTCCCTTATCTATTTTGATCCTCTCCGCCCTCCTCATCACCGTTCAAGCCTGTGGACGAAAAGATATGGCGGAATCCACCCGGAAAGTGACGCTAAAAGAGAATAAGAACGGCGGTAAACTGCTCGCCTCAGCGATTCAGGAAACCTTTCCGGAAGGCGGCACCCTGGTGGTGTGGGCGGATGAAAATTCTCCGACGGATCAAGCCCTGCTCACAGGATTAACCGCGGAGCTGGATTCATCCAAATTCAAATTAATTCCCTTTTCGGTCGAATCGTTGACATTACCTCCCGAAGCCGTTCGGGAGCGAATGCAAGCCGGTGATCCTGTTCCCCAATTGACCGCCACGCTTCGCAACCCCACCCCCGGGGTTTCAGCCTTTGTGGTGCTGACCGGTGGTATTCCCGTTCAAACTTCAGCTGATCCGGTGCCCGTTTTTGCCGCGGTCCTTTCTTCTGACCAAGTAAACCGCATGCCGCTCCCCCCCGAAGTACAGGGATATGTCCTTCGGGAACATCCGGTGGATCCGAATGGTAAAGAGTCTTCTTTACGTTTAGTGACCACTGAATAGGTGCCATTAATTCAGAAACAGATAGTAATCTGTATCTACATACTCTGCAGGCTCCAGCGCTTCGACATGGCCGTCGACAAAGGAAAAATGCGCCATCCCATTGTGACGGGCTTCCGGAATATAAGCGCCGGTCGGAGCGATCAACGGCGCCCAGTCAAGCGTCGTTTTATCTCCGAACAGAAAGGTGCGGGCAGGGTTCTGGATTTCCAACACCGTAATCAACTCATACCGGGTGGGATCCTCGCGCCAGCCCATACTTTTATACGGCTCACCCCAACCCCACTGTTGACGTTCAAAGTAGCGGTTCATTCCGTACTGTATAGTCGACGGACCTTCCGCCGCAATTTTCACGGACGGACAAATAAACATGGATTGGTCACGGTGACCGCTCGTTTGCACATAGGTGTCATGAGAAACCCCTGAAAGATAGGCGCCCACATGCCGGATCCAGTCCCCATCCACCAGTTTCGATCCCACATAATGATCATCGTTGGCCCGCAGGATGCCTCCGCCCCTTTCCGAGGCGATCGCCAATGTTACCGTGGTGAGTTGCCGCAGCTGTGAAAAACATTTCATGTCACGGGACTTCTCCAAGGTGCGGGAAATCCCCGGAGACACCAAGGTGATCAGTAATGCCAAAATGGCAATGACTACCAACATCTCTATCAAGGTGAATCCTGAGCGACAAATGGATCGGGTTTGATAATTTTTCATAAAGATACCTTTTGAGAACTGGCCGCGATATTTAAAACCGGAGGGATCGTGACCGGCGTCTGCTTGACACCCGGTTTCACGAGCTTCCGCAGCACCATGCGCACGGCCGCCCTTCCCAAGTCTTCGGAGGAAAGGAGCACGGTGGTAAAAGGAAATCCGAAAGGATTTGAAAGGTCATCCCCGATCGTAACCACAGACAAATCATCGGGAATGCCCAGCCCCATTCCCACCGCAGCGACATACAACGGCTCCGTCACAGTCATAGAATACGTCACCACTGCAGTAGGCCGGTCAGGTGCCTCGAGAAAGGAACGGCACAACCCAACCCGGTTGTCATGAGTCAAACGCATTTTTTCAATGAGTCTGTCGGTCGTCATCATTTGCACCCGGGGAGGAAGTCCCGCTTCCAACATCGCCTCCCGATACCCGGTGGTCCGATCCTGTTCACTGTGATGACTGGATTGAGCAAACCCCATATAGGCAATATTGCGGTGTCCAAGGCTGATCAGATGTTCGGTCGCCATTTTCCCGGCGGCCCGGTCATCCGGAAGGACACAGTCATAAGTCATTGGCGTATTCACCCACACGGCCGGTACCTGATAGCGGTCAATCAAGTTCAACACCACCGGTGGAATCCCGTGGGTATAATTGCAAATCAAACCGTCCGCCAGCACATCCTTCAGTAACTTTGGAAATTTGGTTTCATCTGACAGCTCCTCCTTGTCCATTATAGACAAGGTAAGATGCAGATTTTCATGATTCAGTTCATGGTGAATCGAACGGATAAAGTTGGATTGCAACCGGGAGCGCCCCGGAACGGTCGAAAGTAAAAGACCAATATTTCCTGTCTTCCCTGTCCGCGCAGCCCGGGCTGCACTGTTGGGGCGGTACCCCAGCTTTTCTACCGCTTCCATTACCCGCTCTTTTGTTTTGGGCGACACCGAGGTCTTGCCACTAAGCGTACGGGATACCGTCACCTGACTGACACCAGCCAAATTTGCGACATCTACAGAAGTTACAGAACGGTTTTCATTCATATGTTTCTCACCTTCAACTTAAATGACAACGTATACATTCCAAAGGTGTAAATCGATTTTCGTGAGAAGTCAAAAAAAGAAATCATAATCGTTTCCGAAAACGAACCCGTTTTGCCCCGCCAGTTTGCGGTTCTCCGATCAGAGGTGATTTCCCGTTCACGCATCCAACCCAGTACCCAACCCTGGTCCACACCGGTTTGATTCAGGATCTGATCTATCCGCTCAAACAAGGCAGGTTGTTCCCGGTAATCAAAATAGGGACGATAAAAGGGCGGAAGTGTCTAGCCTACAAAATCCCCTAAAAAAAGGGTTGTCGACCGCCCTTTCGCAATACAGGGTGCGCGCCATGAACCCATCAGATCCCTTACTGGCAAAAGCCCGTTCTTATTTGCAAACGGACATTGATCAACTCACCCGTGTCACCGAGGAATTAGACCCTGCACTCACTGAGGCGGTTCCCATGATTTGTCAGGCCGTTTCCTCCGGACGGAAAATCATTTTCACCGGTATGGGCAAGAGTTATCATATTGCCGCCAAGTGCGCGGCCACTTTTACCAGCACCGGATCGCCTGCGGTATTGATGCATCCCGCCGAAGCGCCCCACGGAGACCTCGGCATCGTGCCAACAAAATTTCCAGGCGGCTTTTCACCATGTTAACGTTATCCATTTGAATATGTTTATTCCAAGTTTCATTGGTACGCTGCCAAAGTCTCAGGGAGAATGACAGTCA
>CAKZLZ010000083.1 GCA_937127435.1 uncultured Verrucomicrobiota bacterium | reverse complement strand
GGTAAGAAAATCATCCTTTGCAGTGTTTCCGATAAACTGATCAACCTGATGAAGACCTTGGGGTTAAACCAACTTGTGGATATTCAGATGGATCTGCCTGATCAATCGCCTCAGGAACTTTCTGAATTGGAGCGGGGAGAGGAAACGCCACTGGACTCGGCGCACACCATGCTTGAAGCCCATGAAAAACTCGTGGAGATTGACGATGACAATCGTTTACGCTTTCAGGATGTACTCGATTATCTGCGTGAGGATATTCAGCGCCAAAGTTAGTTCCCAGGAATGATGATGTGGCTTCACCCCTTCCCCTTGGCAATTATGCTTGTTCCCGTACTGGGAGGGCTAAGCCTGTTTCTGGTAATCACCAATTTTGCGGCCGCTTATTTCGGCATCCGGGTGTTACGCCGCATTCGGTTGGAACGGGATAATCTGGTTAAAGAAAAAGAAGTCATCTTTAACTACGTCCAGAATATCGGGGAGACGTTTACGGAATCGGAAACGCTGGATGTGGATAAACTGATGCAGCGGGTGTTGTATTATGCATTGCGGACCACCCATACTTCGGGCGGGGCGATCTATCTGCGGGAAGACGGGGACATGTTGCGATGTCGCGCGGTGTCCGGTGTTTTTCCTCCCATGTTTAATCTGCATCAGTTTTACGGCGGCATGGATGTGCGCGCATTAAAAAACGAGCAGATCGAAGAAATGATTTTGAATACGCGATTGGCGGTAGGGGAAGGCTTGATCGGTCAGGGGGCGGATTTCGGAACCCCGATTCTGATCAGCAAAGCTGAGTTGGATCCCCGGGTGCCCCATTACGACAGAAGCCTGCTGGATGTAAACAGTCTGCTCCTGGTGCCGATGCGTTTCCGGCATGAAGTGATCGGGGTGGTTTGTGTGGTGAACCGCGTGGACCATGTGCCGCTTGGAGAGCGGGATCAGAATTTATTGCAGGCCTTGGCGGACCAAGCTTCCCTTTCGATTTATTATGCCCAGTTCCGGGCGGCATTGGATGAGAAACGGCGAATGGATCAGGATTTGGATTTGGCCAAACGTATTCAAACCAGCTTGCTTCCCCGAAAATTGCCGGATGTGAAAGGGCTGAGTATTCATGCCTTTAATTTGGCGGCCCAGGAGGTCGGCGGCGATTATTACGATGTGATTCCCATTGACGACCGTTACGTGGGATTTGCAGTGGCGGATGTGTCGGGCAAAGGGATTGGCGGGGCCTTGATGATGTCGATCTGCCGCAGTGTTTTGCGGGCGCATGCCTCTAAGAAAACGGATCCGGCGGAAGTGTTGCGGGAAGTAAACCAAACCATGATCGGGGATATTTACGAAGACATGTTTGTGACCATGATTTATATGGTTTACGACACGGAAACCCGCGAATTGGCGATGGCGCGTGCGGGACATGATCCGGCAATGATTTTAAGCCCCGGTCATAACGAGGTGCTTCGCAAAGAAAGTGGGGGCATGGCCGTGGGGCTGGTGGATGCGGAATTGTTTGACCAGTTGATCGAAACGGTCCGGATCACTCTGGATCCCGGAAGTGTGGTAATGGTTTATACGGATGGTATTACCGAAGCGATGAATGCAAAACATGAAGAATGGGGATTGGAACCGCTTGCCCGGGCGATGGCCGCCGGGCGGGAGCGGAGTCCTGCGCAAATATCGGACATTGTCCGCGAACGGGTTCTGCGCTTTGTGGGCCAGATGCCCCAGTATGACGATATGACTTTGATGGTCATTAAGGTGGATGAGTAGGAAGGAAATTGGGGAATTGGGGAATTGAGAACCCGGGATCTGAAATTTGGAATGTGTAAAGTGCTGAAAAATCAAGCCATCGACCCGTATTCTTCAGGTATCGAGGCTACCCCTTCAAAAATCACAAACCTTGCTTGCCATCATCCGGCGGCGTGTTATACAGCTCATTCACTCGGAGCATGAGTTCCGGTGGTGCGGTGTTGAAGGCTGGGTCCTATGCGACAGACGCGGACGAACTGTGTCAGGACCGGAAGGTAGCAGCACTAAGACCGGCAGTCTGGGCGCCGTAGACCACCTGGCTTGAGCCGCATCACTGGAACTCATATTCCGAGAAAATATTACTCCTTATGGCCTACGAAGTTCTAGCACGCAAATACCGTCCCCAAACCTTTACCGAGGTTGTGGGTCAATCGCATATCACCGAAACGCTCGGTCGGGCGATTGATCAGGAGCGGGTAGGGCACGCTTACTTGTTTGTGGGTTCACGCGGAACCGGTAAAACCACCATGGCCCGTATTTTTGCCAAGTGTCTGAACTGCGAAAATGGACCGACTGCGACTCCCTGTAATACCTGCAACCGCTGCAAAGAGATTACCGCTGGAAATTCCATGGATGTGCTGGAAATTGACGGTGCGAGTAACAACAAAGTGGACCATGTCCGAGAAATCAGGGAAAATGCCAAATTCGGCACCAACAATTCCCTGTTTAAAATTTATTTGATCGACGAAGTG
The DNA here is from genome assembly GCA_937127435.1 of uncultured Verrucomicrobiota bacterium. Classification (GTDB taxonomy): domain Bacteria; phylum Verrucomicrobiota; class Kiritimatiellia; order SS1-B-03-39; family UBA6053; genus UBA6053. Next base: position 35,285 of record CAKZLZ010000083.1, on the reverse strand, counting down.
CACATGCTCACCCAAGGCGCATTTAACGCCTTGCTGAAAACCTTGGAAGAGCCGCCTCCTCACGTCAAATTTCTGTTCGCGACCACCGAACCCCAGAAAATTCCGGATACCATTCTTTCCCGTTGCCAGCGTTTTGATTTACGCAGGATTTTAGCCAAAGATATCACCGGCCGCTTAAAAGAAATTTGTACTGCGGAAAACGTGGAAGTCGAAGATGCCGCTTTATTGGCCATTGCCCGCGGCGCCCGGGGGGGAATGCGTGATGCACTTTCGGCTATGGACCAGTTGATTTCTTTCCGGGGTAAAAGTTTAAAAGAAGAAGATGTGCTCTCGGTCTTCGGATTGGTTTCCCAAAAGCATTTGGAAGAATTGTCGGCTACAATTTTGCAACACGATATCCCCGGTATTTTATCAGCGATTGCGGAATTTGACCAAACCGGAAAAGATTTGGAACGGGTGCTGTTGGATTTGGTGATCCATCTCCGCCATATTCTGGTGCAGGCTTACAGTCCGAAGGGCGGGCTGTTAAACGAACTGCCCGATGTACAGGCGGCGGTAATTCGCGAACAGGCCGAATGGGTGGAACCCTCCCGGGTTTCCGCGCTCATGGAAAAACTCATGGCTGCTTCTGAGCAACTGAAATATTCGCTTTCAAAACGCACGCATTTGGAAACCGCTTTGATTGCCGCTTCACGCACCGCGCATTTTGCGACCCTGGATGAAGTTTGGAATCAGGTGGAGCGGTTAAAAACCGGTTTGCCTGCGGCCGGTGAAACCGAAAAAAAAAAGTAGCGCCCCCACCCAGGTCCGCGCCTCCGCCTGAACCGGTAAGCGAACCTGAAGCCTCGCCCGCAGAAGCTTTGGTAAAAGAAGATCCGGCAGCCTTTAATTCTGAATTGGAAAATTTACGGGAGAAGTGGGCCGAATTGGTTGAGCAGTGCCTGGTTTTACAACCCGCCTTAAAAAGAGATTTGCGGGACTCCTGGCCGATGAAGCTGAGTGAAACCCAACTTACCGTCGGATTTGATCCTGAATTCCCCGGGGTGATGGCGGAAGTCAAAATGCTCGATCACGGGGGACTGCATAAATTATTTTCCAACCTGCTGGGGCGATCGATCGGCATCGAATATCAGGTGATGAAAGAGTCGGTGAAATGGTCGCACCATGCCCCGGAAGTGGGGGAGAAGGTGCCTGAAAAAGATAAACCCTTTTCGATGGAAACCGCAGGCAACAATCCGGAAGAATGGGTGAAAAACACATCCATCCGAAATGTACTGGAAGTTTTTCATGGTGATATTATTGATATACAACGTTAACCCGAAAGGAGAAAACAGATGGCAAATATGATGAAAATGTTGAAACAGGCGCAAGGCCTCCAAGCCCAGATGCAGAAAGTTCAGGCCGAACTCGCTGAAAGGGAAATTTCTTTCAGTTCCGGTGGGGGCATGGTGACGGTCACCGCCACTTGTGACGGTTCGGTTCGCGATATCAAAATTGATCCCAAAGCGGTGGATCCCGAGGATGTGGATATGTTGCAGGATCTGGTTTTAGCGGCCGTGCAAGGTGCGGTGAATTTAGGCAAAGAAACCATGGCTGCAGAAATGGGCGAATTGACCAAAGGGATGAACATCCCCGGAATGCCTTTCTAAGATGCCTGAAGCGCTTCAAGAATTGATTCGAACCCTTTCCCGGTTACCCGGGATTGGCCGTCGTACCGCGGAGCGGATGGCGTACCGTCTGCTTTTGCGGAATCAGGGCTTGTTAAAAGAATTGATTGTGGCCCTGGAAAGGGCCGGAAATGAAATAGGACTCTGCAGTCACTGTGGAAACCTGACGGCCGTGGATCGGGATCCCTGCGCGATCTGTACCAACCCCAAACGTACCTCAAAAGTGCTTTGTGTGGTGGAAGGGGCCCCGGATATTCAGGTGATCGAACAGGCCGGTAGTTTTCCCGGAAAGTATTATTGTCTGCGCGGAAAAATTTCACCCATGCAGGATGAAACCGTGACCCGGGAACTTATTGAAAAGCTTTTACTTCGAATCAAAAATGATGGCGTAGAAGAAGTGATGTTGGGATTAAACACCGATGTGGAAAGTGACGCCACGGCCAGTATGCTGGGAGAATTTCTGAAACCACTCGGCATTAAAGTCACCCGCCTTGCTTTTGGGTTGCCGGCAGGAAGCGGCCTGGCGTATAGCGATCCGGAAACGCTCAAGCGGGCCATGAAAGGCCGGCAGGAAGTAACGTAGTCACGCCATGGCGTGACTGCGGGATTACAGGCTCTCAGCCTGTGCATTCGAGGTCAAGGAGCACCGAGCCCAAAAGGGTCCGGTGCTTTATTTTTGTCTGCAGGCTTTTTCGGTTCCGGAATAGGTGAGGGCGCCACGGCGTAACTGGGCCTGTAAACGATTCAGGACTTTTGATTGGGCAAAAGCCCCTGATCTGCAAACAGGTTTAGAGATCTGAAAGCGATAATGGGAGGAAGTCGGTTCATGTGTACTTTCCTGAAGCTGAATGGTTTCAGACAGGAATGTCTGAACTCCCGCAGGCTGGAAAGCCTACGTTACCTGTCTCAGGGCTTCGAAGAGGACAATCCCCACGGAGGTGGCGAGGTTGAGGGAGCGGACGGCGTGGGTCTGCATGGGGATGGTGAGGGCCCGGGCACCGGCGGCTTCGAGAATGTCTTCGGGCAGGCCGCGGGTTTCGGGACCAAATACCAGCATATCTCCGGGGCCAAAATCAGCATCCGTATATTTGCGGGTGGCTTTGGTGCTGAGATACCAGACTTTTCGGTGGGGTTGCTGCAAGCAGGCTTCCAGAGAATCATGTTCGTGCAAATCCACGTGGGGCCAGTAATCCAGTCCGGCGCGGCGGACGGCTTTTTCGGAAAGATCGAATCCTAAGGGATGCACCAGATGCAGTTTGCTTCCGGTGGCTGCGCAACTTCGGGAAATATTACCGGTATTGGGAGGAATTTCCGGTTCCATCAAGACCACTTGCAGGGCCGGGTCGGGCCAGGTGTCGTTCATTTTCTCATTCCGTGTGGACATACCGGTTTCCCTGGCCATTGATTATAGCGGGTCGCCATCTTCAGGAACCGGGTCGTTGGAGGGAAGCTCCACTTTGGTCAAAAGGTCTTGCCGGTACAGAGCTTTCACCGCTTGCACATCCATGGCGTGGCCTGCTTTGTATGACGACACTTTGCCAATAAAGTTTCCGCTTTCGATCAGTGCGATTGCGGCCAACAAATCGAGGATGGCCCGGTGCCATACCGCTTCCAGAGACTTTTCATTCACCCAGAGGCTGGGTTCAGGTTCATTGTGGTATTTTTTGGTGCCGGCAATCAGTACATTTTTATCGGTGTAGCCCAAGTTCCGCACATCGGCGAAAAGTTTGCCTACGCTTTGGCAGTAAAGTTTTTTCTGGGCGGTGGTATTGGTGCGGGCATGCGCGCCCCGGCGGAAGGTGTCACGGTTGACCACCAGTTTGATTCGTTGTTCCCCGATCACATTTGGAAAAGAGATCCCGCAATCCAGTTCCAATTTCGGATCATTCGGGTCTGCAGGTTCGAAAACCAACAATTTGCCTTCGGGCGTGGAAAAGTGAACCGGTTCTTTTACGGTGACGTAATCCAGGGGAAATGAAGAGTCTACGGTGCCGACGGATTCCAGAGCTTCGACCAATGGCATGCTGCCCACATCGAAGAGCGGGGGATCTCCCGAGTCAATTTTGATGGTGAGATCGTCAATACCCATGCCCATTCGCAAGGCGATTATGTGTTCAACCAGGCGGACATAGTTATGGGGTTGACCGCTTCGCAACACAATATTGCTTACGACCTGGCCGGTGGTCCAGACATTTTGGATGGCCACTTGAATACGCAGCCAATCGGGATGATCTCCACGGTCAAACCACCATCCTTCGCGTTCGGTGGGTAAAAATTCGATGGTTCGGGTTTCTTTCCCGAAAAAGGTGCCGGGCCCTTGTACGGACACCGGGCGGGCGATGGTGGTGCGGCGTTTCCGAATGGGTTCTGCGGCCTGTTGGGTGCAGTCTTCATCCACCGGCATTGACTGCAGGAGGTTCCATAAATTTTGGGCGTCTTGTTGATCGCCAGCGAGAGGGATGCCGGGTAGGGAAGTGGACATGCAAGTGCCTTACTTGAAAATGGGCGGATGCGTCAAGTCTAAGAAGGCTTGGAGGCGCATCCGGTTTATAGATCTAAGCCTTTCAAGGGGAATCATTCACCTGTATTCCAAGTGACTTTTCGCTTTTCATTCATATCAAAACTATTGCATGGTGCTTTTATTACTTATGATGCAAAAACGACTTAAAAAATCCTCAGCAAGGAACGATGTAAAAGGGAAAGTGGATTTCTTCTCCTTGTTTATTGCCTTTGCGCTCCTTTACTTGCTGCTCTCCTGGGTCTTGGTGCTGATTCTGGGGAATGACCGGAAAGAAGAAATCGATTTTCTTCTGGAACGGCGGATGTCGGGATATCAACAGGAGTTTAATTCTGCACAAGTTCATTTTGAACGTGTGTCGGATATGATGTTTAAAGACATGATGGCCAATCTTCCGGCCGCCGTGCTGATGGATCGTATTCAGTATACAGAGGCCGGTGCTACCCGGGACCTCACCCTCAATGAGTTAAAAACGGCATCACAAACGGTATTTGAGCGAATCGAACCGCAGGGAGTATACCATGTCGCCTTCTATGGGCCTGATGATGAACCCTTGTTGGTGGTGGGAAAATCAGGAGATCAACCTTTGCCGATAGAAATTTCTGAAAGTGCGGCGCCTAGGTCCTGGTTCTCGGTGGGGAAACATTTTAATGGTTTCCGCTCAAGTTATCCGGTTTCAATCAGCGGTCGGCAGGTGGGTACGGTCGTGTTCAGTTTCCCGGTGAAGGAATATATTGCGTACATGCAGGAAACGACCCACGAAAAAGATTATTTGTATCTTATCCAAGAATCGGTTTTGGAAAACAAGAATGACCAAAACCGTCCCAAAGGCTTTGAAATGTCTATTCTGTCTGAAGACTATCGGGTGGTCAGCGGCATGGGATGGCAAAACCATGCCTTTACCGGAGATGAAGACGAGGCGGGTCGTGAAGAGCTGTTGGATAAAATGACCCGGCAGTTCAGATTTGCCGATAAGGAAGGGGAACCGGAGGCTTTCGTGGTTAAAAATGAAACCAGCCGCAATATTTTCGGATATTTACCCATCGCGGATCTGCATGGGGATCACACGGCCGTACTGATTTTTCTGGAAATGAATGAACCTGAGTTACTCGGGATCCATGCATCGTATAAACGGGTGAGCGGATGGACGTTGTTGGGCTCAGCGATTTTGATTTCGATTTGTGCGGGTGGGTTGAAGCTGTATTTGGCCGGCCGTTTTAAGGAGCGGATTTATACGCTGCATCTGCGCACCATGGCGGCCCAATTGCCGGGCATCATTTTTCAAATTCGGCGGGATGAAGAATCCGGCACTTTCCGTTTTACATATTGCAGTGAAGCGGTGCGGACCTTGTTTTCCTTGACCCCCAGGCAAGTGGTGGATGACGCGTCCTATTTGTTGGATAAATTTGAACCGGAACAACAGAATATTTTTCTGGGACTGTTTTCAGGTGAAACCGTGAATCATCATGATGTGCTTGAATTCAAATTGACCGAGAAAGGCCAGCCTGACCGCTGGTTTGAGGTGAGTGCTTCTTTAGATCCGGCATTGACAGACCGCTGGAACGGCTATCTTTCCGAGATTACCCGCAAGAAAGAAAATGAACGCAAGTTAAACGAGGCCAATATTGAGCAGACCAAGACCAATGAACTTCTGCAATTGTCGTTTTTAGAAGCGCAATCCGCCGCCATGGCCGCTGAAGCCGCCACCCGTTCCAAAAGTGAATTTCTCGCCAATATGAGTCATGAAATCCGCACCCCGATGAACGGGGTGCTGGGGATGACCGGTCTGTTATTGGATACGTCCCTGAGCGATGAACAAAAACGCTATGCCGAATCGGTGGAAAGCAGCGCCCTGTCGCTCCTTAATTTGATTAATGACATTTTGGATTTTTCCAAGATTGAAGCGGGCCGGATTGAATTGGAAGCCATGGATTTTGATTTGAATGCCATGGTTGAAGATTTTTCTCTCAGTCTTGCGGTGCGTGCCCAAGAGAAGAATATCGAATTTCTTTGCGATGTGGATTCTGAAATCCCCAACCATTTAAATGGCGACTCGGGCCGGCTCCGTCAGGTGCTGACAAATCTTGCGGGCAATGCCATCAAGTTTACCCAGGAAGGGGAAGTGGTTTTGGGGGTTCAATTGGTAGAGGAAAAAGAGGATACGGTACGCCTCCGCTATAGTGTTCGTGATACCGGCATCGGTATTCCTAAAGATGCCAAAGACAATTTGTTTGATAAGTTCACGCAAGTGGATGCATCGATTACCCGCCGTTTTGGGGGCACAGGACTGGGGTTGGCGATCTCCAAGCAGTTGATCGAACTGATGGGCGGAGAAATTCACGTGGAAAGTGAAGTCGGGAAAGGCTCCGAATTTTGGTTTGTTCTGGAAGTGGATAAATCCAGTCGAACGCATCCGGATGTTTTGGTGGTTCCCGATACGGTTGAAGGGGTGCGGGTATTGGTGGTTGATGATAATCAAACCAATCGTGAAATTATCACCAAACGCCTGTTGGGATGGAATATGCGGGTGGCAGAAGCGGAAGGGGGCGTGCGTGCGCTGGAAATGCTGGAAGAGGCGCGGGTGCAACAGGATCCTTTCCTCATCGGCGTTTTGGATATGCAGATGCCGGATATTGATGGGGTCACTTTGGCCCGTAAAATCAAAAGCGATTCGAAGATCGCTGACACCCGTTTGATTCTGATGTCATCGGTGGGGGTTTCTCCCTCCAAATTCCTGATCCATCAAATTGGATTCAGTTCGGTATTGATGAAGCCGGTTCCCCAAAATGAAACCCTGAAAGCTTTATTAAATGCGCTGGCGGTCACGAAAGAAGAATTGGAAAACACTCCCCGTCCCGCTCCGGTAATGGCCTCGTACCGCGGGTCCCGGGTGTTGGTGGCTGAAGACAATCCCATCAATCAACAGGTGGCCATTGGTATGCTGAAGCGCTTTGATATTCATGCGGATGCGGTCGCTTCCGGTGAAGAAGCCATTTATGCTTTGGAGACCTTGCCCTATGATTTGGTGTTGATGGATGTGCAAATGCCCATCCTCGACGGATTAGAGGCGACGCGGAGGATCCGCTCAGGAGATTCACAAGTTCTGGATAGCAAAATCCCGATTGTGGCCATGACCGCGAATGCCATGGAAGGGGACCGTGAACTTTGCCTGGAAGGCGGCATGTCCGAATATATCGCCAAACCGGTGTCTCAACTGGAATTGATCCGGGTGCTATCCCTTTACTTAACTCCCTCGGATAAAGAGAGTGACGCCCCGCCGGAATTGGAGCTTCCTGAATCCAATCAGCCGGTGGTGGGATCTTCCTTTTCTTTGGAAGAGGAGTTGGGAGACAAAGATCTGGTCAAAAGTATTATCGAAGAAGTGATCACTTCTACGCAGGCAGAACTGCCGGATTTACAAATTGAGCTCGCACGTCATCTCTATGACGATGCGGCCAAATCTGCCCACCGCATGCGGGGCGCTCTGCTGAATTTGGCGGCGGACCGTCTCTGTGACCGGATGCTGAAATTTGAACACGCCTGTAAACTTCACAAAGATACCGAAGCCCAACAATTGATCGTGAAAATTGAGAAGGACTTTGAAGATCTGGTTGAAGCACTGAAAAAGCGCGGGCTTTTGGATTCCTGATAGATGTATGAAGAATTGAAAAAATCGCGGGCCCACTCCCAACTTCCTGCAAGTTTGGCGGACGGGGTTCATTTTTCCTGCACAGATTGCGGTGCATGTTGCAGTGGAGCCCCCGGAAAAGTTCGCGTCTCGGATAAGGAGATCCGTATAATTTCCCAGTTCAGGAATCAGTCGGAAGCCGAATTCCGGAAAGCGGAAACCCGGGTGGTAAAAGGGGAAGTGTTGCTGAAAGAGAAAGCAAATGGAGACTGTGTGTTTTTCGTGAACAACCGCTGCCAAATTCATGAAGTAAAGCCCCGGCAGTGCCGCACCTATCCTTTTTGGTTTCAGAATGTCCGCAATGACCGGTCCTGGAAAAAAACCTGCAAAGAATGTCCGGGAATCGGGCAGGGGGAATGGTATTCTCCGGAAAGGATTGCGGAGGTGATCGTGGACGAGTTGAGCCAGCCGGGATCAACTTTGCGGAACCCGGGTTCTGAAACTGGAAGCCTGAAGACTTCCTGACGAACCGCCTGAAGTCGGGACTCCGAACCCGAAATCCGCGCGAAACCGGAGGAAATATTCCGAGTTCCATCTTCAGATGGTTAGGTTTCAAGGCGTAGTTCCGCGCCTGCCCGAAGGACGCCCCAGCGGCCAGGGGCCCCCGCGGTAAACACGAAGCATTCGTTTACCATCGGGGCGATGGAACTACGGCTTCTGAAGTCGGGACTCCGAACCTGAAATCCGCGCGAAACCGGAGGGAATGTTCCGAGTCCCATCTTCAGATGGTTCTTCCCAAGCGTTTACGCGAAGGGGCACGCAGAACCCGGGACAGGCTATCAGATCCCTGAAACGGTTTTCTGTCAACCGGGACGTCCGTTTTCTTATGTCTCACCGCTTGCAAGCGGTCTTGTCAGTGGTATGCATATCCTATGCAATTATTGGATCGTTTAGAACAAAAATGGGGAAAGTTTACCTTTCCCTACTTATTAATCACCTTGTTGGCGGGGCATGTGCTGTTTTATTTTGCCATCAGCACAAATAAAATTTCATTGGACTTGTTGAATCTTAATGCATCCAAGGTTCTGGACGGTGAGGTCTGGCGGATCTTCTCCTTCATGTTGGATCCACTGCGTTTCAACAATCTGGCATTCGTATTCTTTATTTATATCACCTACCTCACGGGGAGCAAACTGGAATGGGAATGGGGAGAGTTCCGCTTTGCCTTCTATTTGGGTCTGGGGTGGTTTTCTACCGTACTGCTATCTTTTATCATTCCCGGAGCTGATTTTTCGAATTTCTTTATTTTTCTCAGCATGAGTATGGCCTTTGCGAGAGTGTTTCCTGATTATATTTTCATGGTGTTTTTTGTGCTTCCGGTCCGTGCAAAATATATGGGCATGATTGCCGGGGGCATGTTTGTTTTGGCGCTGGTGAGTGGTCCGCTTCCCCTGAAACTTGAAGCTGCCGGGGCGCTGGTTCCATTTGTGCTGTTTTTCGGTAAAGACTTTGCGGGTTCGGTGAAACAAAGAAAACGGGCTACCGAATTCAGGAAGAAGGCAAGGGTCCTTGACGGGATTCCATTCCACAGCTGCGCCACTTGTAAACGCACGGATAAAACGGATCCCGAGCTGGGATTTCGATACGAAAATAATGTTTGTATTTGTGAAGATTGTTTAGAGAAAAGGAAAAACGGATGAAGTTATTTTTGCTTGCGATGGTTTGTATATTGTCTGGTGTGGGGAACGCGGACACCCGGGTGGAAGAAGGCAACCGTGAAGGGTTTCTTCATTTGGGAAATGGAGCGGAACCCGAAAGTTTGGATCCGCATCTCACCACCGGAGTGCCGGAACATCAGATCATCAGCGCGCTGATGGAAGGGCTGATTCGGGAGGATGGCAAAAGCTTAAAACCGAAACCCGGGGTCGCCAAAAGCTGGGAACAGAGCGAAGACGGGACTGTTTTCACTTTCTCCCTGCGGGAAGATGCCAAATGGTCAAACGGGGATCCGGTCACAGCTGGTGATTTTGTATTTAGTTACCGCAGAATGCTTTCGCCGCAGCTGGGCGCTGAATATGCCTATATGCTGTATGTGATAAAAAATGGCCGTAGCTTTAATCAGGGAATGTTAGAGGATCCGGAAAGTTTGGGCGTGAAAGCTTTGGATGACCACACTCTGGAAATCACCCTCGAGCAGCCGTCCCCCTATTTTCTGAACATGTTAAACCACTACGCCTTCTATCCGGTTCATGAAGGGACGGTTCGTAAGTATGGCGCGGTGACCGAACGGGGGAATCCCTGGGCCAGAGAGGGGCGTTATGTGGGGAACGGTCCTTTCCGTTTGGAAGAATGGAGTTTGAAGGAACAGATTTTCGTTCGCAAAAGTCCGACCTACTGGAACCGGAAGAACGTGAAATTGAACGGGATTTTTTTCTACCCCGTGGAAGATCAACAAACCGAAGAGCGGATGTTCCGTTCCGGCCTGCTGCATAAAACCGGAAGTGTCCCGCTTCCGCGGCTCCCTTACTACCAGAAAAACAAGCCCGAACTTTTGTATTCCCATCCGTATTTGACCACGTATTATTATCTGATCAATACCAGCAAGGCACCCTTTGATGACGTGAGGGTGCGACAGGCGCTGTCATTGTCTTTGCAACGGGAATTGATTACCGATAAAATTTTGAAAGGCGGTCAGAAACCCGCAAAATGGTTTACTCCCCCGGGAACGGGCGGGTTTCAAGCGACCCGGGAACTTCAAGAAGATATGGCCAAAGCGAAAAAGCTTTTGGCCGATGCGGGTTATCCGGAGGGGAAAGGATTTCCGAAGTTTGAATTGATGTACAATACCAGTGAAGCCCATCGCACCATCGCCCAGGTTGTTCAGCAAATGTGGAAACAGAATTTAGGGGTTGAATGTGAGTTGGTAAACAAAGAATGGCAAGTGTACATGGTGACCCGCCGGGAATTGGATTTTGATGTGGCCCGTGCGGGTTGGGCAGGGGATTATGCGGATCCGCACAACTTCCTGGATTTGCATATTACCGGTGGCGGGAACAATCATACCGGATGGGGAAGTGAGAAGTACGATAGTTACATTGATAAAGCCGCCGGCACCACGGATCCCGAAGCCCGCTTCAAGTTGTATGACAAAGCGGAAGAAATTTTGCTGGAGGAAATGCCGGTGATCCCCATCTATTGGTATACACAGAATTACCTCATCGATCCCTCGGTGAAAGGCTGGTATCCCAACATTCTGGATCGACATAATTATACCGAAGTCTATCTGGAGTCTGCGAAATGAAGAAAGTCTGCTTGTTGCTCTCACTTTTCCTGATGGCCTGCGGGCCTAAAACCGAAAAAGTTCTGCCGGTGGATGAGGCTGTGGCCGAGGGAATTCTTTTGCGGGGCAACGGCGCCGAACCTGAAAGCATGGATCCGCATTTGGCGACTTCCGTGAGTGCGGGGAATGTGCTCATCAATTTGTTTGAGGGGTTGACCCGCATTCAATCTGAAACCCTGACCCCAGAACCGGGAATGGCGGAACGTTGGGAAGTTTCGGAAGATGGCTTGCAGATCGATTTCTTTTTGCGGGAGGCCAACTGGTCGGATGGAGCTCCGGTATTGGCTTCGGATTTTGAATTTGCGTTTAAACGACTCTTACATCCGGATTTGGGTGCCTCCTATGCCTTTATGCTGTACCCACTTTTAAATGCGAAAGAGGTGAATGCCGGAAAAATGCCGGTGGAGGATCTGGGGGTAAAGGCTCTGGATGAGAAAACGCTCCGACTCCAGCTCAACGAACCGACTCCTTACATTTTTGGACTGTTGTCCCATTGGACCGCGTTTCCTTTACCCGAACATGTACTGAAGAAATTCGGCAGTGAACACTCGAGGGACGGCGTCTGGACCCGTCCGGAAAACCTTGTGGTAAATGGCGCTTTTGTCCTGAAAGCATGGCGAAGTGAAGACCGGATTATTTTGGCCAAAAATGAAGCCTATTGGCAGGCGGATTCGGTTGAACTGAATGGCGCGGAATTTTTACCCATTCAGAATCCCGGTTCGGAAGAAAACGCATTCCGGTCTGGAGAAATCCACGTTACCTATTCTTTGTTGCGGCATCGTCTATTGAGCTATCGGGAAAAAGACCCGGATGTTTTGCGGGTGGATCCTTATTTGGAATCCGTAGGCTATGCGGTGAATTTGCAGCACGATGCCCTCAAGGATGTGAGGGTCCGCAAGGCGTTGAGTCTGGCATTGGATCGCAAGCTTATCACTGAAACCGTTCTCTACGGGGTGCGGAAACCTGCGTTCAGTTATGTGCCGCCCGGCACCGCGGGTTATCAACCGCATGCCTTGTTGAAGGAAGATGCCGATGAAGCCCGGCGTTTGTTGGCAGAGGCCGGGTTTCCCGGCGGGGAAAATTTTCCGGAAATTATTTTTATCTACCAGAGTGGTCAGGACTCTCAGAAAGTCGCGGAGCTGATTCAGCAGCGTTGGATACAGGAACTGGGCATCCGCATTGAAATTGAGAATCTGGAGCGGCAAACCTATTACAGTCGGCGTCGTGAGCGGGACTTCGATCTTTGTTATTTAGGCTGGGTAGGGGACTATGTGGATCCGTTAACCTTTTTGGGCCTGTGGCAGTCTGAAGCGGGCAACAACCTCGCGGGATGGCAAAATGAGCGCTATGATGGATTGTTGGTCTCGTCGGCGCAGGCCGGAGAGCAGCGTATGAAAGTGCTGGCAGATGCGGAGGCGGTTTTGCTCGGGGAGCTTCCCATCCTGCCCCTCTATTTCGGGGCAACGCAATATTTGAAAGATCCTCGGGTGAAAGGCTGGTCGGCGAATTTGTTGGATTGGCATCCGCTCCGGGCGGTGAGCTTCGAATGATCCCGGGTCTTCCCCAACTGAAGCAGAAACTGCTGGATGAGATTTATCCGCGGAGCTGTTGCAGTTGCGGGAAAGACATCAGGGAAGGGGATGAGCACGGCTTATGCTGGGATTGCCGGGCGGACTCTGTGGCCCTGGGTCCTCCCTGGTGTGAGCGTTGCGGACAGATCGTGGCCGGACGGATTGATCATGAATTTATTTGTTCGGATTGTGAAGAAAATCCGCCCCGCTATCAGCGGGGCCGCAGTTTGTATCACTACGAAGGCGGGGTGAGAGAAGCGATCCATGCGCTTAAATATCACCGGGATTTTTCCGTGATCCCCGACTTGTCCCGTTTGTTACTTGCAGGGTTGAAAACCTACTTTCCCGAATCGGAGGGTCTGGTGCTGGTCGCGGTTCCCTTACACCGGAGCAGACAGCGGAAACGGGGTTTTAACCAGGACGCGGAGTTGATAAGGGGGGTGCGGAAATTGGATCCGTCCCTGAAAACCTGGGCGGGGTTAAAACGAATTAAAAACACGGATACCCAGACCAAATTGTCCAAAGCCGCCCGACGGGAAAATGTGCGGAGCGCCTTTGCCGTAAAGAAAAATGTCAAGGTACCGGAGCGGATCCTCATTATTGACGATGTAATGACAACGGGGGCGACACTCGATGCATGCGCCAGAGCTTTGAAAAAGGCGGGGGGAGTTGAAATCAATACCTTGACGATTGCGAGAGGGTGATTCTGAGATCGCTTGATGAAAGCTAAACGCAGTTTAGGATTTATCCTTTTGCCGTATTGAACTAAGGGGTCATGCACTTTGAAAAACTCGATATTCATTCCTGAACATTTATCCACCGCAGACTGGGGGGTGTTTGCTTTTGTATTGTTGATTACGCTGGGCGCAGTGGTTTATGGAAATCTCCGCCAACGGAAAATAGAAACCGCAGGAGGGGACGAAAGGTTGTTGGATCTGTTGTTGATGGGGCGCCGGTTGACCTTGCCATTGTTTACCGGCACGTTGGTTGCCACATGGTATGGTGGAATCTTTTCAGTTACCCAATATGCTTACGAAGATGGTTTATACTCCTGGGTGACCCAGGGCGCGTTTTGGTATGTGGCGTATTTGATTTTTGCCTTCTTTCTGGTGCGGAGAATCCGGGAAACCGAGGCGCGGACCATGCCCCATTTGCTGGAAAAAATGTTTGGACCGCTTTCCGGAAAATTAGGCGCCTGGCTGAACCTGTTTAATGTGTTGCCGGTGGTTTACGTGATCAGTTTGGGCCTTTTCCTGCAATTGCTTTTCGGAGGAAGTTTGTGGGTCTGCATGTTGATTGGAACGGTGGGGGTATTGACTTACAGTACGGTGGGCGGGCTGCGTTCGGTGGTTTTTTCGGATATGATTCAGTTCGGGGTAATGTGTTCTGCCGTACTGCTGGTGATCGTTTTCAGTATGAAAAATTTTGGAGGACTGGGTTGGCTGCACGCTTCCACGTCGGTTCCGGCCAGTCACTGGAATCCTTTTCAGGGTCATTATTCGATGGGGACCACTTTTGTGTGGGGTTTGGTGGCGTTGGGAACCCTGGTGGACCCCAATTTCTATCAACGATGCCTGGCGGCCAAAGATGTTCGAACCGCGCAAAAAGGGATTCTGTTGGCCACTTTGATCTGGGTGGGCTTTGATTTTTGTACCACCTTCGGCGCGATTTATGCCCGGGCGGCGCTTCCGGATATCGATAGTAAAACCGCGTATCTGACCTATGCGGTTCAACTCTTGCCGGTGGGCGTACGCGGCTTTTTTCTGGCAGGCATCCTGGCCACGATTCTGAGTACACTGGATTCGTATCTTTTCCTTTCCGGTACGGTAGTGGCTTACGATCTGGCTCCCAAAAAGTGGAAGGGGTCCGTAGGGTTTCATCATTTGGGAACCATCGGGATTGCGCTGCTGGCGGTGGCGATTGCGTATTTTTTCTATGATGAAGAGGATACGATGCTGGTGGATATTTGGAAATTCTTCGGTGGATTCAGTACGGCCTGTCTGCTTTTTCCCCTGTTGATGGGGTATATGCTTCCCGGTCGTTTGTCCGACCGGAACTTTGTGGTTTCATGTGTGGGGGGCGGGCTGGCAATGTCTGTCTTTTATGTGATGAAGTGGGCTTGGGATCTGGGGGATTTCTGGGAAGGCTATGAACCCTTCTATTTTGGACTTGCCGGAACCATACCGGGTCTGTTATTTGTGAGGAAATGAAACAAGCCCGATTTCTGATTCTGGTTTTGGTCACTTTTTTGACGAGTGGTTGCATCGACGAAATTATCGATGCGCACAGTCGTAATAAATTGGTGATTTGGGGTGAGCAACCTCCGGAGGGTAAAGTGGGGGAACCTTATGTTTTCCGTTTGGGCGCCCGGGTGGAAAACACCCCGTTTGACGACAGTTATGATTTTATATTTACCTTTGAGGACGGGACGCTTCCGCCGGGAACAGAATTCCGAAGGTATAAAGAAGAAGGTGTTGACTATTCCGAGGTTGTTGGGGTGCCCACGGAAGCCGGGTCTTATACTTTTGCGGTAAACGTACATTCAGATAAGCTCGAAAGAGAAAAAGATGCGGAGCAGGAAGAAGAGAAGGACGATGATTTTTCCCTGACAAACACGGTGTACCGGGATGAAGGGCTTTACACGATTTATATTGTGGAGTAGGCAATGTTAGGAGAAAACTTATGAATAAGATTTTATGTGGATTGTTCCTGTTGGCACAAGTTGCAGTCGCCGACCCGAAAGTGGAGCGGTTGGTGGAGGGGCTGGAGTTTACGGAAGGACCGGTTTGGGTGCCTGAAAAGGAAGGGGTGGTGTTCAGTGATGTCCGGGCGTCAAAGCTGTATCTTTGGACTGAGAAAAAGGGCTTGGAAGTCTTTCGGGAAGCTTCGGGACGCGGCAATGGAAATGTTTTGGATGCGGAGGGCCGACTCATTACCTGTGAAGGGGGGAATACCCGGGTGACCCGTTTAGAAAAAGACGGCACCTTCACGGTGTTGGCGAGTGAGTTTGAAGGTCAGCCTTTAAATAATCCGAATGATGTGACTGTCGGCAAGGACGGGTCTGTCTACTTTACGGATCCGAATTTCGGTAAAAAAGACCGGGTGGATTTTCAATTTGTGTATCGGGTGAAGCCGGACGGGGAAGTGGAGAAGGCGATTCCGCAGTCCTTTAATAAACCCAATGGCATTGCTATGTCACCCGACGGGAAAATCCTGTATGTGAATGTGGGCATGGATCATTGGACGCTGGCGTACCCGGTGAATGATGACGGAAGCGTGGAGGATGCACCCAAACGGGTGGCGGACGGGATTGATAAAGTGCTGGATGGATTGGCGGTGCATCCGGCGACGGGTGATCTTTATCTGGCGGTGTTTACGAACAATCGAAATCAACCGGATGAGCAGGGGATTCAAATTTTTTCAGCCAAAGGAAAATATCAGGGGATGATCCCGATTCCCGGAAACACCACCAATGTTTGTTTCGGGGAGGATGAAAATACCCTGTATGTGACTTCAGGGGGAAGTTTGTTCCGGGTGACGCTTCAGTGAGATGTTTTTTGAGGACTACGTTTACGTGGATGAAGAAAAAACTTTTGGGAAGGGGATGGCTGAACTTGGGTTCTGAAACCGGAAGCCTGAAGGCATTCCGTCGAACCGCCTGAAGTCGGAACTCGGAACTTGGGATTCGAAACTCGGAAATTGAAACTTGGAACGGGGAAGTTTTTTCTACCCCAATCCCATTTGTTTGATCGCACTTTGGAAGTCGTGAGTGAAGGGGGCGTGGATTCTGATTTTCCGTTTGCTGCGGGGGCAGATGAACTCGACCGAGAAGGCGTGGAGCATTTGCCGGGGAAGAGATTTTTCGATGGGGGAGATGGGGATTTGTTGGGCGTACTGGGTGTCGCCGGCCACCCGACATCCTATTTCCATGGCGTGACGGCGGATTTGATGTTGGCGGCCGGTGCCGATGAGGCATTCCACTTTGCAGAAATTCCCGTGCCTTTTGAGTACCCGAAAGGTGGTTTCCGTACTTTTCCCATCCAAAGCTCTGCGGATGGTGACCTGGTCCTGGCTGGGTTGTCCCACTAACAGGGTTTGGTAGGTTTTCTGGATTTCCTTACGGCGGAAAAGTTCGAGATAGGCTTCCCGATGTTCGGAAGAGCGCAAAAACATCAGCAGACCCGAGGTGGGTTTATCCAGGCGGTGCAAGGCGCGGAGGGCGGGGTTGCCTTCCTGTTCCCGGAGGAGGGATTCGACACTGAACTTGTCCCGGTCACTGACGAGTCCCGGGGCTTTGTTGACCGCCATGATATAGGGATCTTTATAGAGGATATCAATATTATCCCCCAGTTTGGGGGCTTTTCGTTGTTGAGGCCATTCAACCAGGTCATCTTTGCGCAAGGTATGTTTGGCCATCCAGATTCGTTTGCCATTTACAAAGACCGCACGGGTATCCAACAGGGATTTGGCCTGACGGCTACTGAGATGAAGTTCATCACGAAGAAACTGTTGGAGGGTTTTTCCGTGGTCGCGTTGGGTTATTAGGCTACGATTCGAGGTTTTTGACATATAGATCCTTTACTCAATCGAAATCGATATCGACATCGAAATCGTCATCGAATTTTGGCCTGTCTTTGCCCGGGATCTTTTGACTGGAAAGGGCGGAAAGGGTGCTTGGGCCTTCAATCCGCCTGAAGGATTAGCTTGGAGCTGCCGGTTTTCGATGCCGTATATCATGTTTGATTTCGGTTTTTGGGAGGTGTAGGGGGTATAGAGGGTTCTAAATTGACTTCCAAGGTCAACTTTGTGTCTACTTGACTTGACATTTCTTGAGAAAAGAGGAGAAGTGTGTCTTCATATAACCCAGCACGGAAGGCCGTATAAAGATGAGCGAATTTAGTGAAGTATTGATGTTAGAGTGTCTTGAAAATAACCCGCCAGACCTCACCCCGATTTTAGGGAGTTTGACGGCTCTTTTTCGCGAGGACCCCGAAACTGCGGAATCTCACGTAAAACTTATCCGTCTACAACTGGTTGAAAAGGGTGCTTATGCGCAATTGGTCAGTTTATATCAGGTAATGGCTGATTGGTACAGCAGCGATCGCAGTTGGCGCAAAACCGTACAGCGCGATTTAAGCAAAGCCTTTGCGGAAGATCCCATGCAGATCCTGTTACTGGAACTTTCCGGCATGGAAAACCCCCGATTGAAAGCGAAAGAAGCTTTACGCCGACTGGAAATGTTGTCGGCGCTGCAGGCCGGGGACTATGTGTTCATGAAAAACTTCGGCTTCGGAACGGTGAAGGAAGTCCGTCTTGAAGACCGCCGGGTGGTTGTCGATTTCACTGAAAAGCCCAACCATGAGTTGGAATTGAGTTTTGCCGCGGAAAAAATGGTTCGTATTGATGAAAACCATTTGTATGCCCGCCGTTATTTGACCCCTGAAAAAATGGAAGATTTGGTCAAAAGCAATCCCGCCGAAGTGGTTCGCATTGCCTTGCGGAGTTTCGGTCCCACCGCCGCCCCGCAATTACAGTCCATATTGGTGCCGGATATTTTCCCCGATGCAAAATGGAAAACCTTTTGGGCCAATGCCCGTAAAGAACTGAAAAAAGATGCCTTGGTTGTCATCCCGAGCAAGCGTTCCGAGCCGCTCGAACTGTTGGACACTGAAAAATCTTACGATGGCAATTGGTTCTGGAACTTAGGTGAGTTGCGGAACATGGAAGCGATTTTGAATGATTTGGAAGAATGTCTGGTCACCGGGGTTCCTGAATTAGACGAAGCGGCCCGCAAAATTGTGGTGGACCGCTTGCGCTTTGTGGTCATTGGTGCCAGAGGGCGTCATTATGATTACCTGGTACGCTGCTGGTTGATTGCCAGTCGTTTGGATATTTCTCCGGAAGAAATTGATCTCTCCACCTTCCTTGCCACTGCAAAAACCCCCGATGGTTTGTTGACCACGGTGGAAATGCTTTCGGCCAATTTAACCAAAGCCTTCTTTGCCGCCCTTTCTAAAGCGGATCCTGAAGCGGCTGCGGAAGTACTGATCACGGTATTGCCACAACTGGAGTACTCCGCTTTGAATGAAGCGATCAGCCTGTTGATTGAACAGGAAAGGGAAGACCGGGTTGCAAGCTCCTTACGTGAAGTATGGAATCAGTGGTCTGCCGAGGTGGACGTAATGTTCTGGCTTTCCCAGAACAACAAAAAGATTTCTGAATGGAATTATGGTAACACGCCTGACCTGGTTGCCCGGGTGCTGAAAGTGATCAACCGTGACTACACCGGTAACCGTTTGCGGGTGCGCAATCAGTTGCGTGAAGTATTCCGGAAGCCCGTATGGCTGAAAGAAGTTTTGTCCAGTATGGATGAACGTCAGCGCCGTGCCTTTACCCAGGGTGTGAAAGACAGTACGGCCTGGGAACAGTTGGACAAAGCATCCGTGCTGGGTCAAATTGTGAAGCTGGAACCTTCTGTCAGTGATATTGTTTCCGGTAAAACCGATGATCAGGCAGTTGAATTGGCTGAACGTCCACGGGTGAGTTCCATTCGCAGTTACCGTGAGAAGGAAGCCCAGTTGCAGAAACTCATCCAAAAAGATATTCCGGAAAACACCAAAGAAATTGCGGTTGCCCGTGAATATGGTGATTTGCGTGAAAACTTTGAGTACAAAGCGGCCAAAGATACCCAGCGGGTGTTGATGGGACGCCGTGCGGAAATTGAAAATCAATTGCGGGTGGTGAAAGCTTCCGACTTTTCTGACTTTCCTTCCGACGAAGCCGGGATTGCGACCACGGTTCACATTCGATTCGCTGAAGGCGATGAAGAAGCCACTTATCACTTGTTGGGTGAGTGGGATTCTGTACCCGAACGCAACATCATTGCGATTGGTTCAGCTATGGCGAAAGCGCTGGATGGAAACAAGGAAGGGGACTCGGTTGAGGTACCTTCTGAATCCGGCACCCGTTTAGCCACCATTGTTTCGGTGAAACCACTGGATGCGGATATTCTCAGCTGGGTAACCGAAGAAGTATCCGGCTGATCCCATGCGGTTGGATTTTGCCGGTTTACCCCGTTTGTGGGATTTGAAAGGATGGCTATACGCCATCCTTTCGCGTGAACAGCATCCCCTCCTGCAGTTTATCCGTTATGGCATTGCAGGGGTGGCCGCCATGGGAACCAATATTCTCGCATTCTGGATCTGTATTCAGTGGATCTTTCCGATGCCCGCGGATGCGGTTGCGGACTTGGAGCCTTTGACCGGCGGCGTATCGGGAATGGCGGATTGGGTACGTAAAATGGGGTCGGATCCCCAGGTGTTGTCTTACATAAAAGCCAATACGGTTGCGTTTCTGGCATCGAATGTGGTGGCCTACATCCTCAATTTTAAGTGGGTTTTTCAGAGTGGCAGGCACTCCCGGCATGTGGAAATCCTGCTCTTCTTTTCTGTTTCTTTGCTCTCCTTCCTTCTGGGGACTGCGATTGCCAGTGTGATGGTGGGAAGTTTTGGCATAAATGAATATCTGGCCAAGATCAGCGATGTGGTCTTTGCCATTTTGATTAACTACCTTTGCCGGAAATTTCTGGTTTTCCAAAAATAGCCCTGTTTAGATAGGATCATGCTCCGCAGTATTTCTATTTTGATATTGGGCTTGATGCTTTTGCTGACCTCATCCTGCCGCACAGCCAAGGATGAGCCTCCTCCTCCTGAGCAGGTGCCCCAATTGCATGTACAGCCACAGTTGCCCCGGCGGGGGCTCCCGGTTTCTGACTTTGAACGGCTGGCCCACTGGGAAGTGACTTCCGATGCGGGCACGGTTGAACTGAAAAAGGAGTTGAGTCAGGTTCTTTGGGGACGGGCGTCAGCTCTCATTTCATTTACGCCGAATTTGCCCGGACCCAGAACCGTTACCCTCACTCCCGGGGAACCTTGGGAGATTCAATCTCAGTTTGATACGGTTCTTCTGTGGATCCGGCATGATGGAGAGGCGGGTTTAAGAAATGACTGTCAGATCCGGCTGAAATACCGGGATGCGACCGGGAAAGCCGGAGAATGGATTCTCCCTTATTCTCCCTCTTCAGAAATGCAGATGTTGCATTACCGGATTCAGGAAAAAATTCCCACACCTGTTCAGGTGGAAGCCTTGATTTGGGATCTCCCCGCAACCCTGGGCGGTACCCAGAATTTGTATTTGGATTCGTTGTCAATTTACCAGGAAGTTCTGAGCAGCATTCCCCAGACCGTTCATTACGTCCGGCCTTTTGACTATGCACCGGTCTTTGCACCCAAGCGTAAAAACTCTGTCACCTTAAACTTTCCCATTGGTCCGAATGCTTTTCGACCGCAAACGCGTTCAGGAAAGTCGATCACTTCTTTGGAGCGGATGGGAGATTCGGGATATGTTTTCCACTTCGAGAGCAAAGAGATAAAGCTGGCTTACCAGATTCAGCCGCAACCCGGGATGCCCGCGGTGACGGTGAGGGTGAATGAAAAAGAATATCCTGCTCTTTGGCAGAGCGCAGGCGTGATGACGGAGGAGGGGCTGCCACAATTGCGGTTTGCACGCATGAATGGGGACAGGTTGATGTTCCAATATACCCAGGGACTCCAGTTTGAATTCTCCTTGCACGGTAAAACCTTGCAGGTGGATATGAATTCTCTGTTGGAGAATGTAAAGGAACTGAATTTGGGAGAGATTTCCCGGGAAGACGGCTCAATACCCCAAACCCTAACCCTGCCACTGTTTAGAATACAGGAGAATCAACGTTGGCCGGTTTTTGCGTTCAAGGATGAGGGGAATGCCTTTATTGTGAGTTGTTTTCCGGATTGGTGGTCGTCCTTATCCAGTCACTATCAAGAGACCGTAGATCCCCTGGGCCCACAAAGTATTGCTTTGGGGAAAATGATTTATGAGCCGCAGTGGAGGGGTACCCGTACGATGTTCAGGGAGCGGATCTATTTTACGGTATCCGACCGGTTGCAGGAAGTTCTTCCGTCTCCTGCAATGCCCAAGGCGATGTACCGGATGGATCTCGAATTGGAACAATCCGGAGAATCGAACGTGTCCCCGCCTTTGAATCTACTGGCCATCCGGCCACTGGAGGAAGCGTGGCAGGACCGGTTGTTGGCCCGCAGTCCGCAAGGGGACTGGCGTGAGCATCCTGTGGAAGGATACCTGATAAAATCCGGACTGTTTGAGGAGACGCCTCTCAAAAAATTATCAGACTTCAGATCAAAAAATCCCGAACGCGTTTTAATGGTACCGGCGGTGGGAAAATATCCCCCGTGGAGATTTCTGGATTATGATGTGAGAAGTGTAGGAGGGGGGAGTTTCACCCAGACCCTGGCAGAGACGGGTGCTTTATTGCAACAGGTGGAAGCCGAATGGGGCGGCCCTGTTTTGAGCGAAGGAGGGGCTGAATGGTTTTGGAGCGGGCTGGTCTCGGCCGTGATACCTGATTTTCCGCTGGGCTTACAGGAATTGCATCCTCTCATGCCCCATTTTGCCTGGTATAATGTACACCCCATCTCCCAAATGATTGGTTTGGGAGATTTGAGTGACTTCCGGTTGCCATCGGATCAAGGTGTGGATGAAGAAGTGTTGTTGGATCGCTTGTTGGCGCTGCAGGTGGCTTATGGTGCCATCGGCAGAAGTCCGGAAGTGGGCAGGGCGGATCTTCAAATAAAAGCCCGGCGAATACAGTCGCTGTTACAAAAGCATTTTGCCTCCGCTAAAGTGGAACGGATTGCCTACTGGAGCGGCAATAAATTTTTAGATGCGGGTGAGGCCGTGGCTGCGGGAATCCTGCAGGACAGTCGTTTGTACCTCCGCCTGGATTCATTTACTGAAATATGGGTGAATGGTGATCTGTTTGACCCCTGGAAGGTGCGGGTAGACGGACGCGAGTTCGCGTTGCCACCTTTCGGGTTTGTGGTGCGGGGAAATGAGCTGTTGGTGGTGAATTTGCCGGGGCAGCCCGGAGAGCCGGGAAGCACCCTGTTGAAGGGGGATGGGCAGACCTGGGTCTCCAGCCGGGGGGGGGAGCTGAATGAGCTGGGGATGCAATTGCGGGGATCTCTGCAGATTCAAGAGATGGACGATGGTGAAATGAGGCTGGATATTGATGATTGGCATGGAGAAGCCTGGATTTCAGGGAAGGTCTTGAAAATTAAGCAGGTCGGAACCCTGCGGGGAATTACAGCCGATGGAACCCGGGTAAATGATCTGGTTCTTTCCCGCGAGGGTGATGGTTGGCTGCTGAAGAGTGATTCCCATATTCACCGGGTTTGGGTCTCCCCGGAAATCAGTGGAAGTGATTTAAAATTTTCCCCCTGATCCGGTTGACAATCGCAGTTCAAATGATTATGCAACTCCTCTCTTTGAAGAGATCATGATTCGAAGGATTAAATCCTGAAATCGGACATCACAATTTTAAAGGGGGATTAGCTCAGCTGGGAGAGCGCCTGCATGGCATGCAGGAGGTCATCGGTTCGATCCCGTTATCCTCCACCATTTAGAAAACAACCTGTAGACCTAAAAGTCTGCAGGTTATTTTTTTTGGGAAATGGGAGAAGGGAGATAGAGGAGGGGTGGGATTCAGGATCCTTTATGGCCTTTGGGAACCAATACCTTCAGGGCTTGCGGTTTGATGGTGATTTCCACTTCCCGATCGGTGTGCATCAACTCTCCATCCACCTGAATAGGCTGGGCGGATTCGCGGATCACCTTGAGGGTTTTAAATTTCTTCGAAGTGATATTCTGCACCTGATGTATTTTCCCTTCAAATAATTTGGGTAATTGCGGAATCAGTTTCGGAACATCCGCTTTTAAGGCGTAGGTCAACCACAGGTACCCGTCATCTGCAGTGGCTTGCGGTGCGATCAGGGCGCCACCGCCATATTGGGTCAGGTTGGCGATGGTGAACAGCATGGGGTGTTGCACGCGGGTCGCCTCTTCCGCATCGACCTGTATTTCAAAAACTTCAGGGCTGTAATCGAAGAGTTCGTAGGTGGCGGCAAAAATATAGGGAAGAATGCCGCGCACCGGAGATTTTTCAAAACTTTTTACAATCGCCGCGTCCCAGGCCAGGCTGCAGGTGACAAAAAAGGGACGTTGGTTTGCGGTGCCCACATCAATATCCATCGCTTCACCTTCGGCCAAACTACGGATGGCCTTTTCCGGACTCAGGGGGATGCCAAAGTGGCGGGCAAAACCATTTCCGCTGCCGGTAGGAATTACCGCCAAAGTCACGCCGGTATCCATCAGCAGTCTGCCGATGCTATTGATCATACCGTCTCCGCCGACCACAATGATAAGATCCACTCCCAGATTGATGGCATATGCGACTTTCCGTTCTGAGTCCTCTTTGGATTTACTTAATTGATACCAGACAATCCGGTCGTCCCGGTCCCAGACCTCTTGAAACGTATCCAGCAGGACACGGAAGGAGTGGCCTAAACCGGAATTGGGATTGATCAGCACGAGTATGCGTTTGAGATCGGAAGTGGGCATGAGATTGTATTGCCTGAACGGACAGAATTTCGCAAGTCATCCTTTTCTCAACTTTTCGTGGACAGTTCCGTACAGCGGGGATAATGTAAGGGCGTGAAAAATTCTTCAGACCCAGACAAATACGCCCAATTTTTTTATGACACCGCGCATGAACTGATGC
The DNA here is from genome assembly GCA_937127435.1 of uncultured Verrucomicrobiota bacterium. Lineage (GTDB taxonomy): Bacteria > Verrucomicrobiota > Kiritimatiellia > SS1-B-03-39 > UBA6053 > UBA6053. The sequence goes on along the minus strand of CAKZLZ010000083.1, from coordinate 10,887 downwards.
CCTTGTACAGTGATTCCTGCGAAGATGCGCCGGAAAATGTGCTTTCAGAGTATCCGGATCCGGGTGAGGTTGAGTCCGCCCTGAAGATGCTCATTGATTTATTGTTACCCGGACGCATTAAGCCGGGCAGCATTGGCCTGGATGACTTTAATGTGTTTTTGTTGAGGCGTTTAAGTCATACCTGGAAGCATTTACGGCCCCAGATCGAATTGAGTATTCCTTTCCGTTGGGTGGGGAGGGCGGTGATGACCGAAGGATGCAAAATCAACAAACCGGATTTGCATGAGGAGTCCAACCGGGTGTTGGAGGCTTTCTTCAGCCGCTTGCCCGCAATTCGTAAATTTGTGATTGAAGACATCCGGGCGGCTTACAATGGAGATCCTGCGGCCCTGACCTATGCGGAAGTGCAATTGGCCTATCCCGGATTGTTGGCCATTTCCGCGCATCGGCTCGCGCATGAACTTTACTTGTTGGATGTGCCGGTGGTTCCCCGAATCATGAGTGAATGGACCCATGCCAAAACCGGTGTGGATGTACATCCGGGTGCAAAAATCGGTCATGGGTTCTTTATCGACCATGCCACGGGTGTGGTCATTGGGGAAACCACGGAAATCGGTGACCGGGTGAAAATTTATCAGGGGGTCACCCTCGGGGCCAAAAGTTTTTCTCTCGATGAGCATGGGCATCCGGTAAAACACGTCAAACGGCATCCCACAGTGGATGATGATGTGATTATCTATGCCAACAGCACCATTTTAGGCGGCGATACCCGCATCGGTTGTGGCAGTATTATCGGGGCGAATGTTTTCGTGGATAAATCTGTTCAACCCAACAGTATTGTGACCGCAATGCACCCCGAATTAAGAATTCAGGCCCAGAAAGGAAAAAAGGCCTGCAAAGAAACTGACAAGTAGGACGAAGCCTCGGCTTGCGAATTTCACCTTTATTGACTAGGAAGCATTCATGAACAATTTTGCAGACGACGAATTTAAGCCCATTGACGAAACCCCGAAACCGGAAGTGAAAAAAGAAAAGGCTTCTCCATCATCCGATGGGGACATAAGCGATGATTCTTCTGGCGGGCGCAAGTCGTTACGGGTCCCATTGCGTATTCTTGGTGGCTTGTTTATTATAGGTACCGCAGTTTCACTTTATTGGGCACGCATCCCCGGCACTTTTAATGTCACGGAAGTGGCACGTAAAAAAGCCGTGGCCTCCGGTCACCGGGAACTGGATGAGCCCTTGCCCCGCGGTTACCGCACGGTTGCAACCACTATTCATTTGGCAGAACTTCTGTTGGAAAAACCCGGGGGCTATCAATCCAATGATTGGTCGCCGATGACCCGCATACCTGATAATATGCGGAATTGGGAGCAGGGAGCGATCGTACAGTTGAGGGTGGTGGTTCAGGGATTGCGTTATGAGCTCAGCCGCTCGGGTCCGCTGTCAGGGGAACTGGATGAACTGAATCTGGCGGATGCCCGGTTTAATTATAACAACAAGCGCTGGATTTTGCAGTCGACGGAGAGTCAATACAAGCAGGGCATTGGATTTTTAGAAGATTATTTGGAGATGATAAACGGTTCGACGACCCCCGGAAAATATTTCACCATCCGCCAGGATCAAGTGATCGATTTTCTTGGCCGCCAACAGAAAATGTTGGGAACCTACACCACCAACTTACAGAATAACATTGGCACGGTTACCCTGGACACCTCTGTGCTTCAGGAGGAGATTCCGGAAGGGTTGGAAGTAACCGCAGACGCAGATCAACAGGCAATTGAGGAAAAAGCCAATGAGGTTTCCACCCTCCGGGAACGGGATGATGTATTTTATCAGGCGCGTGGCGGCCTGTTTGTTATGTATCATGTGATGTTGGCCATGCGCAAAGATTGTGAAAGTATTCTGAATGATACCAACTCTATGGGCGTGATGAACCGGGTGGTGAATGAGCTCGAGGGTGCTTGTAAACCTATGGGCAGTCCCATGGTATTGAATGGAAGTGAATACGGTGCGGTACAAAATCATTCCCTGGTACTTGTGGGCCATGTCTCCAAAGCGCATTTTGCGATTAAGGAATTGCAACGGCAAATGGCCGGTGGCGGTAGCAGCAACTAAGCTGTTCGGGTTGTACCGGGGATCTCGTTTACAAGCGGTTGAATAAGATTTGCGGTGAGTGGGCTGCTCTCCGTCGCTGGTGAATTCGGGGTCCCCATACGCATACGTTTTGTTGTTTCAGGTGTAAGCCATGCGCTTTTATAGGTACGGGTTGCCTATTCCCCTAATTCTTTAAGCAGGATCAGTTGATCTGCAGGTACCCAGCCTTGTTCGTCCAAGGCTGAAATCTTATACCAGTTGCGGTTTTGATCTGTAATCTTCACCACGGAGCCTTGGGGCAGGGTGAAATGCTCTGTGGCATCCGGCAGGGGTTCGAAGCGGGTAATGGCCTCAACCGGCTTGATAATGGCTTCTGAGGCGTATGCGGAAGGCATACTTGCCCACACTCCGGCTCCCAGCACAAGAAGGATGAGGGTAAGGAGCGGGAAAATCCAAGCGGATGCATTCCGGAGGGCCTCGATTTTAAATCGGAGCATCCCCAATCCGGCGAAGATCCAACAGCTGATAATAAAACCGAGTTGCCATTGCTCCGCTTTCAAAAATCCACTCAGCTTTCTGTATAAAGGAAGAGGGGGCATGGCGGTATCGGTTTGGTCAACCGCGCGCTCCAGGTTCGCACGGATATCCGGATCAGAGGGGCTTTGCCAAAGCGCACGACGGTAATAGGCGATGGCCTCGGGGGTTTGTTCCAGGCGCATCAGGGTATTGCCAATATTATAATCGAGGGCTGAAGATTGACCTTCAATCGCTTGATAGGTTGTCAGCGCCCCGGAGAAATCCCCCTGGTCATATAAGGCCGCTGCTTCCTCGAAGGGGGATTCTGCAAAGGCCGCCACAGAGACAAAGAGTGATAACAGGATGCCACGAATCATTTTCCCAACTCCTGGTCGAGTTGCAGGATAAAGGTCCGGAACTGTTCCCGTACTTCCCGGCGGTTGCCGTAAGCTGTGTTTCCGGCAAAACGGGCCTGCTCACATTTTTGCATCCAGTCTTTGCATGCCTCGAGGGTTTCGGGGGAAACTTTTTCCTGAAGAATGGATGAAACATCTTTCGAGTTTAATTCTCCCGGGGGTAAGCTCAATCGGGCTGAAAGATATTCCGAGAGGATGGGCCAGATCCGCATGTGAATATCCAGTCCTTTCTCGTCGAGTTGCAGCAAATGTTTCCGTAATCTTCGGGGAGCTTCCTGCCTGCGTCGACCGGAGGGGTCTGATTTTTTCTGCTGTTTTGTGCGGACGCCCAGGCCTACAAAAGCCCAAAGGACAAAGGGAACACTCGAGAATCCGAAAAACTGCAAGCCGGGTTGCAAACGACTGACCGGTTGAATTTTCCCGGGGCGGGTCTTCAGATAAATAAGGTCTTCTCCCAACAAGGTGAGCTCAGGGCTGTTCTCCACTGAAGGCAATGAACTGATGATGGAAGCGTCGCTATCGTTTAATGTGGCCTTCACTTCCAAAGGAAATGGTCCGGAATGGAGGGTTTTGTAGGACTTGCTCAGGGTGTCGTAATAGGAGAAGGTCAGTTCCGGAATCTCGGTGATGCCCCCATGCTTGGGGATGACCACCTGTTCGATGACTTTCTGACCACTCCGTCCACCGGGTCTGAAATTTTTGGTAAGCAGCTTCGGTTCATAAACTTTAAAATCATCACTTTCGCTTAAACCGGGGGGGAGGGCCTGCTGAAGGCTTCCCGATCCTGTGAGTTCTACCCGCAAGGTTACCGGATCCCCGACATTCACTTTTTGAGGGGACACGGAAGCGCTTAAACGGAAAGTGCCCAAATGCCCTTCATAATCATCCGGCCTTCCTTCCTCGGGAGGATTCACAACCGTAAGCACCAGCGGTTGTTTGAGTTTTATGCGCTGAATCCTGGTGCTGTAGGGCGCATAATACGACCCTGTGGATTTTTGACGTTCCCTCACCTGAATTTTGAAGCTGGGGTCGAACGTAATGTTGCCGGTCCGGGTAGGGGTCAGTTGCGCAATATAGCGCTCTACGTTGTATTCCACTCCACCGATGAGCTTGGGCCGGGTTTGAACACTTTGGAATTCGGATATTTCGAATCCGTTCTCTTCAAAGTCTTCGGATTGTATTTTGCCTGTGATGACCCGGCTGTAAAAGCTGAGGGTGATTTCGACCGTTTCATTTACCAGGATTTCATCGGTACTGCATTCCATGGTCACGAAAAGATTCTCGGTGGTCTCAATGACTTTTGCCTGGGTGACCTTAAGGGTGACGGCCTTTATTTTTTCATTACCCGCTTTGCCATTGGTATCAAAAGGTCCAATTTTATAGGTCCCGGCTTTCTCTGCTTTCAAGGTATAGCGCACCCGGTTGTCGCTTACACCGTACATGCTGATCGACTCTCTTCTGGGAACGCCTACCAACTGTAGCCCTTCCGGTAAGGGCAAGCGTGGAATAGAGCTCACATGCAGGGATTCAAACTTCAGCAGCAGGTCTACCGTGTCATCCGTGGTGATGGTTTCTCTCGAAAGTTCCAAATGAACTTCCGCATTCAATATCGATACGGGGATCAGTAAGAAAATAAGAAATGTTTGAAGGGCTTTCACGGTGGCTACTCAATCAGGGATTTTAGGTTCTACCAGTCTTTTTCTACGGGGATGGTTCTTGCACGTCCTTGAAGAATGAGACGTCTTTGCGCCTTTTCCTGTTCAAGGGCGGCATCTAAAAGTTGTTGAGCCTGCATGGCATCCAGTTTTTCTGCATCACTCATTTCACCGGGTGTGCCGGCTTGATTTTGTTCCTGTTGATCGCTTGGATCTTGTTTTGAAGAATCCTTTTGATCTTTGGGATCTTGTTTTGACGGATCTTTTTGATCTGAAGGGTCCTGTTCCGAAGGGTCCTTTTGATCTGAGGGATCTGAAGGATCGGAGGAGTCCGACGGGTCATTTTTGGATGGATCCTGCTGATCTTGAGAGGGGTCCTGCTGACCTTTCTGCTTATCGTCTCCGTCCTTCTGGTTTTCAGGATCCTGTTTCTGCTCTTCCTGTTTGTCTTTGTCTTTTTCTTCTTCTTTTTGGTCTTCCTGCTTGTCCTCTTTGTCTTCAGAAGGAGGGGGCTTCTGTGCTTCAATTTCCCTCAGGCATTTTTGAGCAAACTCAAGATTGTTCCGGGCCGCTTCCATTTCGGGATTTTCGCGTAAGGTGTTGATGAAAGCTTCCTCCGCCTTTTCCATTCCAGCTTTCGCATCTTCCCATTCTGTTTGTCCCATGGCAATTTGCGCCATTTTCAAATGCGCATTTCCCTTCATTTGACGCAATTGTCCTCGAATAACCGGATCTTCAAATCCATCGATTTCATCAAAAGTACGCAGGGCTTCTTCAGGGTCACCCGACTTCAATTGGGCCATGCCTTCTGCAAGGCGCAAGGCATCCGGGTTCATTTCACCTTCCGGGGTTTGCTCCCGTAATGCCTGGAAACGGGTGGCCGCTTCTGAAAGTTCTTTGGGGTCTTCAGAGGTGTAGAGGGTTTCAGTTTCCTCTAAAAAGGCACGGATTTGATTGCGGGCCATGGTGGTGGATTCGGTCTCTTCCGCGGTCACGCAAAGACTGAAAATGATAAGCAAGGTGCAGAAATATTTCTTCATGCCTGCTTCCTCCTTTTTAACCATTCAGCGGGTAGGGGCGTTAAGGCCTCCAAAAGCAAACAGCTGAGTCCGAGTGCTAAAAAGAGCTGAAAGCGCTCTTCCATTTCTTTCACCCGTTCGCTTTCCAATTGTGCACGTTTCAAGGGCTTAAGTCCTTCGGTAATCAATTCGGCCACCCCGAAATCCCGGGGATTGGCTTTGACATAGAGGCCGTCGGTTTCGTATGCGAGAAGTTGAAGCACCTTCTCATTCAAATTGCTTTTGACCACTTCCTGCTGACGGTTTTTGAGGAAGTTTGTGGCGGAGGGGTCCATGGGAATCAAAGAGCCTTCGGGCGTGCCCACGCCGACCGAAAATACCCGGATATTTTGTTCTTTCAGTTTTTGGAGTACCGGTTTTAAATTTCCCTGATGACTCTCCCCGTCGGTAATGAGCAGAATGACTTTGTCGGCTTCACTGTCGGCTTCAAAACTATCCAGGGCTTTGCTTAACGCGGCTTCAAGGTTGGTTCCTCCCGTGGGGACAATTCCCGGAAATAAATCCTGAATGTTCATCATAAAGGCCCCGTAATCCAGGGTGAGAGGACATTGCAAAACCCCTTCGCCGGCAAAGGCAATCAGGCCAATGCGGTCGCCTTGCAATTCCTCCATCAAATCTTCGATTCCCCACTGGGCGCGTTGCAGTCGGGTGGGTTTGAAATCGTCTGCCCGCATGGAATTGGAGGTGTCGATCATGACCATGAGATCCAGTCCTTCCCGTTGGGCTTCCCGCCAACTGAATCCCCACTGCGGACGGCTTAAACTAAAGCCGATGAGAAAGATTCCTAAGTAAAACAGGGCGGACCGCAAAGAACGCAGGTTTTTTTGGTTGGGAGCTCCCATACGTTCACGCAAAACTTCGGGGATGAAAAGGTTGAGTTTTTTTGTGCGTTGCCGGCGCAGGGCAAAATCGATCCCTCCGATGAGGATCAGTAAGGGAAGTACCCACAGGAGTGCTGGATTTCCAAAACTCATGCCAAGGTCCTCCCGAATCGGCTTGCGGACAACAAACGTTCGATGAGCAACAGACCGAGTCCGGCCGCTGCAAACCAAAAGAACTGTTCAGTGTAGAGGGTGTATTCATCCAATTCAATTTCAGTTCTTTCCAACTCGTTGATCTCTTTAAATACCTGTTCCAGTTCCTCTCCGTCGCGGGCCCGGAAAAATCTTCCGCCGCTTATATCGGCAATTTGTTGCAGGGTCTCGATGTCGATCGGCAGTTTTTCCTGGGTATAAATGGTTCTCCCCATAAATGAACGGGCAGGCATCCGAACCGGACCATCCGAACCAGCACCGATGGTGTAAATTTTAATCCCGGGATCCACCGACAGCTTGGCAGCGTCTATGGGGTCAATTTCCCCCTTGGTATTGATGCCGTCCGTTAAAAGTACAATGATTTTGGTTTCCGCCTCTGATTCCCGCAGGCGGTTGATGCCGCTTACCACTGCGGACCCAATGGCGGTCCCGTCCGGTAACTCTCCCGTTCGGAGTTCCCGCAATCGATTGGTTAACCAACCATGATCCAGGGTGAGAGGGGATTTGGTGTAGGGAAGGCCCGCGAAAGAGAGCAGACTGATCCGGTCCATAGAACGCGCTTCGATAAATTTTTCGGCCACCACTTTTACGGCGTCCAAACGGTTTTCGTCGTCCGTTGCCCCTAAATCAATGGCCCGCATACTGGTGGAGGTGTCGATGGCGAGTACGATATCAATGGTGTCCGATGTGACGCTGCGCTGACGCAAACCACTTTGCGGGCGGGCCAGAGCCAAAATGAGTAAGATCCATGCCAGAATCCCCAATAGCTGTATGAAAGGGTGGAAACGCTGAGCACTCGTCACCGGGAGTTTGCTGAACACCGCTCCGGAGGGAAAGTTCAGCGTTTGGCGGAAACGTTTTGAATTGTGGCTCCATACCCAGAGGGGAATCAGGCACAGCATCAACAAAAACCAAGGATAGGCAAAACGGAGGATCATGACTGCTCCTCCTTCACCCGGGTAGATTCCACAAATTGAAGGACAGCTTGCAGCAAGTCTTCCAGGACTTCGGAACCGGGACGGGAACCCGCAAATTTAATTTGATCGGTCACGGCAAAAAACTGTTTAAGACCGGTTTGTTCCTGAGCGGACCAGGGGGATTGGTTTTCAACCAATTCCAAAAATTCTTCCGTCGTTTGCTCCGGGGCCCGGATTTCAAAGCGGCTCTCGATATAGCGCCGGAGAATTAGGCTCAATGCCACCGCCGAGGCATCCACATCCGGGCGTTGCCAGGATTCGCTTTGCAGGAGTTTTTCTATTTCCCTTTTGACGATGATGTGGGGAGGCACCGGAGGGGGAACTACTTTCGGACGTCGCGCCATCCACCAAATCACCGCCACAGAGATGAGCACAAGAAGCCCGGCCGCCACAGCGGAAATGATCAGGTTTCTTTTCCGGCGTTTTAAGGCTTCCGGCCCCCGGAAGTCGGGCAGATTGTCTGCTCCCAACATCGGTTTCGCGTAATTTTCCGGGAGCACCGAGACGACTTGAATATTTTGAAAGGGGAGTTCGATTTCCTGCGGCTCATCCGCCAAAGTTTTTACATGTGAATCTGCAAACACTACCACATTGGTGACTTCGAAGATTGCCAGTTTGTAGTGATGCTCCTGAATCCAGCGCTCATCGTTCGGGATGATTTCGGAATCAGATTCAAGGATCTCCAATCGGGGATCCATCTTTTCACTGAGGGGAGGCAGGATGAGTCGTTCCTCTGCGGAGATCCGCAGGGTCAGATCCATTTGTTCGCCCACTTTCGGACTGGCATTGGATAGTTCCATTTGCACCGCCGGCAGCTGATCCGGTTCGGGAAACCCCTGCTCATCCTTTTGGGTACAGGCCGTCAATAAAAGAAAAATAAACGTGAGGAGAATCGATTTCATTGTCCCCTCCGTTTGGCGCGGATTCTGAAAAAGCGGGCGAGGGCACGTTCGTAAGGTTCGCTGGTCGACAGGGCGAGGGCATCGATCCGTCCGCGGCGGAGTTGTTGATCCTGCTGACGGGTCCAGTCTTGGTGTTGTGCCTGAAGCGCTTCGCGGACTTTGGGGCTGGAGGTGTCGACCAAATAGCTTTCCCCGGTCTCCGGATCCTGCCAATCCAGCAATCCGGCAGCACTCCATTCCAGTTCCCGGGGATCGCTCAACCGAATCGCGACCACGTCGTGGCGGCGTGCGGTCAGGCGGACAGCTTCCAGATTTTCCTCTGACACTCTGCCGTCACCAATCAGGAACACCACGGACTTCCGGTGGGTGACCCGGTTGAGAAAGGTTAAGGCCGGTTTTAAATCTGTGCCTTTGGATTGCGGTTCGAAACTGAGGATTTCCCGCACCACCCGCAACACATGCCGTGATCCTTTTCCGGCGGGAATATATTTTTCCACTTGATCGGTATGCAGAAGCAAAGCCACATTGTCCTGATTCCGGATTGCGGCCAGGGCCAGCAGGGCGGCAATTTCGGCGACCACTTCCTGTTTGAGTTGGGTGCCGGAACCAAATTGCAGGGAGGCACTCATGTCCACAACCAACAAGACCGTTAACTCACGTTCTTCGCGGAAGGTTTTAATAAACGGATGCCGCATGCGGGCGGTGACATTCCAGTCAATGCTCCGCACATCATCGCCCGGCTGGTATTCCCGTACTTCCTCAAACTCCATACCGGAGCCTTTGAATGCGGAATGATATTGGCCGGCCAGTACGTCGGTCACCAGATGACGGGTACGGATTTCTATGCCCCGTATTTTCCGAAGAAGTTCTTTGGAAATCATGGAGAAAGGATTTAGGGCACAGGCAATGCTTTCAGAATATCAGCGATAAGGCTGTCGGAATCTTTTTCTTCCGCTTCCGCTTCATAGGAGACCAATACCCGGTGACGCAGTACGTCGGGGGCCATGGTTTTTACATCCTGTGGCGTGACATAGGCACGATTTTGGAGGAAGGCGTGGGCCCGGGCGGCCAGGGCGAGTGAAATGGTTGCACGGGGGGACGCGCCGAAGCGGAGATAGTCTCCCATGTCGAGTCCGTAAGCTGCAGGATCGCGGGTGGCAAAGATGATGCTCAGGATGTAATCTTTGATTTTTTCATCCAAATAGATTTGGTTGACCACTTTGCGGGCCCGGAGAATGTCATCGGGCGAAACCACGGGGCTCAAGGTTTCTTTTTTGCCGGTGGTGGCATGTTGTTCCATGATCAGACGTTCTTCTTTAATGTCCGGATAGCCGATCCGCAGTTTAAACATGAAGCGGTCGACCTGCGCTTCGGGCAGGGGGTAGGTGCCTTCCTGCTCGATGGGGTTTTCGGTCGCCAATACCAGAAAGGGGTCGGGGAGGGGATAGGTGGTGTCCCCAATGGTCACCTGCCGTTCCTGCATGGCCTCCAACAATGCACTCTGCACTTTGGCGGGAGCACGGTTGATTTCATCGGCCAGAATCAGATTTGAAAAAATCGGCCCTTTGCGAATACTGAAGTCACCGTCTTTGGGATTGTAAATCAGGGTGCCCAGCACGTCGGCGGGGAGCAGATCGGGGGTGAATTGCAGGCGTTGGAATTGGGTGTCTAAAAGTGAAGCCAAGGTTTTGACGGAAAGCGTTTTTGCCAATCCCGGCACCCCTTCCAATAAAACATGTCCGTCGCAGAGCAGACCCAGAATCAGCCGGTCCACCAGATAAGATTGACCGACCACTACCCGGGCCATTTCCGTGCGGAGCTTGCCCACAAAACCGTGTTCCTCACTTACGCGTTCTTGTAATACATCAATTTGATTTGTCATAAAATATTTCCTTTCGTGGAGGTTGCTAACATAGACGGACTCCGGATGCCAATGTTCAAATTTTTTTTTGATTGGATCACGATCCCTTTTTCCCCTCAGCGTCGAATTTTTTCCCGTCACCCATGAAAATCAGGGTACGCTAGCCACTAAGTTCTTCTGGAATTCCAGAGTTTTACCCCACAAAAGGACCGCCTTTTCCTGCCTGCCCCCCCATTCTATTGGTAAGTAAAGAGAGCGTCAGGATTTTTTGCGGTTGTAGCGGACAAAGCAAAGTACCCCTGAGAAACCTGTAAGGACAAAAAGCAAGGAGCTCGGTTCAGGAATGACGG
>CAKZLZ010000082.1 GCA_937127435.1 uncultured Verrucomicrobiota bacterium | reverse complement strand
CGAAGCAGCCCGCGCAACATCGTGCCTGACCGGCCTTGAAAAGGCGTGCGAAGCGCGGCTTTTCAAGGTACGTGTCGAGGCATCTTGTTCGGCGATTCTATTTCTTGATGAGTGTTTTGAAACCGCCGTATGCCATCTTCTTGCAGTCAAAGGGCTGATTAGTCGGATCACACATATCCTTCAAGCGAGGGTCAGCCATTATCTTTGAGTTCACCTCGTCACGATGCTCGCGTGACTTGAACACCACCCAAGCGAAAATGACCGTATCATCCGGTCCTGCGTTCGCGGACTGCCGAAATGAAATCATATCCTTCACTTCCAAGTCATCTGCCACGCATTCCCAGTATTCAAGGGCACCATGCTCTTTCCAAATATCGCCAGCCTTGTTGGCGATTGCGGCGTATTCGTCGAGTTTGTCTTTGGGAAGCGGAATTAGGAATCCGTCAATGTAGTTGCTCATAATTATGTTCCTTGATGGTTTAGTGTTTTCTTGCCGAACGCTTAGATGAGCGGACGGAGGCACGACGTTCGCTCAATATTTTGGTTATCAATTTGTTTTAGTTGCTACCCAATCAGCAAAATCATCGTGTGTCAAAATTGCTTCTTGGATGATATCATCCCCAATTAATGGAATCCTAAGCCCAAAATCTTCTTGAACCCATTTCTGAAAATCCGGGTTTATACCCTCAGCATCAACCGGAGGTGAAGTAGTGTCCTCGTGACCGAGGTCTCCATATCCTATAGCAAGAAGCCTAAGAAAAGCCTTCATGTCATTGGCAAGCACTTTCAATTCGTCTCCTTCTGATCCTAAATGAACAATCGGCTGTCGTCCATTTTTTTGCTTCCAAATACAATACATAGATCCATCTCCACCTGCACCGAAAAGTGCCAGATCAGCATCAGCATCGCGAGATCCAAACCAATAGAAGAAGTCATCCCCATCTCCAGCCCTGAGTTCAAAGTATCCACTAATTGGGTAACCATTTTTTCGGTGCCATTCACATAGCGCCTTTAGTTCTTCAGGGTACACTATTTCTGAAGGAAAATATTTTGCTATGGATTCATTCATTTTTTGATAATGGCGGCGCTCACCGACGCCGGCTGGACTGCAGCACACGAAGTGTGTGAAAGTCCAGCCGGTGTCGGTGGAGTGTATGGTTGCGCGGCGCTTCGCGCCGGGCAATCAAACACGGAACGAAGTGAGCGCCGCCATTGCGCGGGATGCGAAGCAGCCCGCGCAACGGTTAGGGTGTGGGACGCGAAGCGTTCTCACCAACCAATGGTTGATCATTGTCCTGTTTGATTTTCCAATCTTTCAATTCTTTCAATTTCTTTTTTGGCTGCATCTGATTCAAATCCCTTCTCTCTAGTGTGCCAAAACTTCCAATCTAGATGAAGAAGTGGGTAGTAAAAATAATTGAAACCACGACTCCATTTTCTCGTTTCCTTGCAAACCATGCCTTCAGGAGCCCATGCATAAGAATTAATACCCCACGAAGAATACATTTCTGGTACATACTGGCCCTTTGCAGTCAATGAGACGTAGGAGCCAACGTACAAAATAAGGATGATAACGAAGCATCCTGCAAACATGAGTTTTACATATTTAGGTTTCATGCGACAATAACGTTTTAAACCACCGGACGGAGGTACGACGTTCGGTGGGTTTTATGGTTAGGCATATTTTTTAAACTCAAAGCTACAGCAATAGCCATTAGGACCATTCCACCCCACACTGAGAAGTGCCTCCATTCGTTTTATATATGCCTTCATTAAATTCTCGTATCGAATCCACAATTGCTCATTCAAAAGCGTTTCAGAACCAGAGTCTTGGAAGTTTAAACCGCATGGATATCTGGCCCATGTTTCAAGACCATCTTCAAATGCTGATATGGTTTTATCGTATTTATTAGGATACGGAATTTTGGTGGACTGGTTCTTTAATTCAAGAAGTTTGTGGGACCTTAATCTTTTCGACATTTGGCCATTTGATAGCCAACCAGGGTTTTCGTAAACAAGAAAAGCTTTGATTGCATTTTCCAACGAAAATCCACCGAGTAGAAACATAGACCTATTCGCAGTGAAGCGTTCAATTCTTTTACCATCTCGGAAATCGGTATGAATAATCATAGCACTTTTGGTTCTATGAAGTTCACAGGCCTGCTCAAAAAGATTTTCCGCCACAAGCAACCACCCATGAGGGTTGGCTTTATCTAAGAATGATTCATAGTTCATGATTTTTTTTCAGCCTAACGTTTAGACGCTGCTGACCCGAAGTATGAGGGTTCGCAGGCGTCGCTTGTTGGCCTTAGTTATTTTTTTCATATTTTTCCCAGTAAACAACTTTTGACGATTCCCCCGAGACCTCCACCACATACTCAACAGTACCGACCTGTATCCTGCCCCCGACTAAGTCACAGCCACAAAATGGGCTGAGTGCTTTTTTTCGCTCTTTCAGTCGTTCGGTCCAATCTGGACCTCTTGGTGAAAGTTTTATTTGAGATTCTAAAAACTCGATGTAGGACTCGTCAAAGCTTCTCCTTTTGATTTCGACCGCGCATTCTACCGAATCACGCACGTACTTTGGCAATTCTAAGCAGAGTTGAACCGCGTTCTTCCAATTCTGTTTTAGTTCTGACTCGATCATATCTTCTGTGGCCAACATTATGTTGAACTCATGTCTCTATCGCTTCCAAAAGGTGATTGAAAAGAGAAAAACGACAGAGTTGCGTTAAAAACACCTTTATATTTTATTACTACTGTCGCAATGCAGTGTCGTTTATCAGCGGGATGATATGCGACAACAGGGATTTCAGGCAGACATCTTTTAGGCTGCGATCAGGAGCCTGCAATACCTGAACAATCCAACAGCATTCCGCACCATTCGTGGTCGGCTTCGCAGACTTTTTCCACTGCCCCCAACTGACCGAAAATCGTGGCCACCGCATCGGCTTCAATGGTTCGGATCCCGGAAAGAATCATGGTTCCGGAACATGCGCGCACCAGTTTGGGCGCCAGTTCCATCAGCAAACCACCATAAAGATTTGCCGCCAACAAGGGATAGGTCTGGTCAAACCAGGTGCGGGTGAGATCTTTTACTTCCAAAGTGACGCCATCCGTCACCCCGTTGAGCACAAGATTTTCCGCGGCCTGCTCCAGGGCCATCTCATCAAAATCCACCGCCAGAATATTGTCCCAGCCGAATTTGCGGCCGGCAATGGATAAAATCGCGGATCCACAACCGGCATCCAACATGCATTCAGGCTGAAAACCTTCCGCGTGCAGTTTATCAATCATGCTCAGACAGAAGTGGGTAGTGAAATGATTGCCCGTGCCGAAACTCAATCCGGGATTGATCAAAATCACTTCCCTACCCTCCAGAACCTCTTCTTTGTCCCGCAACCATTCCGGTAAAATAAATAATGATTTCCCCACCGAAACCGGTTTAAAATGATGTTGCCAAAAGGTGGTCCAATCTTTGGCTCCGCAATGACGCACCACCGCGTCCACCTCGGGAAAAGCTTCTTTTAAAGCGTACATCACCAATTGTGCGGGCGTCTTTTCTTCGAAATAGGCTTCCAGCCAGATGATGGCCTGATCCACCATTTCAATTTCCACCGGAGAGGCGTCACAGGCATTCTCCAACCATTCACTCAACCTTTCGGCTTCGGCGGGGTTGCGGGCGGGTACAGATAAAATCCAAACATCAGCAGGTTCACTCATTTTCCAAAAATCTCCTTGGGTAAATTCTTCGGTTGCCAATCCGGATGATCCAGGGTGCCGGTCAGTTGCACCTCAATCAATTTCCGAATCGGCCACAAAATCAGTTTCAGCGCATCCGAAAGGATACCGTCCTTCAATAAATGAATTTTCAGATCGGCTGAAATCTTTCGATCAGAGAAGCTGTAAGACCCCGGTCCGGCAATGGAAAGGACATTTCCCTGTAGAAAAAGTTCTTTGGAAGTTATTTTGCCATTCCCGATTTCAAAGTCTGCAGAAAAATCACTTTGACTGGCGTATCCAAATCCGCTGACAATTTTGCTCAGGATCTGGCTTAAGCCCAACAGCAGGGGAATTTTAAACAGGGAGCCTTCTTTAATTTCCATGCTGCCCACCCCGGTAAGTGCATCTAACCGGGAGCGCGCATCGGTATCTTTCAACACCCCCATAAGGTTCAGTTGCAAACTCAAGCGACCTTTATACGGGGTGTCTTCAAGATCCGTGGCTTTGGTAATGACCTTGTAAAGGTCCATCTCTTTAAGATGCATGGCCAAAGCGAAGCGTCCCTGCTCCGAAAAAGGAGCGTCCACCCGAAGATTGGCGTTGAGCCCTCCTCCCTCCAAAGTGGCCTGGATATTCGGAAGTTCCAAAACCTGATCATCCAGATTTAAATTGCCGTGGAGTTTTTTGACACTCAACCAATTCCAGACCAAATCATTAAAAACATAAGTGCCATGCAAATCATGGGCGGCCTTGGATGTAAAATCCACATACCCTTCCGCCTCAATCTCCGAGCTTCCGCGAAAACGGAAAGATTGAACCAGTTTTGCCGCCTGCGGGCCGATCAACTGAAGAATATCCGGCAAATGAAAATTGCTGTTCAAATCAAAAGTGCAGCCTTTGAAACCGGGATCAAATTGCAGTTCAGCCTCAACCAACTCCTTTCCCCGGCTGGCCCGCGCACCGGTAATGGAAAGTTGCCCCTGTTTAAACTCCACCTTGCTGGCCGCCGAATCAAAGGCGGTTCCTCTCCACAAAACATCTTTCCCCTCCGCCTCCACTGAAAAATAAATGGGAGCACCGGTTTCTTTCCGGTCATACCGGGCCACAAATTTGGGAGGGGCTCCTAAAAACTCCCATTCCCTCAAATACTTTTCGGTCAGATTTCCCACTATTGAAACCGCGTAGTCCGGATAAAAGGCACCTTCGACCTGCACATGACCAAAACCACTGGCAAGATCCAATTCAACTTCCCCGGCAATGGGCCCCTGACCTTTACCTCTTCCCAAGGTGCCTGCGACTTCGTAAATTTTCAAATAGGGATAATCCAAATCCAGTTTCAGCGAAATTTCTGGAAAAAAGGCATCCCGGTAAAATCCATTCCCCACCCGGAAGTCGCCGGTAATTTTATGTCCGGGTTGTGCAAAAGTATTTGGACCTAAGGTCATCTTGAAATCGCAGCGGTCTTCCAGGCGGAGTTGCAACCAATCCAACACTTTTCCCAGTGCAAAAGGAGAAATGGCTTCCAGCCCCACCCGACGCAGGCTGTTTTCCAAATCGACTTCATAAAAATCCTGTTCAAAATCAACCCGGGCTGTCCCGCTGATGGACCGCTCTTCATTTTCGCGGACCAGAAAGGAGTGAATAAGGAATACACGGTTTTCGTAAGTCGCGGAGGCCTTGATTTCCTCAAAGGCGAAACCGCGGTGTCGCGAAGCCCCCTGGTGATCCAAAGCCAAATTGATTCGGGGAGAATTCACTTTGTGGGGAATCGGAGAAAACACCACTTCGATTCGGGGAGGCTTCTCAAACTGAAAGTTTTCGATAAAATCCATGACTTTGGCAATCACCCGGGCGGTGCGGGGCACCATTAGGGGGGACGGTTCAGCGGATGAGCTGCCAAATTCAATTTCGCCGGTCAACAAGACATCCATATTCGGAAGCGACCCCTGAATCCCTTCGAAGTGTATTTTCCCGGGCTCCAGTTGAAATCCCCCGTCAATCCCATGCAGGTGAATCTCTTTATCTGTCTGTAAATCATCGGCCCAGGTGCCGAGGTTGGTTTTCACCTCCCCCTTTCGTATGTGAACGCCGGCCGTCCATTCTTTAGCACGAATTCTTTTCAAAAAATGAGGATTCACCCTGAACTCATCTGCCATAATCAAAGGTGTCACCAAATCTTTGGGGCCATACACTTTCAATTCCGAGAACAGGAAACCTTGTCCGGGACTGTACCGGACTTCGGAAGTCTCGAGTAAAATTCCATTCGGTAATCGGGGGTTCACCCAGTGCATAATCCAGGAACCCGGAACCCCGACAACAATCCATAGTCCAGCGATGATCAGGAGCAGCACCGGCAATTCGAGACAGCACCTCAGAAATTTCCGGGCCGGTCTCCGTTTGGCTGAGGATTTTTTCACTTTTTTCAGAGAGTGCCTCCTATTCAGCCGCCCCCAGCGGTTCCTGAATCAATTCCATATCCGCAGCCGAAAGACGGAAAATTAAATTCTGCCCCTGGATCAGCCCAAAAGGTCCCCCTTCAGCCAGACTCACCAAAAGCGTGCGGTTACTCACCTGTTCGCCCGCCAAGCCAATGGACAGACGGATGGCGGGCGTATCCAAACCCGTGAGGCTTAAATCAGATGGGTTTAATGCAACCAGATTCTGGGCCGTGAGATGGGAGAAGCTCTTAAGAATGGACGCCACATGCGCTTGATTGACCTTCCACCCTTCCCCCTGCGCAGTCCAAGGTTGATCCTTAGACGCACGGGTCACCGCCAACACTTTGTCTTCCTGAGTCAAACTCAGTCGAATCGCCTGTTCCGGATCAAAATTTAATACCTCACGGGAAAGGTAAGGGAGCACATCCACCGGCGCATATTTCACCAGGTCCGGCACCACCACCAATTTTCCTTCTTCGCCATGTTTGCGAAGCCACACGCGGCCGGGAGCCACATCTTCTTCCAACACATCAAAGCGAAGGGTTTTGCTTTCGGCAACCGTCCCCGAAGTAAAGGACACGGTCATCAAAACCCGACCCACCGGAGCTTCATCCACAAAGTGCTCCACCCTGGCATTCAACCAGGTTTGAATCATGTTTTGAACCCGCTCCGTCGAAGCCTTCAACTGCACCGGATCCAGGACTTGCCAGTTTTCTCCGGTTTTCTGAAGCCGCAAAGTTTGTCCTTCCTTTTCAACCGTGATCTCTTGCACCAATGGCAAATCAACTGCAATCAATGTGCGGTCCCGGAAGAGATCCACCGGGGAACTCGCCACCGAACGCATCCCTTTTGATACGATCACCAAGCCTTCCTGACCGGAAATGCGCAGCAGCAAATGATCCGGGTTCAATGGCACATCCCCGCCAACGGATACTTCCACCGGCACTTTCGAATTGGCGGACCACAAGCGGATAATTTGCTCGCCCTTGGCCAAGGTAAAGTTTTCTAAATCTTCGCTGCTGGGTTCATTTATGATGCCCTCGATCCGGGCCTGAAGTAATTTTTGAATAAGACTAAGAACTTTCTCCTGGTCCGCCAAGGTGTTCATGGGTGCTTTCAGCATCCAAAGCCCGTTTCGTTTTTCCAGGCGGATCGTCCGCTCACCGTTTATCAAATCGATGGCCTGCACTTCCTCTTCATGAAGGGGAAACAAAGTTTTATCCCGGAAAGCCAAAAGATCTTTGGGCAAAACTTCCAATAAATCGGTGGAAACCAACATCACATTCTGCGTCGATTCCTCTTTTACATATAACGAATTCCCCAAAGGGTTTTTGTCCCCCACTTCGTACATCCGGGTTTGCCCGGCTGTTTTCAACATCAGTTTAATGCGGGGAACAGACAAGCCGTATTCCGCCAGGGTTTGTCCTTTGGCGCGAATATCCGCCGGGGTGATTAACTCCCCTTTGTCCAGGGTTTTGATCCGGGCCAGTAATTGCTGAACCACCGGTAGAGCCGCGCGGGCCCCTTTGGGTGACAACAATTCCCATCCCTGATCGGTTTTTTCCAATTCCACTTCGTAGTCAGGGGTGCGGAGGCCAATGCCATTGACCAAATCCACCGGCAGGTTAAACGCCTGTAATTCCAAGGCCTTTTTGTCGGCGGTGGTCATCTGATGGATTTCGTAAAACCAAATGTAGGCCCCCATGCCCAGAACCACCAACAAAAGCAAAATCGTTTTAGAAGTCTTCATACTACTTTCGTCTCCGCACAAACACCACGATCCCCAGGGCCATCACCAGGCCCGGCAAGATCACCGCCAGCATCAACAACAAACGATACAGTTCACTGTTGTCAATTTGCAGTCGGATCTCGGTCACATCTTTGGGCGCAATCTCCAGGAGTTCCTCTTGATACAACAGCCAATTGACTGAATTCTGCATCAGCAACATGCCCCCGCCATTGTTCAACAGATTACCGGCAAACATGGAATCGCCAAATACCACCAGACGTTTTCCCGCATCCACGTTTCCACTTTCCCCGGAAAGTTTCCACTCCACCGCTGCGGCCAGCGGAACAGGACCGGGCATATCCGCCCCTTCATCGTATTTATACGGCCGGCGATTGGGCCGGGTTTCCGCCCAGCTCTGTTTGGAACTCGTTAACAAAGGAATGTACTGCGGGCGATCTGCAGAAGATTCTTCATTTTGGATGGCCGGTCCCACCAAACGCGGACGAATAAAGGTGGTGCGGATCTTCTGCATCGAATCCGTAATCGCATGATTGCTGTAGGTACTGACATAGACTTCTTCCCCCGAAGTGGTGCGGGAAGGATCAATCACCACGTCATTCACCAATTGAATCCCGAATTCTTTCAGGAAAGGCAACAGACCCGCATCTTCGCCCACATCCACCGCGACCAACAAACGTCCTTTGTTGTTCATGTATTCCCGCAACATATCCAGTTCCGGTTGCGAAATACGGGTGCGGGGACCGGCGATCACGATCAAATCCGTATCCTCGGGAACGCCGCGGGAATCCTCAAGATTCAAAGTGCGGACTTCAATATTGTCCGCTTCAAGCCGTTCGCGCAACGAAGAATATGCCTGGGTCACCTGCTCAAAATTATCAATTTCTTTTTCACCGTGCCCACTCAGGAAATACACCACCGGACGATGGGTACGGGTTAACTCCATCAATCCACTGGAAAGAACCGCTTCCCCCCGAAATCCGATCACCCGGGGTTCCTGACCCAATTCACGGGTATCATCCGATTCCATCACCAGCATTTTATCCATGGACAACACCACCTGGCGGTCACGGAAAGCCAGTAAAACCTGATCCGGTTCGGAAACCTCAAAGCGGCTGCGGAGTTCTTCGGTCTGTGCAATATCCCGATCGGGATCCACCGTGGTCACGGTAATGAGCTTGTTGAGCCTTTGCAGCTCCCGGGCCAAATCCTCAAGTTCCGATGCACTGGTGAAACTCTGACTCAACAGCAGAATCATTTCCACGGGTTCTTCAATCGCGCCCACCACGGCCAGCGTTTTGTCTGAAAGCACCGTCGATTGCTGGTCACTCCAGTCCTCAAACAGATAGTTGCGCATCCCGATAAAATTAATCATCCCCCACAACGCAATCAACAAAAGCACGTTAATGGTCAAATGAAGCCCGGAGGCTCCTTTGCGAAAGCGCGTTCCCCAAACCATTTTGCGGGCGGCATGTTGAGATTCCTTGTTCATGCGCGCCACCTCCGTGACTCAAGAATCCGGGTGGTAATCATCAACATCAACAGCGTACTTGAGAGATACAAAACCACGGACCGGGTATCAATGACCCCGCGGGCATAATCCATCATATGCAATACCGGAGACAAAGGTTGGGTGAACTCCCGCAACTGCGGCACCGGACTCACCGCCGGCAAAAATCCACCCAGAAACAGCAGGGTCACCACCGCAAACGTCGCCATCGACGCCACAATCAAATTCCGGGTAAGCGATGAACAGAAAATCCCGATGGACAAATAAAATCCTCCCACCAGAAAAACCCCGACGTAGGCCGCGGCCAATGCGCCGAAATCAATCGGCAGGGGCTGTTCTGAAACCCTTTGTAATAAAGGATAAAATCCCAAGGTGGGAAGCCACATCATCACATACACCGTAAAAATTCCCAGAAACTTGCTAAACACCACTTCGATGTCCCGCACCGGAGCTGTCAGCAACATTTCCAAGGTACCGGAACGGTTCTCTTCCGCAAAAGAACGCATACTCAAAACCGGGATGACCATCAGCACCGCCAGCCATGCCACGCCCCCATACAGCCCGCGGAGCAATTCATAAAAGGTTGCACCCGTCCGCAAGCGCACACTGGCCAAAAACCAGAAGCCCATGCCCATCACGACCAGGAAAAGTGTCGCCAAAATGTAAGCCACCGGGGATACAAAATAGGAAGCAACTTCCCTTTTCCATAAAGTTAAAAACCGCCTCATACCTCTTCTCCTCCACCCGTCATTTTCACGAAGGTCTCTTCCAAACTATGGCGGCGGGCATGTAATTCCCGAAGATCCCACTCCGCTTCTTTGACACAGGCAAACACCCGTTCGCGGTGGTCTTCATCATTCGCGAATAAAAGTTCCGCCCGGGCCCACTCCCCGTCCTGCTTCACCTGAATTTTTTTTAGATCCGCCAAAGAACGAAGGGTTTTGTCGACTTCGGATGCTTCGGCTTTCACCTCAACGGTCAATTCCG
The DNA here is from genome assembly GCA_937127435.1 of uncultured Verrucomicrobiota bacterium. Lineage (GTDB taxonomy): Bacteria > Verrucomicrobiota > Kiritimatiellia > SS1-B-03-39 > UBA6053 > UBA6053. The sequence goes on along the minus strand of CAKZLZ010000082.1, from coordinate 27,298 downwards.
CCCCCGGAGACCAGCGATGCCCCAATTCTTCCAGACTGGCCGATTCCAGAATTTTGCCCTGATTCATGACCACGACCCGGTTACAGGTGGCTTCAATTTCACTCAAAATGTGGGAGGAAATCAGCAAGGTATGCTGTGCGGAAAGATCCCGGATGAGTTTTCGAACCTGCACAATCTGGTTCGGATCCAAGCCAATGGTCGGTTCGTCTAAAATCAATAAATCCGGGTTGTGCACCAGCGCATCCGCAATGCCCACCCGCTGACGGAATCCTTTGGACAGTTGTCCGATCAGACGCTTTTGCACATCCAGCAATCCGCACTGTTCCATCGCCCGTTCCACGCCCGCCCGGCGGTGGCGCCGGGAAAGTCCTTTCAGATCGGCGCGGTAACGCAGATATTCGCCCACCCGCATTTCCGTATAGAGCGGACAGGTTTCCGGCAAATAGCCCAAACACTGGCGCACTTCCAAATTCTTACGGGTCACATCCATCCCCTTCACCTTGACCTGGCCGCCGCTGGGCGAAAGGAATCCCGCCAATATACGCATGGTCGTGCTTTTCCCGGCACCGTTCGGACCCAAAAATCCAACGATCTCGCCCGGTTCAATCGAGAAAGACACGTCATCAACCGCCGTAACCCCGCCGGGATAGTTCTTGGTTAAATGTTGTACATCAATCATAAGCTGGGAAATTGGTAATTAGAAATTTGGAATGAGGAATGCAGGATACGGATGGATCATTCATCCAGCATCCTTTATCTGCCATCAACTATAATAAGGATTGGTTCCCGCATCATGGTCGGTGGAATCAATCACATTCCGTACGCTGGGGACCGCTTCTTTGATTGCACGCTCAATACCGAATTTCATGGTGGCCCGGCTACTGGCACAGCCCTGGCAACCGCCCCCCATTTCCACAAAGACATCCTGACCTTCAATACGGGTCAGTTTCACCCAACCCCCGTGGGAAGAAAGGGCAGGATTAATTTTTTCAGCCAAAATTTGTTCGATGATTTCACTCACATTCTCGTCCAAAGGTGCATTCTTCAATGATTCGCGTTTTGAATCATCCAAGACGCTTTCTCCGCCGGAGATTTGTTCCTTCAGAATGGGAATCAATTTCGCCGCCACTTTGGGCCAGGCCTCCGGTGAATTCTTGGTGATCGTAAAGGTATCTTTATGGATTTTCACATCCACCACCCCTTCCACCGCGAAAATCGCCGCAATCAATGCGGATCCCGGTGCATCCTCCGGACTTTTAAACTGGAAAGTCCAGTCATCCGGAAAGACTTCCTGGGAAACAATAAATCGGCAGCTGTTAGGATCAGGCGTAAATTCGCCCCGAATTCGAATCTCTTGAGTAGTCGTGTCAGTCATTCCATTACCATATGACAACTTTCGAACGGATCAACGGAATTCGTGCGTGGAGATAAAGAAAGTGCCCGGGATCAAAACGATACCGGGCCCGTATTTACAGAGAAAAACGTTCAACTTTGTCGACGGCGCAATTGGATCCAGCCCAACAGTAATCCCGCAAAACTCATCATAAAAATTGAGCTGGGTTCCGGAATTGCGGTGATCGAATCGATGGTCAAATCACCGCTGGCCCATTGGGAGGCGTCCCAGGTGATTTCATATTTTCCATCCACATCAAATGAAGAAACGTTGCTCCCCGCGCCATTTCTCACGATATTGGCCGAATTTAAAATGGTATACGAATCGCCAACCATCGGCGTGTAGGCATCATCAAAACGAAACTGTATCGATCCTCCGGAAAGATCCGCTGCGGCCGATGCGGTAAGGGATTCTGAACTTCCATTTCCAAAAATATCGAAAACCATCACCCCGCTCCCCGAAAGGTTCAAGGCCGCGGAATTATCCAATCTTACGATCCCGGCCACTCCCCCGGTAAGCGCCATTTCAAAAATCCCGTTGGCGGCATTTATGGTAAGCCCGTCATAACGATACCGGTAATAGCCATCCAAATGACCGTTGGCACCCAGGTTGAATGTAAGCGCACCGGTTGAATCATCAGGACCATAAAAACTCGCACCGCCTGTGGCAGCCCAGGTTGCGTTTGAAATATTGATTTCAACATTCGTATCCGTAGCTGAACGGCCCGTGAATTTGTTCCCGCTTTCAGTGAGAGATCCGCCGGTGAGATTGATGGTGGTTAACCCGCCTACCCCCCCTGTATATTCAACATAATCTGCTTCGGCGACGCCATTGATATCAACCGTAGCACCATTGCCAATGAAAACCACATCGTTCGTGTCAGGGATCCCGGCGTCCCAGTTCCCCGCATTAAACCAATCAGTGTTTGTTGCCCCCGTCCACGTGGTGTCCGCCAAAAGCAGTTGGGCAGGTAAAAGGAACGTGGCAATAAATAGGATATTTTTCATAATGGCACCTTTCTGTTTAGTATTATTAATAACAAATAACCCCAACGCTCAAAAAATATCAAACGATTAATATTAAATTATTATATCTTTTTATTTATTTATTACATAGTTATTTTCTATACACCTCACCCTTTCCCCCTGTTAAAAGGCTCTTTCCCCACCAGCGCCTTCTAAAAAAATGCTTCTAATCCCCTGGGAGTAAAGCTCTGCGAATCCGGGTGGAAAGCCTTATTCTCCCCTGCTTTCTATTTCCATGAAGAAGCCCGTGAAGTCGAATTTCCTGTCCATTTCATCTTTGTCCACAACTTTCCGGCCGACAAGCGGGTCGCCGGTGACGAAAGCATCCCCCGAATCCTCCAGAATGGCGATAAAGTGACCCAGTCCATCCACCCGGACGCCGGCGATCGCAGGCGTTCGCAGATCGGCTGGCAGCCCCTCCCCCATCCTGTACCTCACCTTGTATCCACGTTTCCGGAAGGCGCGGGCAATATACCAATTTTCGGTGCCACCCCGATAGGTAAAGCACTCCCTGGCCAGATCCTGTTCCGACAAAGACCCGCCAAAACGCCGAAACAGGGTTGCGGCACTGGCCGCACCGCAGGATGACGGCGTACTCTGCAAGCACACATCCTCATTCCAGCTCTCCGAAAACCGTTGACTTGCCAGCGGAGCAAGGATGGGTTTTAGATGAGGGGCAACAATGCCCAATACCAGCAGTACGATCAAAAATCCCCGGGAAATCAGTTTGCGGCCCCGGGTCAACTCCGCCACTGCGCCGGCAAAGAGCCCCGCCACCATCGCGGTCAGTTCCGAATAGGGGAATGAGCGAAACTCATAGAACCACAGCGCATCGTCAAACCAGTGGAGATAATACAAGGGGAGCAAAATCCCGGGCAAAGCCAAAACCAACCAAAGCAAAGAAAGCGCAAGCTTCTGCCTGAAGGTCCGACAACAACGCAGGGAGCGCTGCCCCATAACAAAAAGCAACAACGCGCCCGCGAGCGTAGGAAGAACCAGCCAGTTAAAATTCATTTCCGGGGGATAATATTCATCGCGAACTCAAAAGCGAAAGAAGGAACGGTTCCGCACATTTTCCACCATACATTTTCATATCAATTCACAAGGTAACCTTTTCTTCTGGAAATGCAGATGACAGCCTCGGTTCCAGAATTAAAATGCAGAAAATCTGATTCAATTCCGTCACTGAAAATAATCCCATTTTCAGGCATATGCGAAGTCAAAACAAGAGGCTTTTCTTGCGAAATTTTACCAAAAGTAATTCCAGCTCCAGTCGTTTTGCTTGGCCATGGCTCCCGAACGGAGAAATAGAGATGCTCTGAATCCCACGCGACGGATTTTTTTTCGCGACTTTTCAAAGAGCTTCCTGATAGTGCGGATGAAATACCTGTCGCTCCAGCCAGGATGCTTCTCAGCCAACCGGTCGACCCAAGTCCGGTTGATACAATAATCCCACTTGAAGACTGCTGTTCAGTTTTACCCCCGATCTTGATCGTGTAGCGTGCCGATGTATGGGTTTTCGGGCCAATAAAAAAGTCATTCACAGCTGAAAGGCTCTCCCCATTATTTAGGCGGGCCTCGGCCATCGTTACCTCTGAGACCCTTCGTTTTTTAGAAAACACTTCCTTAACGATTAGAGAGAGGTCTTCTACCATAAAAGGTAAAAGCACACCCTCCCATCTTTCAGTATCAGGGTTCACGCCAATTAATTGCTGTCCATCGAGATATTTCAGCACATTTGCTACCAGGCCATCCTGCCCAATCGCCACCACCGTGTCATTTTTTCCAAAAATAAAATTCGGTAAAAATAATCGATCTATTACTTGAACCCGGCCTTCTTGCGACAATATGATCTCAGCTTCTTTTATGGCCTGCTTATAATTCTGATCTTCAGATTGATAGTCAGAAAAATCCGCACCCGAATGTTCCACATAAAACCTTGCTTGATCTGCCGTATTGAATCGAGAGATCAAATCATCCATTCGGGTGCGTCGAATGACCACCACAATTTTATTCTCAGTTCTTCTCCCCATTACTTTGCACTATCTCGGTGGAGCAATTCACGCAATAGATCGGGTGACATATTGAGTTGCCCGATCTTTTCCGAATTTTCAGCGAGCTCCCTGAAAGACAAGGCAACCAATTGTGCAGGATCCATACCACTACTGGTCAGTGCTTGCAGCGTTTTGGGATCCGTACCAGCCAACGCTTTCATCATAGCAGTTACGGCATAGGCCTTTGAATCCGCCTCTTCACGCGCATTAGCAGTGGCTAACGCAACCAGGTCTTTATTCTTTTCCTCAAGCGCAATTTTGGCGGCCATCTCCGCTTCTCGAATCTCCCGCTTCTTTTGCTGAACAGACTTCTCAGCATCCATCTGAGCTTCTTTGATTTGCCGTTTTTTGTTCTCAACTGCAATCTCGGTATTGAGTTCATTCTCCTTAATGCCTCGTTCTTGTTCCACCGCAGCATTCCGACGTGAATAGATGGCTTCATCCGCTTCACGCAGTACCTGTTCTCGTGCTTCAGCCTCCAGTGCACGGGAAGTTTCCGGGGTGGGCTTGATTGCAAGGATTGAGAGCCCAAGGATTTCAATCCCGAGCGATGCAACAATTTCTGCAGATTGTAACCCCTCCCGCAGAGTTGCCACCAAAGAGTCAGACTGCCCCAGTGCCTGTTTAAGATGCATTGATTTTAATGATGCTCTTGTCAGAACCTGAGTATGACTGATTAACCGCTGTGGAAGCTTTTGAGGATCATCAGAAGCGTAATTCTTTCCATTGGAAGTTAGCGTAAAATTCATTAGTTGCGACAACTTCTTTGCTTCAGCGATCCGATAAGTCAGTTGCCCTTGAATTGATACTGCCTGAAAGTCAGCGGTTACTTCTTCATAGATGAATGGAACATCTACACTACCGATGGGAATACGAACAAGTGATGTTGTCGGTGCAAAACAAAAAAAGGAAAGACCTGCGCCCTCACGGATGATCTTGCCCCGCTTGAACTGAAGAATGTAATCCGTGGGTTCAACTTTTATGAATTTTATTCCTAGCATATTTGCTTTTCCCTATGTTTGTGTTTGGTAGCGAACATTCAGACGACCGGTTCTATTACACTTTGTTCGCTTGATATTTCCGAATATGAAAGTCTATTTTGAGTGTTTTATTTTAAATTTTGATTAGGAAATTATCTCTCTCAATCATTTCCTGAACATTCTATTCAGAAACCCAGCTGACTCAGAAGTTGTATTTGGAATTTGAATTCGGGCATCACAAGCGGGACAATGTATTTTCTTCCCGGCGGCATGTTTTTTAACGGACAATTTCCGATTACAATTCGGACAGGGAAAGGAGAGCCCCGAATCCTCAACCGGTTCCGCCTGACTGGCGATTTGTTCTGTGGAAAAAACAGTAGACTGATCAGGAATCTGGATTTTCTTTTGACAAGCCGGGCAATGAATTTTCTTACCGGCAACCGCAGAACGAAGACTCAGTTTTCGTTCACAGTTGATGCACCTGAATTTAATTTCTGTATCCATATATGACCTCATACGTTTAAATAAGCGGACGAAGGAATGATGTTCGATCTACATTATGGTTGGCTCTAAGATTTTTAACCACTGATGCCTGCCCGAGCTGTCGCTCGGAGACGGCCAGGGAACACAGATTGACACTGATGTTGTGGTTCAGTTCTGCAGCAGATTTCGATGCGTATTTATCAGTGTACCCTGGCCGTCGCGAGCGACAGCTCGGGCAGGCATCTGTGGGTATCAGTAGTTTAATTTCTCCTGTTTTCATCAGCCAACCCCGAGTATGCGCATTGCTGCGATAGCGATGTTGTTCACTGCGACGGGTATAGCCTCAGGGTGTAAGTGTTAGGGTTCCAACTAGAGGTAATGCCAAAGCAATTGTGAACAATCCAATCAATACGCACACCACTGCAAGTATCGCGATGTGATATAGTGAGTAGGCCAGCATTAGACTTTCATTTTCTTTTATAAACTTAGGCAGGGAAAATGAAATTACCGGGAAGGCCAATCCCAATCCAAAAAGTATGAAATTCACTTTATTCATTCCTCCGATGAAAAGTAGTGTGAGAGCAGGCAGTGCAACTCCGTCTAGTGTGTGGGTATAGAAGTCCTCATAGATGCAAGCGATTTGGCTGAAAAGTCCCAAGAGGGTTATAAACACGCAAATGGGGTATGTGCTGTTAAGGATGACTGAAATTCGTTTCATTTTTTTTTACCGAACGTTTAAACCACCGGATCGCGGCACGGGGTTCTGTGGGTTTGCGGGTTGGCTCTGCATTTTTTTAACCGCTGATGCCTGCCCGAGCTGTCGCTCGGAGACGGCCAGGGAACACAAATTTACACTGATGTTGTGGTAGGGTTTTGAAACATCTTCCTTTGGGTGTTTATCAGTGTACATCTGAGTGCATCAGTGGTTTAAATTCTTCTGTTTTCGTCAGCCAACAAGTGCATATCAGAAAATCCAATAACAGACCCGTTTGGGTGGATCTCGAGATACAATGGGATTGTTTTCAGACATAATTCTACACTTTTGGTTATAAGTGTCGTTTCGATATGTAGTGGATCATTTTCTCGGGGGACTTTCAAGGTCAATGGGTGATGGTGATTGATCCACAGTGATATTCCGGTGGGATTTGGGGTGATATTCAGGTTTTTATTCAAGCCACTGGCGTGATTCCCGGCCCTTGCAAACAACAGTTTGGGCAGGCATCCGGGGTTTAAATTTAGGTTTTTCATCATCACGCCCCGCCTGCGTTTTCCGTAAGCCCTGTATTTATCCAAAATATTACTTTGACTTATCAAAGTATTGGCTTAGCACCTTCAATATGCACAGCCAAGAACAACTCGAAGACGCCCTGAAATTCCTCTACAAAGAGGAACGTGCCGGTCGGAGCCTGACCGCGGAATCTCTCGCCGGTGGTTTGGCCATCCCCCTGGATCAGGCCTCAGATGTCCTCCGTGCCCTGTCCGGTTCGGGGGTACTGGAATGGCATGAAGAAAGTTACCGCGTGACCCCGCCGGGATCTGAAGATGCCCTGCGGATTATTCGGGCGCACCGCTTGTATGAAACCTATCTGGCCAACCAAACCGGAGTTTCAGACCAGAAATGGCATCGTATTGCCGATCAAAAAGAACATCAAATCGACCCGGAAGAACTTCGCCGCATCGACGCCGCTCTGGGTTTTCCGAAATTTGACCCCCATGGCGACCCTATCCCCAAAGAAGGCGCCCATCTTCCTCCGCCGCAAGGGAGCCCCTTGCTTTCACTCAAAAGTGGATCCGTTTGCAGGGTCTTACATGTAGAAGACGAACCGGAACAGGTCTATGCACGCATTTCTAAAACCGGAATCGCCGCCGGCACTCTTCTGGAACTGGGTGAACAAAATGCCAATGGACTGAAATTGCGGATGGAAGGCGGAAACGTTTTTATTGATGAAGCCATGGCGGCCAATCTCCGGGTAGCCCCCCTACCCGATTCAACCGGTCCGGATCCCGATCTGGAACCGCTGAGCAACCTGAAAAAAGGCGAAACCGCCACCGTTCACGGGCTCACCCCCGCTTGCCGGGGTCCCGAACGCAACCGGCTTCTTGATTTGGGCGTGGTACCCGGCGCATTGATCAGCCATGAATACGCCGGATTCTCAGGGAACCCGGTCGCCTACCGCATTCGCGGCGCTTTGGTGGCCTTAAGGAGCGAGCAAACCCGCCGGATTATGGTCCGTCGAAACATCAAAAAACTGGATTTGGAGGTAAAGGCATGAGTGGCGCTTGTGGAACTTGTGATAGCTGTGGTACTGGCAAATGGGGCCGCATGGGAGTGGACATGGGCAAATGGGATTACACCGTGGCCCTGGCCGGAAACCCGAACACCGGAAAAAGTACCATTTTTAATGCCCTCACCGGCCTCCGTCAACACACCGGCAATTGGCCCGGCAAAACCGTTACCCGCGCCGAAGGGGGATTCAGGTATGCGGACGCCGGCTTTAAACTGGTCGACCTGCCGGGAACCTATTCCCTGCTTTCCGCCACGCCCGATGAAGAAGTCGCCCGCGATTTTATTTTATTCGGCCGGCCGGATGTCACCGTCGTAGTCGCCGACGCCTCCCGTCTGGAACGCAATCTGAATTTGGTCCTGCAGGTCTTACAGATCACCGACCGGGCCGTACTTTGCTTGAACCTGATGGACGAAGCACGCGCCTCCGGACTCGAACTCGATTTCCGTGGCCTCGCCCGCGATTTGGGAGTGCCGGTGGTCCCCTGTGCCGCCCGGCAAATGGAAGGCATCCCCGAACTGCTCAAAGTTATTTCCGATGTCGCCACCGGTGCGATTTCATCCCAGCCCAAAAAACTGGAACTCAAAAATCCGGAACTCGCTTCGGCCATTGCAACCATTACCAAAGAACTGGATATCCGATATCCGGACCTTCCCCAGAAAACCTGGATTGCCATCCGTCTGCTGGAAGGTGACCGCAGTATTATTGACGCCGTGCAAGACGGCAGCCTCGCTCAATTGGTCGCCGATCAACAGAAACCTATTCCCGCCCTCTCCTCCTGATCCCTTTATGAATCCTCATTCCACAGACCCTCTTCTTCAAACCGTCGACTCACTGCGAGGCACCCTTCAGGGCGATCTCCGTGAACAGGTCGTCGGCGATATTTTCCACGAAGCCGAAAACCTTATCGGACGGAATCAGCATCAGGTCGGTGCAAACAAACGAAAGACCTTTAATCAACGTCTGGACAGATTGCTGACCAGCCGCTGGACCGGAATTCCCATGATGGTCCTCATTTTTGCCGCCGTGCTTTGGACCACCATCGAGGGGGCCAATGTCCCCTCCAGCATGCTCGCAACCCTGCTGGTGGATCACGGCCACGATTTTCTGCGCTCGCTCGCGGAATCTATCCACACTCCGGAATGGATCACCGGTCTTTTGATTGACGGGATGTATCTGACCCTGGCCTGGGTGATTGCAGTGATGCTTCCGCCCATGGCGATTTTCTTCCCCTTGTTCACGATTCTGGAAGACTTCGGATATCTGCCGCGGGTCGCCTTCAATCTCGACAATTCCTTCCGCCGTGCAGGCGCCCATGGTAAACAGGCCCTGTCGATGGCCATGGGCTTTGGCTGCAACGCCGCCGGAGTGGTTTCCACCCGCATTATCGATTCCCCCCGGGAACGTCTGATTGCCATTATCACAAATAATTTTGCACTTTGCAACGGACGCTGGCCCACCCAGATCCTGATTGCCACCCTGTTTATCGGCGCATTGGCGCCGCCTGCCATTGCCGGACTGGTTTCGGCGGCCGCGGTAATGGGCGTGACGGTATTGGGTGTTTTCCTCACCTTTGCAACCTCCTGGGGACTTTCCAAAACCATGCTCAAAGGCGAAGCCTCCACCTTCAGTCTGGAATTGCCCCCCTACCGTCCCCCGCGGATCATGCGTACGCTGTACACCTCTTTAATCGACCGTACCCTCACCGTCCTTTGGCGGGCGATGGTATTTGCCGCCCCGGCCGGAGCGGTGATCTGGCTGGTGTCCAACATTCCGGTGGGAAGCGACAGTCTTGCGCACTGGATCGTCCTTCATCTGGAACCCATGGGCTGGTTTCTGGGACTCAACGGCATCATCCTCTTAGCCTATCTGGTGGCGATCCCGGCAAATGAAATTGTCATCCCCACCATACTTATGCTTACTGTACTCATCACTGGCGTCAGTGGCGTCGGCGAACAAGGGGCCGGGGTCATGTTTGAAACAGATGGTCAACCCTTGCGGGTCATTCTCGAAGCTGGCGGATGGACCACCCTGACCGCGGTTTGTCTGATGCTGTTCAGCCTCTGTCACAATCCCTGCAGCACCACCATTTACACCATCTACAAAGAGACCCATTCTATCCGATGGACCACGGTCGCCACCCTGATGCCCCTGGCCCTGGGATTTGTGGCCTGCAGCCTGGTCGCGCTGGTCTGGCGGCTTTTTACCTGAGCGTCAGGGTCTGATTAAAAGCTTTCAAGCCCAGAACCGCTCTTCACCATGTGAACACAAACCAGGTAGCCAATGATCAGTTCCGGCGGTGTAGAGCCAACCCCAGCAAGGCCATCTCACCAAATAGCAAAATAAAGGTGGAAGGTTCCGGGATCGCGATGACATCACCCATGGATGTGCCATATCGAACTTCGTCGATAAATATCGAGGCGCTGGGGTTGCTAGTGGAGTAAGCAACGTATTGCAGATAGTCGCTAAAATCGTAGGTCCCGGAGGTCGCCGTGCTGGTGGCGGTTCCCGTTGCATAGGTCGAAAGATCAGCCTCCTCGCCTCCGGCTGCGAGCCAGTTTTCATAGCCGGATTGCGTTAAGAACCATTGAGAAGCCACCCCCGGGCTGCCCCCGGAAAGCGCAGCGCTTACATTGGTGAATTTCGAAAGCATAAGGTACGTGGTACCTTGCGTATATCCGGAAGAGGACGATGTATTGGTCCCGCCATCGTATGAGATGGCCGGTTGCTGACTAGAACCGCTGATATCGGATGAGGAAGTGAACCAGTCTGTAGCGCTGCCGCTATTTAACCCGGTATTCAGTCGAATGTACGAAGCCGTACTGATGCCACCAACATTGTCGTATCGGAACAGGAAACTGCCCCACAATTCACCACTCACAGCGGAGGTATCCAATTGAGCACCTGTAACCGAGCTTCCACCAATGTAAGATCTCTGATTCAGGGCCCCTCCGGAGGAGGAAAGATAACTTGAACCGAAACTCAATCCGCTCGTCCGGTAATTGGCAACCGCCGCTGAGGACCCCGTACCCCCGACGCTTACAGAATACTCCCCGGTCAAGCCGGTAGCATTCGTGGTGGTTCCGTTAATAGAGGTGTTGTCAGAGAGCCCGTAATTAAAGCCCTCATAAACCAGTAGCTCACCCTGTACGGGAAAAATCAGACTCAGAAATACCGTGATACTAAATGGAATCGAATAGGTGAGTGTTTTCATAATTCAATTTTACCATTCGAGAACAAGGGCAGTCAACAGGGATTAAAGTCAACCGTTGACTTCGTATTCGGAAGCACCATTTAGTTTTACTTCTCTGTTTTACGTTTCGCTGGACATCGGATGGGGCAATTTTGAATGCCAGGCATAAAGATGCACTGTGAGGGGGTACATTTCTTTGTATATGACTTTCGTTTCTTTGACATCTCCACCCCACATTCCGCAGACATCATTTTGTATACTGATCACATTCCCCTGGGGACGCGGGCCCTCCAGATACGGACCGACTCCGTCCCGGAGTCGCAACTTCCCCATGCTTGCCGGACCGCGCCTGCCCGAGCTGTCGCTCGCGACGGCCAGGGAGACGCGGGTCCTCCGGTTCTGGACCGACTCCGTCCCGGAGTCGCAACTTCCCCTCCCCCCCAATTCCCGGCCCCCTCCGTCAAGAGCGGGTAAACTGCTTCAAAAGCATAATCAAAAACAGGCGGGTATCGTGAATCGGCCGGATATGACTTTTTTCATCGCCGTAAATGGCCGCGATGGGCACAGATCCCATACGGATATCGATCTCATCCAGTTTTAATAAAATTTCGGATTCGGCGGCAAAGCCATTGGTATCCGGGACCACCATGGTCACCACATCCGTTTGATAAAGCCGGAATCCGTTTTGAGTGTCGGGAATATATTGATGCATTTTCCGGTTCAACAAGCGGGACATCAAGCGGTTGGTCCAGCGGCGAATCAACGGCATGCGATAGCGGTCATGCATACGGTTCCCCACCAACACCGGAATGCCGGTTCGGTCGTAGGTATCACAAAACCGGGGGACGTCCGCCGGATCATGTTGACCGTCTCCATCCAGGGTCACCAACGCATCGTATCCTTCCGCGGCGGCATAATGAAAAGCTTCCACCAGGGATTTTCCTTTGCCCAAATTGCGTTCGTGCCGGATCACTTCCGCCCCGGCTTCGCGGGCCAAATCTCCGGTGCCGTCGGTCGAACCATCATCCACCACCAGCACATTAAAATGAAGCGCTTTCAGCTTTTCAACCAGATCCGTAATATGCGCCGCCTCATTCAGCGCGGGCATCACCACCAAATAATTTTGGCAAGCGAACTTGTCCAAAACCGGCGTTTGAAAGGTTTGGAAACCGGATAGTTTCTTTTGTTTAGCCCGCCACATGGGAAGCGTTCCCCCGGCGCCATTCCAGCATTTCCTCATACAGCGTTTCCGCTTTGTAGGAAGAACGGACGAAAGGTCCGGAAGCCACGGCCTGGAATCCCATTCCGCGGGCTTTTTCCTCGTAACGGGCAAATTCATCCGGATGCACAAAGCGGTGCACGGGTTCGTGATTTTTGGTGGGGCGCAAATACTGTCCGATGGTCAGCATGGTACATCCGTTTTCACGCAAATCATACAGGGTTTCGATGACCTGTTCTTCGTTTTCCCCCAAGCCGACCATGATCCCGCTTTTTACTTCCAGGGTCGGTTCCCATTCCGTGGCTTTCCGCAACGCCCACATGGATCGACCGTAATTGGCTTGCGGACGGATTTGGGCCTGAAGATGCCGGACGGTTTCAATGTTATGGGAAAACACATGCGGGGCCGCTTCCAATACCAAATTCAGGCTGGCTTCGCGCCCTTCAAAATCGGGGGTCAACACTTCCACCGTAATTCCCGGCACCATTTCTTTAACCGCCCGAATGGTGTCGCCGAAAATATCGGCGCCGCCATTTAATTGATCATCCCGGTTCACCGAAGTGATCACGATATGTTTTAAATTCATTTCTTTGGCGGCAGTGGCCACCCGTTTGGGTTCCAGCAAATCCAGTTCTGCGGGACGTCCGGACTTCACCGAACAAAAGCGGCAACTGCGCGTGCAGGTATCCCCCAGAATCATCACCGTGGCGGTACCATTACTCCAGCACTCATGACGATTGGGGCATTTCGCCTCTTCACAAACGGTATGTAGGCGTAAATTACCGACCAGGCCATGAACCTTGTTAAAGTTCTGATTGGTTTGAAGGGATTTGCGAATCCAAGGGGGAAGTCTTTTCTGTTCCATAGACGGACCCATACCCGATCCCGCGCCACTTGTCATTCCCTGAATAGCGTTCAATTCAGGTAAATTGATTTTTTTCACTCTTTCTATTCTTATAAAGGAGACATATGGCTGAAATCATACCTATTCCAGTTCTGCCGTCCGCCCCGAACAGCACGAACTTAAGCCTTATTTGGTATCAAAATGATGAGAAACATGCCCCCGGATGGTGGGCAGCGCAATAAGCCCGGGGTAAAGGAGGAACGACTGCAGCCCCGGGTACACAGGTGAAGCTTTTTGGCGCCCCGGAGGGGTGCGGGCGACCATTTGCAAAGGGTTCTGGCGTGAGTCCCCGTTAAACCCGGACCCCTCCGGGGCCCGTATCTAGTTATCTATTTTCCCAGAGCTGCACTCCTTCGTCGTTTGCCCTGGGCTAAACGCGTTAGCCCCTCCGGGGCTGCTACATGGCCTTAAGTGAGTGCCATTCGGGTCAGACCATAGAGTCCAACCCTAGAAGCGAGAGGAAAAGCTCCCTCTATAAGGATATCAGATCATCTACCTGAACCGGTAAACCGGTCGCAAAACTTTGATTGGCAGCCAGTCCGGTAAGAATAGAGCGTGCACCATCCACATGATTGGCCGTGCGGCCGTATGCATCCGCTACGGCGTGGGGTGAAAAGATGGATTCCAACATCGGATCATCCCCTCCCCCGTGTCCGCCCACCGCCTTCGGCACTTCCACTTCGTAAGCTTTTTCCCAGTGGGGCATTACCAAAAGTTTCTGGCTATGACTTAACGATTCGCCCAACTCACCCGAAGCGGCGCTCACATAGGATTTCTCTAAATCCTCCAGTTCGATTCGCCCCTTGTCGCCAATAAAATTGATTTTATATCCCTCCCAAGGACAAAAGGCACTGAGTGTATATGACATTTGGGTTCCGCTTTTATAGCGGACAACCAGATTCATGGTGTCTTCAATGTTGATGCCATCTCCAAACACACTTTGATCCCGTAAATATCCATCCTCATGTTCGGCATCCAGATACATGGCTTTTAATTCGGGTTCCTTTTCCAGGTTTAACGCAAAAGGATCATCCTTGGCGTTCGGATGCCCCGTGCCCCGATCATAAAACGCGGTCTGTCCCCGGTTTTCCGCATTTTCCCGACCGTAAAATTTCAGATCTCCCAACCCAAATACGGTTTCCGGCGACGAATCCAGCCACCAGTTGACCAGATCAAAATGATGGGTCGCTTTATGCACCATCAACCCTCCGGAATTTCGTTTGTCACGATGCCAGCGCCGAAAATAATCTGCGCCGTGCACCGTATCTAAAAGCCATTCGAAGTTGATCGCTTTCACTTGGCCGATGACCCCTTGCATAAGCAAATCTTTCACCTGGGTGCGGGCGGGAGAATAACGGTAATTAAAGGTCACCCGCAACGACCGGCCGGTTCTGTCCACCGTCTCCAGAATGGCTTTGCACTTTTCAACATCCATGGTCATCGGTTTTTCAGTCACCGCATCGCAGCCCAGTTCCATGGCGCGGATGATGTAGGTGTGGTGCTGACGGTCAATCGTGGTGACAATGACCACATCCGCCTTTTGCTCGCGCACCATTTTGTCAAAATCTTCGGCCCCGTAGAGGGGAATTTCTTCACCGCCAAATTCAGCTTTGGCTTTATTAGCGATGTAACGCATCCGGGTTTTATTGACATCACAAATCCCCACCAGGCTCGCGAATTCAGAATAAGCGCCGAGAATCGCTTTCACATACATCGAACAGCGTGAGCCACTCCCCACCAGCACATAACGTTTTTTCAGGATGTCTTCGCTCATAAAAATTCTCCGGGAAACGGGGTTTGGGATGGGGTACCCCAGATAAAAAAGGTTGAGGTGTTTTTGTATGTCCCTTTTGCGGGAATGTCCATTTTTTCGTGAAACGATACCTGTAAAAAATGAAACATGTATTCCTGCATTTTACAACCGGGGGAAGACCTCTTCTGCTTCCAATAAACCGTTTAAAAAAAAGCGGTGCAAAAAGCATACTGACCCACATATAAGCCTGCAAAATAAATTCATTCGGGTACCGGACAGAGGTCTCTCAAGATATTTTTATTTACTACCTATTGACCTTGACTGGCAAGAATAGTTTAATGTCAGGAATAGTCATTCCCAATAAAGTACAAACCATGTATAAAAAGCGCCTACATACCCTACTCGCAGCCACAGCTATCGGTGTCACAACGGCCACAATGGCGGCAACAGTTTACACTGAAAATTTTCAAATCTACGAACACAGATCCTCCTTAAATACGGCCGGCTGGAGTTACTATCTCACCAACAATACCGGCGTGGTGGATCGATCTTCGATTGGAAATTCAGATATCGGAGATATTTATAATTATACTGGCAATAAATACGCCTACTCCCAACCGAAAGCCGACGGAAGCTATCCGGACTCGGGGCCCGGACTTATGTTTACGACCGATACAGTGACGGGTCTCGATTCGACTGATATTTCCGACCTCTCCATGATGTCGGTTGCGTTGCTGGCGGACGGAACTGGCGGTGACCCGGCCTTGGGCCGCTTAGCCATCCAAATCGGTTCGCAGTGGTATGCTTCCGATGAGACGATGACCAGCACGAGCAACACGGGGCCAACCGGTAGTTTTGCAAATTTTCAACTCTCTTCCACCGACTTTGACAACGGCAACAACTGGCGCCTCATGACAGTAACCACCGGCGTCGCAGGTGAAATCTCCGTGGGCAGCATTGCGGGAGGAACCCTCTCCGGAGATGTAACCGCTTTTGGCGTGTATTCGGAAAACGGAAACAGTGGCGACCACTTCCGCATCGATGATTTCTCCATCACGGTTATCCCCGAGCCCTCCACCCTCATCCTGGGCTTACTTGCCGGACTCGGTATGATGTTCCGCCGACGCCGCAACTGATCCTGTTCCGATTTTACCAACCCGCACGGACGTCATTTACTCAGGCTGCCCACGCGTCCGTCCATAAAAAGCACATTCACCGTGGTCCCGTTCTGATGACGGTAGTTTTTGCTGGTGTTATACCAGACCCAATATCCATTTTGGACGTAGCCGTCGTAAATCAGTTTTTCCTGGGAGGGCTTTGAAAACTGCCAGATTTTCGCCGGCACCTTTCCGTAATTGTAGTTTTGGCCCTGCTGCCACTCATTCCAATTAAACCAGATCCCGTAACTCTCGGGACGCAGACTCCCCTGGTAGGCGGACTTGGGAGGGGTAATGGGTTCCGCCGGACACCACCAGGCCGATCGACTGGACTCGTTGGGCACATAGGCCGCCAGCTTCGTATACCACTTGTCAGACCAACTGGTTTCGACCGGCAGGCTTCCCTCGTGTTCATTCAGGTAGAGCTGAAGCGCCGCACCGATTTCATGCAGATTTCCCGCACAGGCGGCCTTCTTTGCAACCCCTTGTGCGGAGCTTACCACAGGTGACAGCAACGACATCAACATCGTGATAATGGCAATCACCACCAGAAGTTCTATCAGCGTAAAACCTGCCGTGTTTTTGCGCCGATGCGGGTCGGCGGGACGAATTCGGTATGTGGAGGGAAGGTTGCGCATCATCTCACTCTTCTGAATCCAGATTTTCCACCGACAGCGGCTCCAGCACCGAGCTCGCATCGGGGTCTGATTGCGTAAACGCCAGATCTACAATGCCTGCACGCAACAGCTGGCGGACATCTGCCATGCCGATACCAAGCGAATTGATAAGAATAAGTTGCTGACCGGAATTCTTTTGACGCTTCCCGAAAAGGTGTGCTTCCGGCGCACCCACCAGGGAGATGATACAGGGAGCGTCCGCATGACGCTCCAGCGCCTGGAAATATTCGGCCGCCATCCCCTCGGGAAGGGTTCCGTACCCCAACCGGGGAAGTTCTTCTTCTGAGACCATAATCGGCTCATGTTCGATGATTTGGATTCCCTGCATACGCAGTGCCGCTTCGAGCTCTTCGGGGTTCACCCCTCCCCCTCCCAGCAGCGGGGTGCCCAACGCCATCACCACCACCGGTTGATTTACATCAATTTCCTCCACCAGCCGTGCCGTGGCCTGCTGGAGATCCCGGGAGAGTGCCCCCTCTCCTTCCGATCCAATTTTCCGGATCAACAGGAGCAGGCCCAGCACAACCGCAACCGATAAAAAAATTCGTAAACGCATAAAAGTATCTGTAGCAAATTGATATATGGAGAGCGACCAACCTTTCAGGCATTTCAAGTTCGGGGAGCCCGGGTCTTAATACTTCACCCGGTGGATGGCGGTTGCTTTATTCTCCCTTGCGCCGCATCAAACAGAAAGCGGCGAAGAGGCCGGCAAGGAACAAGCCCAAGGTCGATGATTCGGGAATAACCACAATACTCCCGGTGCCGTCTGCATCGGAAAAGAAGGCCTGTTGTCCACCATCAAGATCTCCATAGGAATAAGTTCCAGCGCCAAGGGCACTCCCCCCCAGACTGACAGCGTTAAAATAACTGGTGATCCCGCTGTTGAGGTTAAAAAGACCGCCGGTGCTAACGCTAAGCCCCGAAGTCGTGCCGCTGTCGCTGAATCCGTATTGGATATCCAGAACACCTCCGCTGTTCACCTCGAAGCTTCCCGTTCCGAGAGAGCCATCGCTCACGCCAACGAGGGTACTGGTGCTTACGGTCCACAGACCGGAAAAAGTATTGAGACTTTGATCGATAATGTTACTATCCGATGTTTGAAACCCGCTGGCATTCAGCGTACCCGATCCCGAAATAATGGATTCAAATGTCTGCGTGCGAACGTTGGGATTACCATCAGAATAAAGTGTTCCTGATTGACCGCCAGCCACATAAATGGTGGTGGTTTCTTGAAAGGTGTTACCATTGTCTCCAGCATGCAGGACGCTGTTGTCCTCCAGGATGATATCCACAAAATTAACATTGCTGGACTTATTGATCAACGTAACACCATTGATGAGCGTAAGCGTATAATCAAAGTTCGCATTGTTGTAGTTGCCAGTCCGAAGGTAAGGGGTAATGCTTCCGTCACTGATGTAGCTGTTGCCAAAGCTTGGAACTGCCGCTGGATCGCCCCAAATGGCCGTATTCCAGTTACTGCTGCTGTCATTGGTCGAGTTCACAGATTGGGTAATCTCGTCAGCCTGAGTGGCTGTCAGTAAAGAAACCGTAACCATAACGGACAGGAAAATAAATCGTAAATTGCGGGAGGAACTGGTGGCTTTCATGAGTTTATATCCGGGTAGGTAGGTTTTCCAGGAACGGGGTCTATAGGATTCCAAGGAGAAATGTACGAACACATAGCAATAATATTGGTTTACGTAATAAATCATGGATTTATGTGGTATATTAAAGTAAATCAACAGTATAATTGATATATCTTTGATATATTTACGGTCAAATTCAAGCAGTCAAATTGAAGGACCACGCGAGATGTTGAAAAAAATAGATCCGTTCTTACAGCTTGCATTCACCCCTTGCGTTTGAGCCCCTCCCCCCTCCTCTATCTACGGCGCTTTAATTTTTTTTTGCGGCCACCGGTTTGGCATTTCCGGCAAAGGCCACATTGACCGGTCGACCGCCAAATTTTGTGGGGGTCTGTTTGAAGTGGTTGATCACCTCATGTGAGCAGGGATAAAACACTTCAAAATAGCTCTGCATTTCCACAATATTTATCCGCCCGAGTTCAATGGCGGTACCGCATCCGTTGATCAGCTCCTGCAAACTTTCTTCATTCAGCTCATTGCGTTTGCCCAAATTGATCACCAGCTCAATCATTCCCTCCGTCATGTCGCGGGGTACATGATTTTCGCGGGCTTCGCGGCCGGTGATGCCGGTGGCGGTTTTCTGGCGGGGGCGAATCTTCTCCGGCTCATTACTCAGCTCGGGGGTCACGAGATAAAACTTTACGGTTTCGCGCACCGTCCTCAACTTTTGGGCATCCACTTCTTCAGATGCATGAAGCGTGGCAAGCTTGGCCGCAATTTCATCCAGGCTGAGATCCGCCCCCTCTGACCGGTTGAGAAGATGTTGCAGTTGGATGCGCCCGATCTCTTCGCCGCTGGGTATGGGGATTTGTTTAAAGGTTTGGCCGAGTATCTTTTCAATGCGCTCAAGTTTAAACTTTTCTTTGGCATGAAGAATCACCAGAGAAACGCCGCTTTTGCCCGCGCGTCCGGTCCGGCCACTCCGGTGCATATAGGTGTTTTGCTCGTCGGGGATCCGGGTATGAATCACATGCGTCAGCTCAGGGATATCTAATCCGCGGGCCGCAATATCGGTGGCCACCACAATTTGTATTTTCCGGTTCCTGAATTGCTGCATCACCGCTTCCCGTTCCTCATGCAGCAGATCCCCATGCAGGGCGGCCGTCATGAATCCGTCATGATTCAAGCGGTCTGAAATCAACTGGGTATCCGCTTTGGTGCGGCAGAAAATGAGACCATAGATCTCCGGGGTGGCATCGAGAAAGCGTCTTAATCCGGCATAGTGATCTTTTGCATGTACCATCATAACCTGATGCTCCACGAGCCCGGAAAGCGTGTTGCGCTCCCCCACGGTGATTTCGTGGGGGTCGTCCATGTAGGTATCCATCATGCGACGTACCCGCTGGGGCATGGTGGCGGAAAAAAGCAGGCGCTGGGCCTCAGGGGGCACTTGATCGAGAATCAAATTCAGATCCTCTTCAAAGCCCAACTTCAGCATTTCATCCGCTTCATCCAGGACCAGACGTTTCACGTCGAAAAGCTGAACTTTGTGTGAGCCTAATAAATCAAGCAAACGCCCGGGGGTGGCCACCAGGACATGTGCACCGCGGTCAATTCCCGCGAGTTGTGGACGAATGTCCGCGCCGCCGTAGAGCGCCAAAGTCCTTACGCCTGAAAGTTCTTTGGAAAAGTTTTGCAGGTCCTGCGCAATCTGGATGCAGAGCTCGCGGGTGGGGCAAAGGATCAAGGCCTGGGTGTTCTTATTGTTCTGATTGATTCTTTGCAGGAGAGGCAAACCAAAAGCAGCCGTTTTTCCCGTCCCGGTTTGGGCCAGGGCGACCAGATCTCTCTGCTCTTTTAACAGAAACGGGATTACTTCGCTTTGAATGGGCGTGGGGTGGATAAACCCCATCCTGTCAATGGCGTCCAGCAGCTCTTTCCGTAAACCCAGGGGGATAAATGTCATTATTCTCTTCCTCTATATGAACGCTTATTCATGAACTTTATTAACCAGATTCGGAATTTCCCCGGGAGAGACGCCCTCTCTCACCTGAATCGTGGCCAGGACTTTGGGAACATACATTCGGGTTTCAGAAGGAAGTCGCGACTGGATGCCGTTGAAGTCTTTGCTGGCGCTTCCCTTCAGTAATTTTGAAACCCGGCCTTCTCCCGCATTGTAGGCCGCCAGGGTTAAGGGCCAATCCCCGAACCTTCTGTAGAGCTTTGAAAGATAACGCGCCGCGGCATCCGCGCTTTTTTCAGGATCCACTCTTTCGTCCAGAGGCGAAGTGGAGAGACCCATGTAGCGGGCGGTGTTGGGCATAAACTGAAACAGTCCCCTGGCACCGACCGGGCTTTGAGCTTTGGGATTAAAACTGGACTCCACCTCGGCCAGCCAGATCAACTCTTCGGGCACGCCATGTTTTGTAAAGATGGGTTTTAATTTCGGCGCCAGTTCAACCGATGCTTTGGGCGCGGTGCGGCGGCTCATTTTATGGACCCAGTCATCGTACGAGACCGGGGGAACATAAGCCGGGGCCACCGCGGGAGGCGGGGCCGGAATCACCGGAGCTTGGGGCGGGACGCCGGGGCGGCGGGTCAGCTCGGGGGTATGGGTTTTTGCAAAAACGAAATAATCCTTTCGTTGACTTAACCAGTCGATGTAAGGCCGGGCTTCCGGATAGACCGCCAGCCGCGCTTCAACTTGGTCAATGTAAGGGAGCCACTCTTGCAATTGATTCCAGTCGGCTTGATGAAGGGCCTGATCAATTTTTGCCATCGCCTGTCTCGACCAGGCCTGAACCGTCTCCGAGGCGGCCAGTTGATTGACGCCTTGTTGTACCTGCTGAACCCCTTTTTCAACCCTGTCCCAGTCTACTTCCAAAGGCCATTCCTGAGCGGAAACGCTCTGTAGCTGAAAGAAAACGAGAAAGAGGAAAGAAAGGTGTATTTTCATAAGTGAACCCGGGCAGAATGGGGTAGCCTATTTAACTGAACCTTCAAAGCATAAAAGGGACCGTCATAAATGCAACAACCCAGGGCCTGCCCCGGCCTGAAGTCGAACGCATCTCAGGAGCGGTCCCGGTTTCTCCCCCTGCGGGAACACTGCCAGCGAATACCCCTAAAAAAACTATCTATTGACAGGAAGCATCTCAACTTGTTAGTTTTCAGCGTAGAGAAACGTATTATAATTACGCCACAGCATAAAGCCCCCCCCTTTTATCCGCACGCAATCACCGGAACTGAAAGCACAACCAGGAATCCCTATTTTGAAACTGATCACACACCGAAGCGTCTACATGGCCATCCTGTTTTCATTTGCCACCGCCGGTGTAAGTTTGTGCCTGAAAGCCGACTTGATCCTCATTGATTTTGGTTCCCCCAGCTACACAACAGATTCTACAGATGTGCTGTCCCGTACCTGGAATAATGTCGCCACTTCAAGCGATACGGAAGCGAGCCCACTCGCACTGGTCGACAGCAATGGGGATGCGACGTTGTTCACGATCAGTTCAGACGGGAAGGTGACAAGCTGGAATCAAAGTGGCACCCAGAGCCCCACCGGGAGCGCTTCCGCTCTGAATTTTCCGGTCTCGGCAACCCGGGACTCTCTGTTTGTTCAGGGAAATGGAACTGAAAACCTATTCACACTCAGTAATCTTGACAGTGGATATCACTACGCCTTCACTTTTTTTGCCTCAAGAATAGGCGCTGGTGAGAATCGCGAATCTGAATATGCTATTGCCGGAGGGAACAAGAGTGAATCCGTCTTTTTAAATCCCAGCGAAAACACCGGTGCCGTCACATCTGCCACCGGATTCACCCCGAACGGGTCCAACAAAATTACCATCACCCTTTCCGAGGGTCCGAATAATGTGAATTCAAGCAGTTATGCTTACATTGGCGCCATGCAAATTGAGATCACGGCAATTCCGGAACCTTCAACCGTAAGTCTGTTTATTTTGACCGTGGGTGCCGGCATCGTGGTCTGGCGGAAAAAACACAAAACGCTCGGATAATACCTCCTGTCCGCAGTATTATTTTGCCTCCATATGACCGTTACGGGAATCACTGAAAAGCAGAGGCTGAAAACCCGAAAACCAAAGTCATACCCCACCCCCAAAAACTCCTTATCCATGAAAATGAAAAAACTTTTTCCGCTGCTCTTCCTGATCTGTTTTAGTGCCTCCGCGGAATTGGAAGTCCATGAGTGGGGCTCCATCAATATCGTGACCGGCCAGAAACAGCTTGTCGTCGGCGACATCGCCGATGACCAAAGCGACCTGCCGCACTTCGTTGAAGTGTGGTCAAGTCAGGCACAGCTCCGCCCCATCATGATCGAAAAGCCCATCCTCTATTTTTATACCGACACCAAGCAGACTGTATCGGTCACTGTAAATTATCCCAACGGAATTTTTACGCAATGGTGGCCGACGCCCAATACATTCTCGCCCCGCCATTTAGCCCCCAATGCCCCCCTTCCTGAAAACAACGGACAATTACAATGGCATGTGACGCTGGACCCAACGGATGCCGCTGACAATCAGCTACCTCCCATGGAGGATCACATCTGGTGGCCGATTGCCAGAGAGGTGGATGCCGCAACCGTCATCAGCAGCGCTGGGGGTACGGAGAAGTTTCTGTTTTACCGGGGTGCAGGCACCTTCACGCCCACGCTCAAAGTCGATATTTCCGACCAGGGGGCGTTCCTGCTCAGCAATACGGAAAATGCAACTTCCCGGGAAATTTATACCGTGCAGGTCGAAAACGGTAAGGATCCACAAATCACCTATCTCCCCGCCCTCTCCGCAGCCCCCCTGCTGCTTAAAAATGCCGACGCGGCCTCAAAACACCTGCAGTCCCGATTAGAGGAAAAAGGACTTTTCCCCAAAGAAGCGGCCGGAATGGTTAGCATCTGGAAAAAGGCCATGTTCGAAGCGCCCGGACAACGGGCCATGTATATGATGGAAAAGGAAGACATCGACAAAATGCTGCCCCTCAACATCCACCCTGCACCGGAGAAAACCGTAAGAGCTTTCCTCATTCGCTTTGAATGCCTGAGCCCCGGGGTAAAATCAGACCTTGAAGCATGGATCGCCCAACTCGGTGCTTCATCTTATCAGGAACGCAAAGAGGCTGAGAAAAAGCTTATGGAGACCGGGCGTCTTGGAGAAGCAGTGATGAGATCCGCTTTAGAAAACACCAAAGATCCCGAAATCAAAAAGTCACTGAAACAGATCCTGAAAGCCATCACCCCCCGGAATCCAAATCCTTAACCATCAGAAGTGATTTCACGTATCCAACAAGCAGAACGGTTGAAGATCCAGTACGGTCTGACCCTACCCGGGCGCTGTTGGCGAAACCTTTCGGAGATGCCACATGCGAAACCTTATCTTATTCTTTGCAACCTTCATCGTGTGGGGTGCCGGATGCCTGCTGGCGGATGAACCGGATTTCATAGCAGATGATTATCAGTTGGGGAATGGTCAGGTACTGATAGAACTTTTCAGCTCTGAAGGATGCTCCTCCTGCCCCAGGGTGGAAAAGATGTTCACTGAACTGGCGAACGAAGCCCGGGCGGAAGGACATGACGTGCATGTGATCGCCTGGCTTGTGGACTACTGGGATAAACTCCAAACGGCACACGGGGTTTGGAAAGACCCCTTCAGTTCCCCGGCATACACCTTGCATCAGAAAAACTATGCCAACATCTTTACCCGCATCGGGATCACCCCCACCCCTGCGTTTTGCACCGCTGTGGCGGTGCAAAACGCAGGGGTGGGGGTCGATGAGGTGGGTTGGAACTTCTAGCTTTTTCATCTAGATACTCCGCATACCGCGCAAGCGCAGTACTTGGTTTATCAAACGACTTCTTCGCTTAGGAAATGATCATTCCGCAATGTTTATGGGCTTTAAGCACCTAACTGGTTGAAAAAATGGGAAAAGTCCTCCATCGCGCAAGTTGTAAATCCAAATTCGAATCTGCAAAAACGGAGATCCCGCAGCCAACTTGTATTTTTACGCAGATGAAAGGCTCCCTCTCCTTGCCGACGGGGTCAAAATGCTCCGGACGAAAGTTTCTTCTATATTCTGCTTGGCATCTGTCAGGAGAAATGCAGGTTCACAGCCCTTATGACACAACAAACTATAAAAGCTCCTGCAGATGTGGCGAAAGCCCCCGCTGACGCGTTAATGACCGAAAGCGGTCTCGCGTCCACAATCCTCACTTCCGGTACCGGTTCCGACAAACCGGCCGCGACAGCCACGGTCACCGTACATTATACGGGATGGAAATCTTCGGACGGTTCCATGTTCGACAGTTCCGTCACCCGTGGAGAGCCCGCCAGCTTTCCGCTGAACCAGGTGATCGCCGGCTGGACGGAAGGCCTGCAACTCATGGTGCCCGGCGAAAAACGCCGCTTTTGGATTCCCGAAGATCTCGCCTATGGACCGGAAGTCCCCGGAACAGGACGTCCGGGCGGACAGCTGGTATTTGATGTGGAGCTGATCAGCTTCGAAAAAGGTCCGGAGCCCATTCAGGTTCCCGCCGATGCACTGAAAACCGAAAGTGGTATCGACTATGTGGTCACCCAAGCCGGTAACGGCGAACAACCCACCTTCGAAAACACTGTAGACTTCCATTTCAGTTTCCTGGATCCCAACGGTCAGCCGGTTCAATCCACCAAACAATCCGGTCCGCAAACGGCCGCCATGGAAAAACTGCCTCCTTTCTTCACCGAAGTATTTGCCCTGCTACAAGCCGGCGGCACCGCGGACGCCTATATCCCCGGCAAGTTGCTTGGCGCCCCTTATGAGTTTGTGAAATGCGAACTTGAACTGCTTGCGGTGAAAGAAACGATCCCCGCCCCTCCCGTTCCGGAAGATGTGGCTGCCGTACCGGCCGATGCACAGAAAACCGATTCAGGACTGGCCTACAAGGTACTCAACGCCGCCGGATCCGACGAAAAACCCGCCGCAAGCAACACCGTCACCGTGCACTACACGGGATGGGATACCGATGGCGAAATGTTTGACAGTTCGGTCGTCAGAGGAGAAACCACCAGTTTTCCGCTGCAGCAAGTGATCAAGGGATGGACGGAAGGACTGCAACTGATGAGCAAAGGAGACAGCTTCCGTTTCTGGATCCCTCAGGATCTGGCCTACGGCCCCAAACAGGAAGGCTCCGGCCGCCCCGGCGGTATGCTGGTCTTTGATGTCGAACTCATCGACTTCAAATAACCCCCGCCTCTTCAAAGTGACCTCACCGGATCCTTCGGGGTCCGGTGTTTTTTGTGTATAGAACTCCCGGCGGCTCTTATGCACACAGTGCGAGCAGCACCCCGGCGGCAACGGCCGAACCAATCACGCCGGCCACATTCGGACCCATCGCGTGCATCAGCAGGACGTTGTGGGGATTTTCTTCGAGCCCCACTTTGTTGGCCACCCGGGCGGCCATGGGCACTGCCGACACCCCGGCGGAACCAATCAGCGGGTTCACCTGGTCTTTGCAGAGTTTGTTCATCAGCTTGGCCAGCAGTACACCACAGGCCGTACCGATCATAAAGGCGATTAACCCCAGGGCCAAAATACCAAGGGTATTGGCGTTCAGAAACTTGTCCGCCGCCAATTTGGAGCCGACCGCGAGGCCGAGCATGATGGTGACAATGTTGATCAGTGCGTTCTGGGCAGTGTCAGAGAGACGGTCCACAACCATGGATTCTTTCATCAGGTTCCCGAGCATCAGCATGCCGATAAGCGGAGTGGCTGAGGGCAACAGCAGGATACAGAGCACGAGCACGAGCAGCGGGAAGACGATTTTTTCAGTCTTGGTCACGTGGCGGAGCTGTTTCATCACAATCGCACGTTCTTCTTTGGTGGTCAGCCAGCGCATGATGGGGGGCTGAATGATCGGCACCAGCGCCATGTAAGAGTAGGCGGCGACCGCGATCGCACCCAACAAGTTCGGTGAAAGCCGCGACGACAGGAAGATGGCGGTGGGCCCGTCGGCGCCGCCAATGATGCCAATTGAGGCAGCATCCTGTAAAGAAAAGTCGATTACGCCATGGGTCCAATTTGTCAGAGCCAGTGCACCGAGCAGGGCAAGAAAGATACCGAACTGAGCGGCAGCCCCGAGCAGGGCGGTTTTCGGGTTTGCCAGCAGCGGGCCAAAGTCGGTCATGGCCCCCACCCCCATAAAGATAAGCAGCGGGAAAACCCCGGTGTCTATACCGATAGCGTAAATGTAATGAAGCAATCCTCCCGCCTCTGAAAACCCAGCTAACGGGATATTGGTTAATAAGGCACCAAACCCAATAGGAATTAACAACAGCGGTTCAAATTTTTTCACAATTGCTAAGAACAGCAACAGGAAACCTACTGCCATCATGATTAACTGGCCTGACTCAAAATGTGCCAGTGCAGTGCTGTCCCACAGCACCATCAACTTATCCATGAATTACCCCAGCGCAATAAGTGGTTGAGCACTGGCTACGGCATCGCCTTCACCCACGGAAATGTCAGTGACCGTACCGGTAAACGCCGATCGGATCTCTGTTTCCATTTTCATGGCTTCAAGGATCATCACTACAT
>CAKZLZ010000081.1 GCA_937127435.1 uncultured Verrucomicrobiota bacterium | reverse complement strand
GAACCGGAGCGGTCTTAAACAAGGGATAGCCTTGGTTCGTACGGATGCCCAGACCCGACATCAGTTCAGAAGCCTTCGCCTCCAGAACTTCCTGCTTTTCCTCATCGGAAATTAATTTCTCCAAGGGGACATGCAACAGCGGGGCCAGCGGTTGTAACACATAAGGCCATTGAATGATCCCACCCTGCTGTTCCGAATAATATCGGAAGTGACGGGCAGATTGATTGGCTTCATCCTCTAGCAGGAAGCGGTATCCTTTCGCGAGTTCTGCGAGATGCTTGTAATAGGGTTCAGATTTCCGGGTGGCTTTCTCCAGATCTTTCAGCTCCAAATTACCCAACGCATAATTTGCGAGAATCCGCGGATCCTCATCAGGGGTTTTGTCCGCATCAAAAATGAGCTCTTCAATCCCTGCAGATTCTTCAAGCAGCGATTTGGCACGATCCGGATATTGCGCATAAAAATAAATACCCGCTTCCAAAAATTTCAGCCAGGACATTGCGACATGATTTTCAGGAACATGCACTCTGGCAATGGCAAGCTTCTCCAGGGCCGTCGTAAGATCTTTCTCTTTCACCGATTCCGCCGCCAAACTGAGATTTCGAACTTCCGCCTTGGTAAAAGGTTGTAAGAGTTCACGGGGAGGTCCATCGTATTTAGCTATCGGCGCAACCACCGTCGCATTCATCTGCTTCCATGCCACAAAACCAATCACTCCGCACACAATGAGGGTGACCCCCAATGCAATAGGGATCAACGGATTCATTTTCTTATTCTGTTTACTGAGTTGCCGTTGCTCTTCCAGAATCCGTGCTTCTTCCGCCGCTTTGGCTTCTTTCAAAGCCAAATTCAAATCGGCAAGCAATGAAGCGTAGGTCGGATAACGCCGGTTGGGATTCTTCTCCATCATCCGTCGAATCACGGCGGCCGTTTTTTCAGTGACACCGTCATTAAAATCGCGAAGATCCGGGGTGTCTTCCTTCAGTGCGGCCACCACAACTTTGGTGGGGTTCGGACCGTCAAAGGGAGGTTGTCCGGCCAGGGAATGGAAAATCGTTCCACCAAGACTGTATTGGTCACTGCGGCTGTCTTCCCCTTTTTTCCGCGCCTTCTCCGGGGCAATATAATACGGTGTTCCCCACACCTCAATTTCGGCACCCGGTTCCATAAACTTTGCCAAACCAAAATCCACCACTTTGGCGACACCATGCTCATTCATCAACATATTTGCCGGTTTGATGTCTCCGTGGGTCAGGCCGGCTTTATTCGCAGCATCCAGTCCCTGCGCCACATCCAAGGCAATTTCCAGCGCCCGGATTTCCGGAATCTTATTGCCATTGGCCATCATTTCATCCAGGCGTTCACCCTCGAGCAATTCCATGACAAAATAGGGTTGCTCCTTCACCCGGCCAAAAGTGTAGACCTGAACAATGTTCCGATGATTCAAGGTCGCCATCGCCTGGGCTTCCCGTTGCACCGTTTCCAACATTTTAGGATCGGTACCGTATTCTTTCCGAATGACCTTCAGCGCAACCAGGCGTTTCAGACTCCCATGCATTGCCAAATAGACACATCCCATGGCTCCCCGACCCAATTCTTCAATCAGGATAAAGTCACCGAGGCGGCCCGGCACCTGAAATTTTTCTTCACAGGAGGGACAAACAATTTCTTCAAATACCTGAAAATCGGACACATCCAACTCTGCATTGCAGTTTGGACATGCCACTCGGGCGATTGATTCAGTAAAAATTCCCAAAGAGTTGGCGTTTTGATTCATATCTGTATAAGGTTGCAGACCATAACTTGTACTAGAAGACTATACTTCTTGCCTATAAATAAATAAAGTTACAACCTTCTAGCATAAAAAATTTCTGATGCCATCTCCTTCTCTAAACATTTCAACCTTAACGGTTCCCGATCCTGTTCCCCGCATGCGCCTTGACCGCTGGCTCTCCGGACAGTTTTCCGGGCACTCCCGAACCGAAATTCAAAACTGGATTAAATCCGGAGACGTGCGGTCTCCGGGGACCGCCCTTCGTTCGGGCACCTTGGTAAGCCCCGGGATGGTCATCGAAGTCCGCATCCCCGAATCGACCGCCCACGCCACCCCGGTCGCGGAAGACCTTCCTCTCGAAGTCCTTTATGAGGATGAGGATCTGATCGCCTTAAACAAACACCCCGGACAGGTGGTTCACCCCGCCCCCGGCCATCCTCAGGGGACGGTTTTAAACGCAATGCTTTTCCGCTATCCGGAAATCTCCGGGGTGGGAGATGATCAACGGCCCGGTCTTGTGCACCGGCTGGATTCAGGTACCAGCGGCGTCTTACTGTTTGCCCGGAATGAAGAAAGCCTGAAAAAACTTCAGGAGCTTTTTAAACAGCGGAAGGTGAAAAAAACCTATCACGCCATCTGCCACGGCATCCCCAAACCTTTTGAACAAACCATCGACCTGCCCATCGGACGCCATCCCGTCCATCGTCAAAAACGCGCGATCAATGGTAGCAGTCCCCGCTCTGCGGTCAGCCATATACGCCTTTGCAAGGGTGTGGCCGCCGGAACCGGAGGTTTGGTCGAGGTTCAAATTGAAACCGGAAGAACCCATCAAATCCGCGTTCATTTGGCTCACGTGGGACATCCTGTGATCGGAGATCATACTTATGGCGGGAAAAAAGCCCAATTTTCCGGCCCCTGGCCGAAAGCCGGCCGGGTCATGCTGCATGCAAAATGTCTGGAACTCCCCCATCCGGTAAGCGGAGAGCATTTCAGAGTTGAAGCTCCATACGCAGATGATATGAAATCTTTTCTGGAACAACTATGAATGCAACCGACCCCATTTCCCATCCTCTTATCGAGTCTCTGGAATCTTATTTACAGGGAATCGAAGAACAGGGCCTGCGGGAAGTAATATTGGCGCACCCTTTTCCCGTCTCGGAACCGGAAGCACTTCCCCCCCGCCCCCGGCAGCAACCGGCCGCGGTTCCTCCCAGAGAAGAAGCGGCCAAACCTACGATTTTACCCCCTCCCCCCAAACCGGAACCGGTGGCCGCACCCGTAGCAGAAAAACTGGTTTGGTGTACCCTCATTCGGCTGGCAGATTGCGGGGACAGTGGTGAGGCCGCCGACAGCAGTGTGATTCTGGTTACCGGTGCAAACGAAACGGAAGCAGAGGACGGTGCGCTGCTGAAACAAATTCTACATGCCGCAGGATATGAATTCCTGAGCAAACCTTACCCCCTCACCCACCCTGATGATTTAAAAGGTGCGGGAGTCCGGATTTTGACCATGGGAAATACTGCTTTACAGAAAATCAGTCCGGCGGGAATGGACCTGAAAATCGTTCGGGGCATGTGGCAAAGCACT
>CAKZLZ010000080.1 GCA_937127435.1 uncultured Verrucomicrobiota bacterium | reverse complement strand
GGCACCTTCGACACAGGTGCAGGCGAATTCATGGCGTCGGTTGCGCTGTACCACTTTCCGGCGAGGGTGGCCTTTTCCGCATAGGCGAGTGCGGATTCCCAATCCAACCCTTTGCCGTTGTCCTGCTGACTCCACATCAAACCGGTCGCCTGATCGGTCACGGTGCCGTCCCCGTTGTCGACAAAGTCGTTGATGCCGTAAGAGGAATTTCCGCGGACCGCCCGCACGAAGCGGGCGCCGTCCATAGCTTTAATGTGTCCGGTCCAGGCGTTGACGATGAAGGAAGGGTCTCCTTTGACTTGATCGTTTTGAAATTCACTTTCGACCAGGTAGCGGTTGCGGGTCCAGGTGTGATGTTGCCGTTGATCCGACCCGTCTCCCACCAAGTGGAAATAATCGGTATCCACCCAGGGCCATCCCTGGGAGAAATCCCGGATGGACCAAAGCTCTTTCACCGTGGGTAAGCGCCAATCAGAATGACCACCCAGTGAAAGTGAATTGCAATATTCAGCAGCGTCAGACCATTTATATGCGGAAGCGGACAATTCCTGGGCCCAGGTTAAGCCGGTGACTTGATCCGTCACGGTTCCGTCGCCGTTATCGGTATATTCGGGCACATTCCCTGTGTACTGGGCATCCTGACCGAAATAGGCTTCCCCCGCGGCGGGCGGGTCTGTGCGTTTGAGGTTGTTGTAGGTAAAGCCCTGGTGGGTATCCACGATGGGATAAGGTAAATCAGTTTGAGCCGCATTTTCAGTATCGCCCGCCGCAAGAGTTGTGGCTGCGAAAATGAAACCCGTAATCAGGTGCAGGCTCAGTTTCAAGGGGCGTCGAAAGTCATGCCCGGACGGGTCGCCGGATTTTATGTTTTGTTTCATCTTTATGTCCTCTGTATATTTTGTGGTTCGGATCCGATTGTGGGTGATCTTCTTTTTGACGTTGGTGATAACGTCGCATCATGGGCACAATGTATCAGAGCCAACCTTTAGGTTGCATGAAGGGAAACGGGGGCGCAGTAAATTTACGGCCTTTGTGTATCAACGCTGTGAGTTTAGCTTGCGGTGTTGAAGAGCCAGGAAAGCGAAAACGGCCAAACCAAGATATGCGAATGTGGAAATTTCAGGAATACTCGAAATGGCGGTTATGTAGGGTGCATATGTTCCTGAAATTTCTCCGGCACCGTACTCTGCGGTGCGGAGGCTTCCGTAAGTCTCCCGTGAACCGTTGAGCACGTAGGTGCTGTATTGACGTACGGCCGTGAGGTCGGCCTGCACATGGGCGGTTACATCGAACGAAAACCATCCCGCTCCCTGGCCGCGTGAACTGTCCCATAGTTCGTATTCCGAGGCGGAACTGCGGACGATGGAGCCCACATCGTCCGTTACGGGGTTGCCGGTGAGCGCCATGGTGGGTGCGATCCAGCGGACATCGGCGGAACCGTAATAATAGTTTGTGTTAAAACCGTTGGAATAGACATGCAGAGTTGCAGAAGTGAGGGTTCCGCCGACGATACTGGCAATGGGAACTTCAAAGATTCCGACTGTGTAGTCATTCCCGTATGAACCACCCATATCCAGATAGACGCCCATACTGGTTCCACCGGGGGTATAGCTTTCATCTCCGTATTTCGAATTCCAATAATACTGGGTATCCCCCTCGGTCGGCGTGCGCATGGTCACCATGGCACCATGGACAGGCCATGCGAATAAGGACAGCGCAAGCGCTCTTAACAGAGAAGATAAGCATGGATGCGACAGGTGTATGAGTGGGAGTTTTGTTTTCATTTGTGCAGTATGCACCTTGTCTTCTGTCGCAACAAGCAAGTGATTTCTACTTGGAGTAGAAGCAGCGAATATGCTCAGAATTAAAGGGGCAACGACTGCGGTTCGGGCAAAGAAAATGTTGCACCGGGATTTCGGTGTACTTGGAAAGGAGAAGCAAATTGTCCAAATTGGGAAATCGACGTGCCTCTTCCCAGTGTCCCCAAGTGGCTGTAGATACGCCTAGTTCGCTTGCTGCCACACTTATTTTAATTTCGTTCATTTCACGCCATTTACGGAGAAGCGCGGCAAACTCTTTGGTTACAATTTCCACGTTTGAACACCCGCTGGGATTTTGATTTTTGAGTGAAGAAGGCATAAGGGTGTGCATAAGGAAATCCTCACAATATTCAGCTGAATACGATCGGGCGGGTGTACAACTTGATTGTAAACCTACCGTTTATCGAAAAACAATATTCAAACCCTATTTATATTATAGGTTGAAGCTTTTTTAATGTTTTGACTTGGGAGGGGGGGAAGAGAGAAGGAAGGATCTTTCTAAAGAAGAGCAGAGCTGAAACCGGGGCCGTGCACACGCAATCTCCGACGCAATGTGGAGGAGATCGACTGCTGATGACGACAATTTAGGTTGCGTCTTTTACCGGGGGCGATCGAGGCCGAATTTCCGGTTGAGCTCTTTTTTGTCCATGTGCAGGAGGGTGGGGCGTCCAAAGGGGGTGGTGTAGGGCATCTGGCACTGGGCCAAGGTTTTGAGTAAACGTAAGCATTCTTCGGGAGAAGGGTTTCGACGCCTTTTGGCCGCCAAATAACAACAGGAACGGGCGAGGCTGTCGCGCAGTTGTCTGGGGGTGCTTAACTTACCGGCCTGGGGATCGGTTTCCATTGCCAATTCTTTAAGGGTGCTTGCGGGATCGGCGTCACCCATCCATGCCGGCATGGCTTCGACCAAAAAGTGATTGCCGCCAAAGTCGGCGAGGACAAATCCGAGGGCTTCGAGGTCCTCTTTCCGCTTTTCAATTTGTTTGGCTTCCTGCGGATCGCAGGCCACGGTTTCGGGAACCAGCAATGCCTGGGAAGCCACTTTTCCCTTTTCCAGGTCTTCCCGGGCCTGCTCAAACAAAATACGTTCGGTGGCGGCGGAAGGATTCATGATCAGCAAACCGTCTTCGGTTTGAAACAGGGCGTAGCGGTCCCCGGTATTCCCGAGATACACCGCTTCTTTCCAAAGTCCGGGTTCTGCTTCCGTGGATTCGGGTTGCGGGGGGGGCGGAGGCGCTGCACCGGGGCTCTCTGTCCGCGCGGTTGGAGGGGGCAGGGGCGGAAGCGGGGGGTAGCTTTCCGGGGCCGGGGGGAGTTCCGGTTGACGGTGCTCGGGATGAAATTGGGGGGCACGGGCTGCCGGGGCTTCGTAAGGGGCCGGGGGCTCGATCTCGGCCGGGCTTTCGCTGGGCCTCAGGGACTGGGTAAGGGCTTTGATCAGGCAGTCGCGGAGCAGTTGACTGGGTCCGAAGCGCACTTCCCGTTTGGTGGGGTGCAC
>CAKZLZ010000079.1 GCA_937127435.1 uncultured Verrucomicrobiota bacterium | reverse complement strand
GTGAGTGCCGAATAGCTTTTGGTCGCACTGTTCAGTTTCCGGAGTTTCATGAATCCTTTCCCTTTGCGGGTCTCCGCACTGATGGAGGACATCAGCAAATCTCCGGGTTTCATATGTACCGGGGGCTGCACCAGGATGGACAGATCGACCAGTTTGCCTCCCCGGATCCGCCCGTCGTAATTCATTTTTTCCGACCGGGCCGGAGGATTCAGGATTGAGCCATGCCGGGTGGCTTGAGGATCCGTTTGTCTGATCACCGGTTGCGGATCAATCTTCCTGATGGTGACAGGCCCCACTACGTAATAATCACCGTTGACAAATTGTCCGACAGGAACCGCCTCCGTGAAAGTCCAGGTGATGCCTCCCTGAGAAATACTTGATTCCCGGGGCAAATCGGCCAGTGCCGGAGGGTTCTGGGCAAAGAGCTTTGAAGTAAGCAGGAGAGTTAATTGAATAATGAGGAGCGTGTTTTTCATAAAGATTCCAATTACGTGAGGAGAGGGCAGAATTTAATTTTGTAATCCGCCGGAGAGTGCGGTTCCATCCAGAGGCATCGGGTTTCCCCTGAGATCGATCGGGTAGGCACAGGCTTTTGCCGGTATGCGGGGGAGTTGTCCAATCAGATTTTGCCGGTGGTGTCATCAACGATGTGGTAATCGCCTTCAAGGTGGTCGTTGCTTCCACTTGCCGAGGCATCGCGTTGAAATCCGGGGAAAGCCGCTTGTTGGGGTTTGCCGTAGACGCTACCCCAGGAGGGGACATCGGATTCGAATCCCTTGAAACCGAAACTGGGTTTCCGCAGCGGATCGTAGGTGAAGTTATAGCTTTCCCCGACCCCGAAACGTGACGGCCAGTTGTCCACCCGCGGACTGGGCGCATTTTCGGTCCAGGTTTTGGATTTGCTGTAGTCACCCGAAATCACCCGTGAGCGGAAAATATTTCCACGAACGAACACCCGGATATCCCCTTGTGTTTCGGTGCCTTTGTTGTGCCGTGGACCGTTGTGGGAGCCCCCGGCCCAGGTGTTCTGCATCCACAGCACATTCTGGGCGGTTTCGGGGGCTGAGCCGAAAAATTCCGCATTGTCATCACTTTCTGAACCGGTGATGGCCCCAATATTTCCGACAGCGGCCAAGCCCTTCGGACCGCACTTGAAATTGTCTGTTTTTATATTGTTATTTCCACCGTGGGTTTCAATCACATTGAAGGCGTAAACATCCCCTTTATGATCCGGCAGCGCCTCTCCACTGCCATTATAGGGATGCAACTGACCGTTGCAGAAAGAGCCGATACTGCTGTGCACGCTTCCGTTGGCAATGCCGGAGGAGCCCACCACATGAAAAACCGTATAACGGCTCCGGTCTGCGGCGATGAAACCCTGATCCCAGTTGGACCAGGAATTATAAAAATAACAGACCCCCAATTCCGAAAAATATTTTTTCGGTTCCGGTTGATCGTTGTGTTCAAAACGGCAATCCGAGAAAACTTGAAAGGATGCAGGGTCTTTGGCCGTTCCTGAAAATAAGCCGCTTCCTCCCTGATTTTTGAAAGTGATACCTTCCCAGCGGATTTTTCCGGGCATTTCCTCGGTCCGACGCCCACCGCTGTCCATCACCACCGCCCGCTCTCCATCCGGAATCACCCGTATCGGATAATCGCCGATGGGGATGCGGTCTAACTGGGTTCCAATTACGTGTTCCTGTCCGCCACGAAGCACAATCACCGCCCCGGCAGCATCCTTCCCTCCTTTGGCCAGTGCGTTCACTGCCTGATTGAAAGTGGCGAAGGGGCTTTGTTTTGCTGTGGCCTGATTTCCGGAAAATGCGCCGCCTTTCCCGGCTGTGGCGTCCACGTAACCGTATCGGACCGGGAGGGTGTTGTCGCTGTTCTGAACATGCTTCTGCACCACCCCTGCATGATAGCTGGGGTAGGGCTCGCCATCAACGGAGAGTTGAAAAGGGTTGCCGGCATGGGGGTAAATGATGGCGTCGGCGGAGAGGAGGCCATCGGCCAGGGAGGAAATGTCCAGAGTGGCTTGATAGACAGGCACGTGATATCCGGTCACCGGACTTACAAAATCGGACAGCTTTCCCACAGTTTGGGATACACGGTTTTTTCCATCCGTTACAATCAGTTCCACTGCGGCTACCGGGCTGCCGAAGCGGGCGTAGGCGTGGGCGCAGAAAAGTTGCAGGGTGATTTGGTCATGGGTAATGAACTGCCAGGGTTCCGAAACCCAGGTCATGAGGGGCAGCGGATAGGACAGTTCGGATTGATTTACCCCTCCATTCTCAATCCGGTCGGCCCGGTAAACGTAGTCACTGAGGGCAGCAATATTCTCAATGGATATAGCTCCATCGGGGTAGGGTTTTCGTAGCGTCCCCATGAGGTGGAGCTGATCTTCCTGCATCGTCGCCGTTACGGTTCCCTCCCTGAATGCGAATCCTGGCCGGCTGATTTGGAGCAGGTCTTTCTTTGGATCGATTTTTTCGAATGATAATGTGTTCTGATATTGCCAGCCGTTTGGGAGTATATGTGGTGTTTCCCCAGCCTGAATTGTGAAAACGGTACTGAGCAGGACAAACCGGCCAAGACGTTATATACATTTATAGATGGATTGTGGCATGGGAATACTGGTTTAAGATTTGAGTAGAGCTGATATGAGAAGCGATAGGTGATGGTATCAGTCTTGATCCCGGCCTGTCAATATAGCTCTGAGTTGAGAGGCAATAGAAATATATGATGTTTTCCTCCTCGCTAGAAAAGATCGTTTCTCAATAGATGTGCAGCAACCCTCGGCAGCACAACTGGGCGCATCCGATCTGATCGTGCAGAGCTTTGTTGCCGAAGTATCCGCGTTGGCAACTGCGTTTCCAGAACTGCCGGGTTCGCAGACCGGAACCCTGACACCCAAGCCCGACTTGTAGTGTTCATTTTACAGCTTTGTTGCCCCTTTGGACTTTGTCTTTGTTCGCGCTGCCAGAGCAAGAACGCCTCCAAAACACCGTCTGGACTTTCACACACTTCGTATGCTACAGTCCAGCCCGCACGCGGGGAGCACCATATTCTACCTGAAAAATGACTGAACGAATTTCATCTGATAAAGCAAAGAAAAGAGGCTATTGCCCGTCTGAGATAATGCGTATAGAAATCGCTGAAGAAGCTCGATGTGAAGCTGAAAAGCTACACAAGGTCATTGACGAGACATTTACTAATATCCCTAAGCCTTTGATAACTCAACGGGTAGCACGCGCTCTTGATGACGAATGGAATGTATCAGTTGAGCGTTCGAAGGAACTTGCGAAAGATGATCCGGAGACTGACTGGAGAGAAGTTTCAAAAGAGAAGACCGAAGCGTTTCAGGAATATTTTACGTTTTCCAATGCATCCGGAATACGGTTCTACTTACCAGCATACATGACGCACTATTTGAGTGAATTTCCTGGATACGGTTATGATGCCGTATATTGGACGTGTGTCCGGAAAGCAGATTTTGAACAACTGACTGAATCAGAGCTAAAGGTCATAGAAGATTTTCTGGCTTTGTGTAATAAATATGAACAATGGTAATGTAGAAACATAACCGTCTGCGAACAAGTTACAGTGAGCGTCATATTGAGCCGCTTAGAATTCCAGATAAATCCATGCATAGGAAATCAATCATAACTTATTTGATCACAGTTCTACTGGTTACTGCGATCGTTCCATCGCCGCTTTTTTTGATACGAGCGGAATGGGGGACCTTTTTGCTGCTCCCGATAAGTATGCCCTTAGTTCTGACATACGATATTGAGCCCAGTGACTTGTCGTTGATGGCCATGTTTGGATTCT
The DNA here is from genome assembly GCA_937127435.1 of uncultured Verrucomicrobiota bacterium. Classification (GTDB taxonomy): domain Bacteria; phylum Verrucomicrobiota; class Kiritimatiellia; order SS1-B-03-39; family UBA6053; genus UBA6053. The sequence continues at coordinate 270 of CAKZLZ010000079.1, read as the reverse complement.
ATTTTGTTTTAAATATTCTCTTATTTTTTCCTGTTTTGTTCTCAAACAAATTTAAGCGGATGAGAAATCAAATTATAACGCAAGCCATTGTTTTCGTGCTTTATCTTGGGGTGAATTTACCTTTTTATGGAACAGTCTGGGGATGGGTTTCCATTTGAAAGTTTTTATGATTTATGGAAAATTAAAGCTCAGTCAGTAGCGGTGCTGGCTAGCGGAGCCAGAGGGTAAGTTAGATTTGCGGTGGATCTCTCCTTGTGTAAAACAACAACA
>CAKZLZ010000078.1 GCA_937127435.1 uncultured Verrucomicrobiota bacterium | reverse complement strand
CTTCGCGTTCAATCAGTTTTTTGGCGGAGCGCACCGTGTGCACAATGCCCAACTCTTTCAAACGACGGATAATAAAGGGTTCGAACAGAACCAATGCCATCTTCTTGGGAAGACCGCACTGATGCAGTTTCAGGTCAGGTCCAACCACAATCACGGAACGGCCGGAGTAATCCACACGTTTACCAAGCAAGTTCTGACGGAAACGACCCTGCTTCCCTTTCAGCATGTCACTCAAAGATTTCAAAGGACGGTTGCCCGGACCGGTTACCGCACGGCCATGGCGGCCATTGTCCAGCATCGCGTCAACCGCTTCCTGGAGCATGCGTTTTTCGTTACGGATAATCACATCCGGTGTTTTCAACTGCAACAGGCTTTTCAGACGGTTGTTACGGTTGATGACCCGACGGTACAAATCATTCAAATCGGAAGTCGCGAAACGGCCGCCTTCCAACGGAACCAACGGACGCAGGTCCGGGGGAATCACGGGAAGCGCTTCCAAAATCATCCATTCCGGACGCGTATCCGCATCGAGGAATGCCTGCATGGTTTTCAGACGCTTGGTCAGTTTTTTCAGGATCTGTTTAGAACCGGTGTTTTCGATTCCTTCCTGAATATCTTCGATTTCAGCGGCAATATCGATTTTGGCAATCAGGTCACGAACCCCTTCCGCACCCATCTTGGCCACAAAAGCGCCTTCGCCGTATTTGTCTTCAGCTTCACGCATTTCCATTTCGCTGAGCAATTGCTTTTCTTCCAGCGGGGTATCGCCGGGATCCACCACGATATAATCTTCGTAGTAAAGTACCCGCTCCAATGCGCGGGCGGTCATATCCAGTACCATTCCCAAACGGGTGGGCGTACATTTGAAGAACCAAATGTGGGAAACCGGAACCGCCAATTCAATCAGACCCATACGGTCACGACGAACGCGGGACAAGGTGACTTCCACACCACAACGGTCACAAATCACATCTTTGTGTTTAATCCGTTTGTATTTTCCACAGGCACATTCCCAGTCTTTGGTCGGACCAAAAATTCTTTCGCAGAACAATCCACCCTTTTCAGGTTTGAATGTCCGGTAGTTAATGGTCTCAGGATTTTTGACTTCCTGGTGTTCCCCATTGCGGTAGGCCCAGGAGCGAATCGTCTCCGGGGAAGCAATAGAAATTGTGGCGTAATCTACGCCTGTGTCGTTCAGGCTGGGGATGAGGTTATGTTCTGTATTTTCCACCGTGAGATCTCTCCGTTTGCAAAGTTTCGTTATAAAATGTCAGACTCCGGGAGGAAAATCCTCCCGGATAAAAGGTTAATCAGCTTTAGGCTTCTTCTTCGTGTTCAACCCGAAAATCGAGTCCCAATGCCATCATTTCCTTCCTCAAAACGTTGAAGGATTCAGGCGTTTCGGATTCCAGCGAGTTCTGACCTTTTACAATCGCCTCGTAGATTCTGGTACGTCCCGCCAAGTCATCCGACTTCACCGTCAGTACTTCCTGCAGAGAATATGCCGCACCGTATGCTTCCAGTGCCCATACTTCCATTTCTCCGAAACGCTGGCCACCGTACTGCGCTTTACCACCCAGCGGTTGCTGGGTAACCAGGGAGTAAGGTCCGACCGCACGGGCATGAATCTTTTCACTGACCAAATGGTGAAGTTTGAGCATGTAAATCATGCCGACAACCACTTTTTGGTCAAACTTTTCACCGGTCCGCCCGTCAAAGAGTGCGGTTTTACCAGAACTTGGCAATCCGGCCTGATCCATCAATTCCCAAATTTTCTCTTCGGGGATACCGTCAAATACCGGTGTGGCCGCATGCAGCCCCAGTTTATGACAGGCCCAGCCCAAGTGGGTTTCCAGTACCTGCCCCACGTTCATACGTGAAGGTACACCCAGGGGGTTCAATACGATATCCACCGGAGTACCATCGGGAAGGAACGGCATGTCTTCTTCGGGAACAATACGGGCAATAACCCCTTTGTTACCGTGACGTCCGGCCATTTTATCACCCACAGACAATTTCTTTTTGCTGGTGACGTAAACTTTTACGCGTTTGACCACACCGGGATCCACTTCGTCACCACTTTCCAAACGGTCCATGTTACGATCGTACTCTTCCTCGAGTTCTTCAAACTTGCTGTTGAACTCGGAAATAATCCCTTCGATTTTGATCTGAATCGGGCTCGGATCAATTTCGATGTTCTTATGAGCCGCCGCCAATTTGCGAAGCAGGGTTTTGGTGATCTTCCGGTTGGCCGGAATGATGATCTCGTCGGTCTTGGAGTTGATCACGTCCAAGGGAATTTTTTCTCCCAGGAGGATGTTACTCAACGCTTCGGTCAACGCTTCAGTGATTTCAGAAGATTTGTTTTTGTGATCTTCGTGAATTGCTTTGGCCTGACGGCGTTTTTCGCTCGGAGTCAGTTTGCTCTTTTTGCTGGTGTTGCGTGAAGCAATTTTCACATCCATGACAATCCCCGTGGTTCCGGAGGGAACGGTCAGAGAGGTGTCACGGACATCCGCAGCTTTTTCACCGAAAATGGCACGAAGCAAACGCTCTTCCGGCGCCAACTCGGTTTCACTCTTGGGCGTAATTTTACCCACCAGAATGTCTCCGGGTTTCACTTCGGCCCCCACGCGGATGATGCCGTCGTGATCGAGGTTTTTCAGCGCTTCTTCACCGACATTCGGAATATCACGGGTGATTTCTTCCGGACCCAATTTGGTGTCACGGGCATCACACTCGAAATCTTCAATATGCAGAGAGGTGTAAACGTCATCTTTGACCATGCGCTCATTCAACAGAATCGCATCCTCAAAGTTGTATCCGCACCAGGGCATGAAAGCCACCAGTACGTTGCGTCCGAGCGCAAGATCACCCATGTCGGTGGCAGCACCGTCAGCGAGCACTTCTCCCAGCTTCACCTTCTGCCCCACTTTCACAATGGGTTTCTGGTTGGCACAGGTACCGGCATTGGTCCGCATAAATTTGCGCAATTCGTAATGCTCGAACTGATCCTCGGGGGTTTTCTTCCCGGGCATTTTACCATCACGGCTCACATAAACTTCATTGGCTGTCACCCGGGCAACCGTTCCGGCCTTTTCAGCCAGAACCACCACACCGGAGTCACGTGCAACCCGTGCTTCCACACCGGTACCCACGTAAGGACGATCCGTGATCATCAAAGGTACCGCTTGACGTTGCATGTTGGAACCCATCAATGCACGGTTAGCATCATCGTGTTCCAGGAAAGGAATCAGAGAGGTCGCAACCGATACCATCTGCAGCGGGGAAACATCCATGTGGGTCACTTCATCGCGACTCACCAATTCAAATTCACCGGCACGACGGACAGAAACGGTTTCATTTACAAAGGATCCGTCTTCGTTCAGCGGCGCATTGGCCTGGGCGATGGTGTAACCTTCTTCATCATCCGCATTCAGGAATTTGGCATGTTTGCTTACTTTTCCGTCTTTTACTTCGCGGTAGGGACTTTCAATAAAACCGAATTCATTGACCCGGGCGTAAGTGGAAAGCGAACTAATCAAACCAATGTTCGGTCCTTCCGGTGTTTCAATCGGACAAATACGACCATAGTGAGAGGTGTGTACGTCACGCACTTCGAATCCGGCGCGTTCACGACTCAAACCGCCCGGTCCCAAAGCAGACAAACGGCGTTTGTGCGTCAGTTCTGACAGCGGATTGGTTTGATCCATAAACTGGGAAAGCTGAGAACGGCCAAAGAAATCTTTGATCACCGCAGACAAGGCTTTGGGATTCACCAAACGTTGCGGGGTCAGTTTTTCAACTGTCGCATCAATCATGGTCATGCGTTCACGGGCGAGACGTTCTGTACGGGCCAAGCCCACACGAACCTGTCCTTCCATCAACTCACCTACGGTACGGACACGACGACTTCCCAAGTGGTCAATGTCATCGATAAACCCTTCGCCCATTTTCAGGCCGACAAGGTACTTAACCGCTTCCACAAAATCTTCTTTTTCCAAAACCCGTGAATCGGGGTTGGCGGTCAGATTCAACTTCTGACGGATCTTATAGCGCCCTACCCGACCCAGGTCGTAACGGCGGGGATCACCAAAAATACGTTTCAGCATCTGCTGGGCATTGGCCACGGAGGGGGGATCGCCCGGACGCAGTTTTGCGTAAATATCTTTCAGCGCTTCTTCCATGTCACGGCTGGGATCTTTCTCAACCGATTTCAGGAAGATGCCTTCATCTTTGCTGATATCAATGACCTGGGTGGAAGTGAATCCGGCCGCGGAAATCTGGGAAACCAGATCCAAAGTCATGGGTTCATAACGGCGGGCAATAATGTTTCCGGAATCTTCGTCCAGGATATCATCTTTCAATACCAGATTCTGCAGTGCAGACTCTTTAATTTTTTTCGCAACGTTGATTTTTTTGAAGCTGTAGAAAATGCTCAACAACTCTTCATCTGTGCTGTAACCCATGGCCCGGAACAAGGTCGGAGCCAAAACTTTCCGGCGACGGCGTTTCCGGTCGAGGTACACATAAATCAGATCGTTGGTGTCAAACTGTACTTCAATCCAGGATCCCCGGTCGGGAATCACGCGGAAAGAATAAAGAGTGCTGCCGTTGGCATGGGTGGACTGCTCAAAGCAGATGCCCGGTGAACGGTGCAACTGACTGACAATCACGCGTTCCGCACCATTGATGATGAAACTGCCATCACGGGTCATCAGCGGAATGTCACCCATGAAGATATCTTCTTCACGGACTTCATCACCGTCTTTTAAGCGGAAAGTCACATACAGGGGGGCCGCATAGGTTTCCCCTTCCTTAATACATTCAACTTCTTCCAGTTTGGCAGGTTGAATTTCGTATTTGACGTAATCCAGAATGCACTGGCCGTCATAACTTTCGATGGGGAATATTTCTTTAAATACTGCTTCAAAGCCTACGGAATCCCTTTTGAGAGGATCGATCGAAGCTTGGAGGAAATCCACAAAAGATTTCTTTTGAATATCAATTAAATTTGGAGGAGTGGCGACTTCCTCGATCTTGCCGTAATTTGTACGTTCAACCATATGCTGCGACCTTTACTCGGAAAAAATAGAAAACAGGGGGTAGGAAAAGCCTGTATATCCCGGGGGGAAATACAGACATAGAAAGGGGTCACCATCCCGCTAGCGCGAGATGGTGCCCTTTTCAAGAGAAATCAAGTAGTTTTTACTTGACTGTGACAGAGGCACCAGCCGCTTCGAGCTTGGTTTTGATTTCCTCTGCTTCATCTTTAGAAGCACCCGCTTTCACAACGGCATCGGCTGTTTCGGCCATTTCTTTGGCTTCTTTCAGTCCGGCACCGGTGATGGCGCGCAATTCTTTAATTACAGCAATCTTAGAGCCACCGGGGCTGGTCAGGATTACGTCGAACTCGCTCTGCTCTTCAGCAGCGCCACCAGCGTCTCCACCGGCAGCAGGAGCTGCGGCTGCAGCTACCGGAGCGGCTGCGGATACGCCCAGACGATCTTCCAGGGCTTTTACGAGTTTAGACAATTCGAGTACGGAAATGGTTTCGATCCAATCCACGAACTCAGCCATTTTACCTTCGAGCTGAGGTGCTTCAGTTTTAGTTTCTTCAGACATGACAGATTCTCCTTAAGGATTCTTTAGTTGGTTGAAATTACAATTTTCAGGGTTTGGTTGGTGACTCAGGCTTCCGATTTTTTAGCTTCGGCAGCCTTCAGCACGTACAAGAGTGAGGTTAATTTTGCGTTAAGTACGCTTACAGTCTGCGACATCGGTGCCGCCAAAGTTCCCAAGAGTTTAGCGCGCATGTCGTCTTTCGACGGCATATCTGCCAGGGATTTGAGATCGGACTCGGACAAGAATGCCCCTTCCAATGCACCCATTTTCAAAGTGGGAACTTCGTTTTCTTTGATAAAGTCACGGAGGACACGGGCGACGTCAGTGACTTCACCCTTCCCGGTTACCATGGCCGTACGGCCGGACAGGCCGTTTTTCAGCTCTTCGCCACCCAGGTCTTCAGCCAGGTGTTTGAAGAGACGATTTTTTACGATATGGAATTCGGCATCCACTTCACGCAGTTTCCCGCGCAGGTTCTGGGCTTTCTCCACGTTCATGGAACCGTAATCGGTCATGATCACGAACACGGAGTCTTCCACGCGACCGCGGATTTCATTCAGCATAGATTCTTTTTCTGGTCTCATGGGCGTATTCCTTTAGCTCAGGTTGAGTTCGCGGCTTTCCAAAGGCAATCCGGGGCCCATGGTACTACTGACAGAACATTTCTTCACGTAGATGCCTTTCACAGTCTGCGGTTTGGCGGCCATTACCGCTTCAATCACCGCTTTCCCGTTTTCGATCAGCTGATCCACTTCAAAAGAAAGTTTACCGAAAGGAACGTTTACGTTACCGGCTTTGTCCATTTTGAACTCTACCCGTCCCGCTTTGAACTGTTTCACGGCCGTGGCAGTGTCTTCAGTAACGGTTCCGTTACGGGGATTCGGCATCAGGCCGCGGGGACCCAGTACTTTACCCAGTTTACGAACTTCGGTCATGGCTTCAGCTGTCGCAATGGCAATGTCGAAATCGACCCAGCCACCTTTGACTTTTTCTACCAGTTCCATAAATCCGACTTCGTTTGCACCCGCAGCTGTGGCCGCTTCCGCAGCATCACCACTGGCGAATACAATCACTTTGATGTCTTTACCGGTTCCGTGCGGCAACGTGATACTTCCACGTACTGCTTGATCGGATTTGGTGGGATTCACTCCCAACCGGAAGGCCATTTCAGCGGTTTCGTCAAAACGGGCAAAAGAATTCTTTTTCAGAAACTCCAACGCTTCGTTCAGGACAAAGGCTTTGTCACTGGCCAAATGCTCAACGACTTTACGATATTTTTTTCCACGTTGTACCATTATACCACCTCAATGCCCATACTACGGGCGGTTCCGGCGATCATCAACACTGCGGCATCCATGTCCGCGGCGTTCAAATCATCCTTTTTCTCTTCGGCAATCGCAACCAATTGGTCACGGGTGACTTTACCTACTTTGTCGCGATTCGGAACGCCACTGCCTTTGGCAATGCCTGCTGCTTTTTTCAGCAGCACCGCCGCGGGCGGGCTCTTCAGCGTGAAGGTAAAGGAGCGGTCCTGATACACCGTGATTTCCACGGGAATAATCAGTCCGGCCTTGTCCTGCGTTGCCGCATTATATGCTTTGCAGAATTCCATGATATTCACGCCCTTGGCACCCAAGGCCGGCCCAATGGGCGGCGCTGGATTTGCCTGTCCGGCGGGAATCTGCAGTTTAATCAGTCCTGTAACTTTTTTAGCCATTACGGTATTTCCAAATTAGCTTATTTTTTCAACTTGCCAGTATTCCAGCTCCACAGGAGCGGTACGGCCAAAAATGGAGACGGTGACCTTCAACTTTCCACGTACCGGGTCGATTTCCCCCACCTCTCCGGTGAAGTTTTCGAACGGTCCGTCGTTGATCTTGATGGTTTCGCCTTCGGTGAAATTGATCTTCGGGGTTGCTTTCTCTTTCTTGTCTTCCACTTGGTTCAAGATGGAATCCACTTCGCTTTTCCGCAACGGTGCCGGCTTGTCGCCGCCAATAAAACCAATGATCCCGGGCGTCTGCTGGATAAAATGCCAGGTGCGCTCGTTGATGCTATGGTCCTCGTTGTAGAGTGCCAGTTTACCTAAAATGTAACCGGGATAGAATTTACGGGTTAATTCCCGCTTCTTTCCCATTTTCACTTCAGATACTTTTTCCGTCGGAATGAGCACCTCTTCAATGAGGTCTCCCATTTCTTCGATTTCCAGACGACGCATCATATTTTCACGAACTTTGAATTCGTGTCCTGATAACGCCTGTATCACAAACCATTGTTTATCCATGGATTCTTACTCCTAAATAGATCGAAGCGCCGCTTAGAGCAGCACCCGTACCAGGGTCCGCAAAAGTGCATCCGAAAAGGAAACAAATGCGCCCATAATGAGAAAACTAACAACCACCACCAGGGTGGACTGACGTAATTCGGTCCAGGTGGGCCAATTACATTTTAACAGCTCCGCCTGCACATCCCGAAGGAAGGTAGACAAACGGGCGATGGGATTTGAGTTTTCCATATTTGGTTTGGATCTTGATTAAATGAATGAAGAGACAGAAAAGACTGGCAGGTCAGGAGGGCCTCGAACCCCCAACCCCCGGTTTTGGAGACCGGTGCTCTGCCAATTGAGCTACTGACCTGGCAGAAGATGGGCGGGGGTTCCCCCCCGCTTGTGCGAATTCCAACCCCGACCCGCTTTCGCAAAGCCGGGGATGAAAGAAGAAACGCTTACTTGATAACTTCGGTCACGCGTCCGGCACCAACGGTGCGGCCACCTTCACGAATCGCAAAGCGCATGTGTTGTTCCATCGCGATCGGCTGAATCAGCGTCACGTTCATGGACACATTGTCGCCCGGCATTACCATTTCAACGCCTTCCGGCAATTCGATATCACCGGTTACGTCCGTGGTACGGAAGTAGAACTGGGGACGGTATCCTTTGAAGAAAGGAGTGTGACGTCCGCCTTCGTCCTTGGACAAAACGTATACCTCGGCTTTGAAAGTCGTGTGGGGAGTGATCGTTCCGGGCTTCGCCAGAACCTGTCCACGTTCCACGTCTTCTTTCTTGGTACCGCGGAGCAAGCATCCTACGTTGTCACCCGCTTGACCCTGACCGAGTTCTTTGCGGAACATTTCCACACCGGTACAGGTGGTGGTGGCGGTGTCGTGGATTCCCACGATTTCAATGCTTTCGCCGGTTTTGATCATTCCGCGTTCAACACGGCCGGTTACAACGGTTCCACGACCTTCGATAGAGAACACGTCCTCAATCGGCATCAGGAAAGGTTGGTCAACATCACGCTCGGGCTCAGCAATGTAGCTGTCCAGGGCGTCCATCAATTCAGTGATGGAGTTACATCCGGCATCATCCGGAGAAGTCGCCGCCAAACCTTCGGTG
>CAKZLZ010000077.1 GCA_937127435.1 uncultured Verrucomicrobiota bacterium | reverse complement strand
AAACCGCCCGCAATCTCTTGGAATCCGGTCGTTACCGCACGGCCCTGGTGATTGGTGCGGAAAAAATGTCCTCCTTGTTGAACTGGGAAGACCGCGGAACCTGTATTCTGTTTGGAGACGGTGCCGGGGCGGCGGTTTTACGCAATGAAGAGGGAAGTAAAGGAGGCTTGGGCCCTTGTATTTTGGGATCCAACGGATCTTTGAGTGAATTGTTGCAGGTACCGGCCGGTGGAAGCCGTCGACCGGTGACGCCGCAGGTATTAGAGGAGCACAGCAACACCATTACCATGGCGGGGCAGGAAGTGTTTAAGCACGCGGTGTTAAATATGACCTCTACCGCTAAAAAACTGCTGAAGCAGGCGGAATGGGATCCTTCCGAGTTGGCGCTGGTCATTCCGCATCAGGCCAATCACCGAATTTTGGAAGCCATCCGCACCCGGGTAGGGGTGGATAAGGACAATGTTTTTGTTAACGTACATAAATATGGCAATACCTCCTCAGCTTCCGTCGGGATTGCACTCGACGAAGCCGTGGCGCAAGGCCGGCTGAAGCCTGGAGACCGGGTGATGTTGTTGGCTTTCGGCGCCGGATTTACCTGGGGCGGCATGTTGCTGGAATGGAGAACCCCCGCATGAGTAAAGTCGCAGTATTATTTCCCGGACAGGGAGCCCAGGCCGTTGGCATGGGAAAAGATCTTGTAGAAGCCTATCCCGAAGCACAAACGTGGTTTGACCGGGCATCTGAAGCCCTGGGTTTTGATTTGGCAAAAGTTTGCTTTGAAGGTCCGGCTGAAGAGCTGACCCGATCCGACCGTGCCCAGCCCGCGATTTTTGTTCATTCCGTCGTGGCCTATGAATTATTGAAAGCGCAGACCGGTTTTACTCCCGGTGCCGCCGCGGGATTAAGTTCCGGTGAGTGGGCGGCCCTCTACGCCGCCGGGGTGGTGAGTTTTGAAGATGCGATCCGGATTCTTCGGGTTCGCGGAGAAGCGATGCAGGCCGCCTGCGAAGAAGTGAAAAGCAGCATGGTCAGTCTGATCGGGTTGGATGATGCGAAGATTGCTGAAATCTGTGCCGAGACCGGGGTGGAAGTGGCCAATTACAATTCACCGGGTCAGACCGTGATCAGTGGCTCTGCCGAAGCCTGTGCGAAAGTTCCGGCACTGGCCAAAGAGAAAGGCGCCCGGATGGCGATTCCTTTGCCGGTGGCAGGAGCTTTTCACTCCAGTTTTATGGCGCCCGCGGAAAAAATCTTCGCGGATTTCCTTTCCGGGATCGAATTTAAAGCGCCGGCCTTTCCGGTGTATTCCAATGTGACCGGTCTTGCGCATCCGGATGTGGCCGCGATTCAACGCGATCTGCCCCGTCAGATCACCTGTTCCGTCCGCTGGGTGGAAAATGTAGAGGCGATGGCGAAGGATGGCGTGGTGAAGGCGGTGGAATGTGGTCCGGGCAAGGTATTGACCGGATTGCTGAAACGGATTGACAAGTCGATCGCTTCTTCTAATGTGAGCGACCTTGCTTCCCTGGAAGCATCCGTGGACTTTTTAAAGTAATTCAAATTGAATCAGGACATTTTATGGCTTTGTTAGAAGGAAAAATCGCTCTCGTAACCGGTGCCGCCCGTGGTATTGGACAGGAAATCGCACTTAAACTGGCATCGGAAGGTGCAGATCTCGCACTTTGTGATGTAAAAACCGAATGGTTGGACGAAACCAAAGCCAAAGTAGAGGCCTTGGGACGTCGGGCGGAAGCCTACGGTGTGGATGTGAGCAATGGCGAACAGGTCACTGCCGGCGTTGCCCAGGTAAACAAAGATTTCGGACGGATTGACATTGTGGTCAACAACGCCGGTATCACCCGTGACGGTCTGCTCATGCGGATGAGCGAAGAAGACTGGGATCTGGTGATGAACATCAATTTGAAAGGAACCTTCCTGATGACCAAAGCGGCTTCCCGCTTTATGATGAAGCAGCGTTCCGGTGTTTTTGTGAACATTGCCTCCGTCATTGGATTGATGGGCAACCCCGGCCAGGCCAACTATGGCGCTTCCAAAGCCGGTGTGAGCAACCTCACCAAAACCACTGCCAAAGAATTGGCGGCCCGCGGCATTCGCGCCAATGCGATTGCGCCCGGGTTTATCAAAACCAAAATGACGGACGCCCTCACCGACGAAGTGCGTGACGCCATGCTGGCAGTAATTCCCATGAAAGATTTCGGAACCCCTGAAGACGTGGCCAACACTGTGCTCTTCCTTTCCTCCGATCTTTCCCGGTACGTGACCGGACAAACACTTTCTGTATGCGGGGGAATGGTCACCTCCTGACCCCTTTTTTAAACACAAATGTAGCCGAAACATTCCAATTAGGAGATTAATATCATGGCTGTTGAAGATAAAGTAAAAGACATCATCGTTGAACAACTCGGTGTGAGCGCCGACCAGATCAAACCCGAAGCTTCTTTCATTGAAGACCTCGGTGCCGACTCTCTGGACACTGTAGAATTGGTAATGGCTTTCGAAGAAGAATTCGGAGCTGAAATTCCCGACGAAGACGCGGAAAAACTTACCACCGTTGGTGGCGTAGTTGATTACCTGAAGAGCAAAGGCATCGAAGCGTAAGTTTCGAAGAACTTGTTTCTTATGAAACCCCACTTGGCGAAAGCCGGGCGGGGTTTTTTTTATGTCCCGGAGACCTGTCTTCCGGCTGAAAAGAGGGGTGGGGATGGTGAAAATGGACTGGACGAATGTGGAAAGGACTGTTCTAATCATGCAACCCAACCCCTAAACGATTATGAAAACAAGCTCCCCCTTGAATGAAGAACAGATCGAACATTTTTTGGAAACTGGCTATGTGGTGATCCGGGGAGCGATTGATCCGGAGCTTTGCGATGCGGCGGTGAACGAAGCCTTTGAACGATGCGGCTACGACCGGAAGGACCCGTCGACCTGGACCGAAAAGAAAATTCATTTGCCGACGACCTCCCATCAGAGCGTGGCGGAAGCTTCGCCTGCGGTGTGGGCGGCCACCTGTCAATTGTTGGGAGGGGAGGAACGGGTTTATCAGCCCTATAATTTTGGAAACGCCTATATTTTAAATTTGGGGGTGGGGGCGGATGAGCCTTTTCGAAAACCGTCTCCGGAATGTCCGGGCTGGCACAAGGATGGTGATTTTTTCAGGCATTTTTTAAATTCTCCCGAACAGGGACTGCTGACCCTGGTGGCATGGAGTGATATTAAACCGCGGGGAGGGGCGACCTACGTCGCCACGGATTCCGTGGGCGTGGTTGCCCGCAAATTGGCCGCGCATCCGGAAGGATTGTTGCCCGGGGAAATTGGATGCGATAAATTGATTTATGAATGCAACCGCTATGCGGAAGCAACGGCCAATGCAGGGGATGTATATTTGTTGCACCCGTATATGCTCCATTGCCATTCGCAGAATATGCTGGAGATTGAGCGGGTCATCACCAAC
>CAKZLZ010000076.1 GCA_937127435.1 uncultured Verrucomicrobiota bacterium | reverse complement strand
CCAGAGCTGCACTCCTTCGTCGTTTGCCCTGGGCTAAACGCGTTAGCCCCTCCGGGGCTGCTACATGGCCTTAAGTTCGTGCCATTCGGGCTTGTCCCCACGTTTAAAATCAATTCCGGGACGCGCCCCTTGCAATTCCCAAAGGATAAAGAATAGTTTCTGCTCGCAACCCTCCTCTTCCCACTGCTAAACATCCAGATATGAAAACACTCCTCTTTCTTATCCTCAGCCTCTCAATTCTGCAGGCCGGAGACAACATTGCCGGCGGGCGCATCCAAAACCAGGACAGATATCTGGAACTCTATGGCGGATACGGGACCATGCATTCTCTGGAAGGACGGGTGCAGGAAACCCAAAACGGCTCCCTCATCAGTGGCGGACTGGACACCAGCCTGGTGGACCTGAATATCGACAGTGGCTCGGATGTCGTTTCTTTTGGTGGCCAGCTCACCGGAAAATGGTTCAGCCTCCTGGTCGACTACCGGCAAAGCTCCATAAATGCCAGTGGCACCGCACAATCTGAAATCCGGCTCAGCGTCGACGACCTCTCTTTCAACGGTCAGCAACTGGATTATCTCCTGATTCCCGTGGGCTCAGAATACACGGTGGATGCCGACACCTCCTGGTTGGGAGTGGGTCTGCGCTTCACCCCTTTCACCCTCAATCCCCAAGGCTCCTTTCGTTTCACCCCCTGGTTACACCTCGGTGCCCAATATATTGTCAGCGATTTTTCTATCGATTCAGGGAACACTTTGAACATTGAAGTTCCCGGCTTTGACAACCGGGCCTACGCCGTAAACGGTAATGCCTCCGGCGAGGCCCAGCTCATCGTTCCCGAATATGGACTCGGAGCCGAATTCAGAATTCTGTTTCATGAAGCCGATACCTCCGGACCGGAAATGGTGTTTTTCGGCACCTGGAAAATTCTCGATTATGACGGTGCCCTCGAAGATATTGGCGTGGAAGATGAAACCTTTGACAATATGACCGTGTCCTATACTTCACTCGAATTCGGCACCAACTTCTATTTGCCGGTCAGTGACAGCCTGGATTTGCTTCTCGGCTTGATCTACGAGCAAGTAGACAGCAATACCGTGCTGCAATCCTCTTCAAACTATCAACGAGAAATCGACTTAAATTATTCAATGTTCGGACTCCGCGCCGGACTAAGGTTTTAAATATGCAGATTCAAATAATTCCCACGTCAATAATTTTATAAGACAAACATGCTTTTGGCCTTTGCACATTGGATAATTCACAAAAACATCTACAATCAAAGTTCGATAGAATTTTCAATATGATCCATCACTCATCAAGTTTCCCCCTTCAAGGGAGAGGGAAATCATCTGCACAAAACACGAAACAGAAATGAGCACCCTAATTCATGCAGATACTCCAGTTGTATTCCCCGCAAAATGTATAAGATGCATGTCAGAAGAACACAATATTGAAAAGTTTACCGATACGACAAGTGGAGGCCTTGCGTCATTCACAGTCACTGTAGAAATTCCTATTTGTAAAGCATGTAAATGCGCTCCAAAGAAGTGGAAGGTCGGTTTTGTTATTTTTCTACTGATCTTTTTTGCTAGTGGAATCCCATTTGCAATTGCGCAGGATAATCAGGTAACCATTCCTAAGTTTATTTCTGTTCTAATGCTCATGCCGATGGTTGGAGCATTGTTATGCGCTGCTATTTCTCGAATAAAAGCACCTGTTCGCTTGGTCGCCAATAGAACAAATTCAAAAGGGATAAGACTAAAAATACTAAATGATAAATATGCTGAGGAGTTTCTTGAAAAGAACAAAACCAATGCACGAATAATAAACCCATGGAAGTACGAATAATTAGAACAAATACTTCCTTAACCCTACTTTCTAAGTGCCCCACCCTTGCAACCATATGTCAAATAAATCCAAAGTAAATTACACTATAATTCCCACCGGAATGATCCAAACCAATTGCATCATTCTCTCCAACCAGGCAAAACAAGCTCTGGTCATTGATCCGGGTGCGGACGCCGGGGTCCTTCAGGAAACCCTTACGGCAAATGGCCTCACGGTTATTGGCTACCCCTTTACGCACGGACACTATGACCACGTCTGTGCCATCGGAGAATTGCATGCCGCCTGCCCGGCACCCTGTTGGATGCACCCGCTCGATCTGAGCTGGGCCTTCACCTCCCGCAATCAAAATTTGCCTTGGTACCGCCAACCGGACCCCGCCACCGTCCCCGAAATTCAAAAGGCCTGGGAAACCGACGGCTCTTTTTCCATTGGCCCCTTTAAATTTGAAACCATTTTTCTCCCCGGCCACTCCCCCGGTTCGGTGGCCTTCCATTTCCCGGAAGAAAAATTGCTGATCGGCGGAGACGTTCTGTTCAAAGGAAGCGTCGGACGCACCGACCTCCCCGGAGGCAATACCGCCACCCTGCTCAACTCTCTACGTATCCTGGCAGAATTGCCGGACGATACCCGGGTGATCCCCGGACACGGCCCCGCGACCAGCATCGGTGCCGAAAAGCGCAGCAATCCCTACATGCATCAGGCACTTCGCTAACATGAAATTTCTGTTTTCCTGGTGGGTGCTTTGCGTACTGGCGTCGCTCCCGCTTGTCCGTGCCACCCACATGCAAACCGTAATTACCTTTGCCGGGGAATCCACCCGGGACTGGCAAAGCGGCGAACAGGCGGGAAAACTTCGTCCCCGGGAAAACCATGCTGATCTGGAGTTGAAGTTCACCCGGGACGATCGCCAGATTACGCTCTCCCGAAAGCAACACCTGGATTTAAGCGGCCTCACCAGCTTTCGACTCCGTACCGGAATTGAAAATCCTGAATATCTTCTGGAGGGAACCCTTTCTTTCAGATCAGGAAATGGATGGTACACGCAAACCTTCACGCTTCACGAAGCAGGATTCCGCCATTTGCTTTTCAGCAAACACGATTTCAAATCCGAAGGCACCCCCGCCGGCTGGAACCGGATCGAAGAAATCCGTTTCAGCTTCTGGCCGCGGAAGCAAGGACGCACCACCCTTCAACTTGTCAGTCTGGATGGATTCATAGATACCCTTTGGCTGATCAATCCCGAATCTCTCGCCAGCACCCCGGATGAGATTTACACCAGCCGCGTGAGTTTCAGACATTTCGGCCGCCTGCTCAATGGCATTGGAATGCCCCACGCCATAAAGAGTCCGGATGATCTCCACGGGGAAGCCCCCGCGCCATCACTGGTCATCCTCCCCTACCTCCCGAAACTTCCCTCAAATCATTACCAACAATTGACCCGCCTCATCGACCGGGGAACCAAGGTGATCGTGTTCGAATCAGCCCATCAGGGTTTCGCCAGAAAATTAGGGGTGGAGCTGGGCGCGCCCCTCAGTTCCTCGACCGTCGGACAATTTGATCACTGGATCAGTTCCCAAGCGGATTTTCCATCCCGGATCTATCAGCACGCCTGGTCGCTCAGAATGATCCGTCCGCAAACAGGGTCAAAAGTGACCGCCATGTGGCAGGACGCATTGGATCGCGGTACAAAGCAACCCGCCTGCATCGAAAGCGCGAGGGGCGTCTGGTCCAATGTCGCATGGCGATCCGGAGATCTCGCCGCCAAACAACAGGCGCTGATCGAATGGATCGGCCGCCTGGACCCGGATCTTATCACCGAACCCATCCGCTTTTACGTGGAAACCCGCTCCCCGCAACAATTTGAGCTCCGCTATGGACCCGTTTCGACAAAACCGGGTGCAGCCCAACATCTGAAATCCATGGCGGTTGACATCTATAATAAAGCGCTCCTCAGCAGTACCTTCCAAATGAAAACCCTGCGCGATCTCCAGGAAAGTGACCAGTTGATGCAACGGGCCTTTGCCAGCGGACAGACGGAATGGGATCCGGAAATCAAAGGCATCTGGGATCAAAACGGCACCGGCTTTTTTGCCGGGAGTTGGGAGCAGACCTGCAAGGAATTAAAAGCGGCAGGGTTTAATGCGGTCTTTCCCAATATGGCCAGCGCCGGACGTGCCCACTACCCTTCCCGGTTCATTCCGCCTTCCAAGTCTTTGGAGAAATACGGAGATCAGCTCCGCGCCTTCACCACCGCCGCCCACCAACAGGGGTTGCAGGCACACCCTTGGAAAATCTGTTGGAAATTGAATACCCGCCTCCCCGCTTTCAAAGAAAAGATGCGGAGGGAAGGTCGATTGATGCAGGATGCCAACGGCAAAGACATTCCCTGGCTCTCCTTTTCCCATCCCGACAATGTTCAATTTGAAATCGACACCCTTTTGGAAATGGCCCGCCACGCCCCCATCGACGGCATCCATTTGGATTACATGCGTTACCCCGGAAGAGAGGCGGATTACGGTCCTGCAGCCCGCGCCGCATTTGAAAAGAAGGCGGGACGTCGATTTAAGAACTGGCCCCGGGAAGTCTTAACCCCCGGGGGACTCAAGGTTGAGTATCAGCTCTTCCGCCAACAGGAACTGCACAAAGCCATGCAACAAATTTCAGCAGCGCTGAGAAGTGAATTCCCCAAACTCAAACTCAGCGTGGCAGTTTGGGGTGCCTGGCCCGATTGTGCGGATGCCCAGGGACAGGATTGGCCGGTCTGGGCCAAATACGGTTGGGTCGATTGGATCATCCCCATGAATTACACCGACAATCCTGATCAATTTGCCGGTTGGCTGGATATGCAACGGAGCCAACCCGGTGTCGCCGAACGCCTGCTTCCCGGCATTGGACTCATCTCCAGCAATGCCGAACTCTCCCCTGCCGAAGTCCTCACCCAACTGGATTTAATCAAAGAAAGAAAACTCAAAGGCGCGATTCTCTATCGGCTGGACCCCTCTCTGGAAACCCGACTGTTTCCTTATCTGAAGATTTGGAAATAAGGAAGCCGGAGTCCCGCGTTTACGCGGAAGCCTCAAGGAGCGTTTACGCTCCGGTTTCAATACCAAAGGTTCCGAAACCCGAGTCCTGAAGGACATCTCATAACTGCCGCGTAAACGCGGAACTCTGGCGTTGAAATCTCAGCCTTCCGCAATTATTCATCCGCATTCATCATCGTATAAGCCAACACCGCCGCCGCCGCATTGATCGAATAAGAATCCACCCCTTCCGGCATGGGAATGGTCACTCGCCTTTTCATCTGTGCCGCCAATGCATCCGGCAGCCCGAAGGCTTCACTTCCCAGCACCAGTGCGGTACGCGAGCCTGACAATTTCAGTGCCGGTAACGTTTCTGCATCCCGGCAAACCGTGGCCACGGTTTCAAATTCGTATTGATCTAAATCCGCCAACCACGCACGATCCTCCGCCACCTTCAGAATCGGCAAAGCAAACAAACTGCCCATACTGGTCCGCACCGACTTCGGATGCCAGGGATCGGTCGTGCCCACCGCCAAAAATCCGGAACAGCCTGCAGCCAAAGCCGAGCGAATCACCGCGCCGGTATTTCCCGGGTCGCCGAGGTTCCATCCCACCATCAACAAACTGCGCCCTTGCGGACGTATAAAACTTTCCCAATCCGGTTCCGCCGGTATCGGCATTACCGCGAACACCTCGCCAATTCCCCGGCCCGCATTCAACTCCGCAAAATCTTCATCCGGTGCAATACGCAGCGGCAGTCCCCGCCTGGAAACTTCTTCCAGAATCGATTTCTCCCGCGCCGTGTCCGCATCCGCAAATTTTCGGGACACCAATACTTCTCGAACCGGTGCATCATTCCGCAACGCCCGCTCCATACTCCGGTACCCTTCCAACGAAAACAACCCCGTGGCCAGACGGCCGCGCGGAATCGCAATCTGTTTCAGCAACTGTAACAGAATTCTCCACTCAGGCGCGGCCACAAGCTTCCCCTTTTGCCGCCGCCAAACTTAAAGCCGCAATACAAGCGGTGTCAGATCTTAATATTCTGTCAAACAGAGATAAGGGCTGAAAACCCAAGCCTTCAAATTGGGCCAGTTCAGCTTCTCGCCATCCCCCTTCCGGACCGATTGCAAGCACACTGCGTCCTGCAGCGATTTCTTTATTTAATAAACTTTCACTGGCCGAAGGATGAAGCAACCAACGGTTTTCAGGAAATGCAGTCTTCTCCAGAAACGAGGGTAGATGCCGGACCACCTCCACTTTGGGTAAACAGGTATCCCCGCTTTGCACCAACCCTTCCACTAAAGATTTGTGAATAAAACCGGGTTCAAGCACGTGGGTATCAAAGTAGTATTTTTCTACCCGTTCCGCATTGCAAAGATAAAGATGATCCACCCCGATGGCCGCAATTTGGGGCAACAAACGTTTTAAAACCTTGGGACGGGGCAACGCCAGCAGCAGATCTAAACCCGGACGGGATGGCGTATCCAGATTTACAATTTTCAAAATCACTTTCTGGGGGCTCAGCTTCAGCACTTCGGCTTCCGACCAGGGTCCATCGATTTCTCCCGTCCGCAACTTATCCCCCACCGCGGGCTTTAACACCTGCAAAATATGGGTGGCCCGATGATCCGTCAGCAACAACTGATCGTGGGCGAGCTCACTTTTTTTATACAGGATTCGGTTCATATGTTATCCCGGAGCGCGGACACTCCTGTCCAAGCGGAAAATGCGCTTTGGGTTTCTTCGCCATGACAAGAGTGTCTGCGCTCCGCAATTTCAACTCTCTTCATAATGCTCCACTCCACGGTCATGATCCCGGTCCATTTCATTTTTCGGATCGTATTCACCTGTTTTGGCAAATTCATGCGGATCGCCATAACGCCGCAATTCACCCGGCAAACTTTCCGCATACCGCAACAGACGTTCCCTGACTTCCGCCATCGAGTTCACCTGGCTAATTTCGTTACGTAAAGCCCGGCTGCCCGGGAATCCACTGACATACCACAACAAATGCTTTCGAAAGCGAATGGCTGCATAGTGCCCTTCGGTATAAAATTCCCGATGATACTCCGTGTGACGCAAGACCACTTCCAGCCATTCGTTCACCGTAGGCTGTAATTCATGGTCATTCAAAATCTGGTCGAAAATCCACGGATTCCCCAAACAGCCCCGACTGATCATAATTCCGTCGCAACCGGTTTTATCCACCATTTCCCGGGCGGTTTTCAGATCAAAAACATTTCCGTTGCCGATCATATGGACTTTCCGTTCCCCGGCTGCGGACCGGGCCGCTTCAAACCCATCTTTAATCCGGTCATATTGAACCGGATCGCTATATCCGCAATCCCGGGTTCGCCCGTGAATCACCAGCATCTCCGTTCCCGCAGATACCAATTCAGCACACACCTCTTCCACCGTCTGGTTCATCTTTGTAAACCCCAAACGAATCTTGGTGGTGACCGGGATATCGATCGCCTCGCGGGTGGCCTGTAAAATTTCTCCCGCCAACTTCGGATCTTTGACAATGGCCGATCCACATCCCCTGCCCACAATCTTTTTCACCGGGCATCCCATATTGATATCCAGAGTATCCACCACCAGATCTTTTTCCATCAGGATCTTCGCCCCCAAAGCCATAATCTCCGGTTTGGCTCCGGTCATTTGCGCTCCCAAAATAGGTTCGGCCGCCCCCCGGGCAATCAATTCTCCAGCTTTGCGATTATTGTGAGGCATCCCCGCAGCGGACAGCATTTCGATATAAGTCAGTCCGGCACCCAACTCCTGACACACCCGACGGAACGGCACATCGCTCACTCCCGCCAATGGGGCAAGCAATACTCCGTTCGGGACTTTTAAATTTCCAAGTTGAAAAGCTGTATTTAACATAAGCCCCTCTTACGCATTTCCACCCATTGTGGCAAAGAGAAAACGAAAACGCCGAATCCGGAGATTCGGCGCCATGGTTATAAGTTGAGATGTGATTAGTACTTCACACCGCAGCCATAAGGGGTGGATTTGGTGACTTCCACCGCTTCGCCGGCCAATACGGAATCCAGGGCGGCGGAAACGTAGTTTTTGGAAGTGGCGATGTCAGCAGTATTGGTGGAGCGCTTGTCATCAATGGCTCCCTGGTATACCAACTGCCCTTCAGCATCGATTACGTACATATGCGGGGTGGTTTTGGCTCCGTAGGCTTTGCCGACGGTACCGTCCGCATCAATCAAAATCGCGGTGGCGTTGGTGCCCTTTTCTTTGGCGGTCTTGTTGTGACCTTCCGCAGAATCGTAACCCTGTTTTCCTTCGGCAGAAGAAACAATGGCCAACCAGACCACGCCTTTGTCGGTATAGGTTTTTTGCAGGGCCTGCATATTTCCTTTGCTGTAATATTTTTTTACAAAGGGACAGCCGTGGTTAAACCATTCGAGCACGACCACTTTGCCTTCGAAATCGGACAGGGAGTGTTCATTTCCGTTGGTGTCGGTGAGGGTAAAGGCCGGAGCTTCGGCGGCTTGGGCCATTCCGAGGTAAGTGAAGAGTGAGATGGCAATCAGACAGAATTTTTTCATGGTGTTTCCTGGGGTTAATGTCATTTATTTATCGCTCCGGTCACCAGACCGGGGGTCAAAGTTTCGGGTAAAAGTGTCCACTCTCCCTGAGAGTTGTAGACAATATAGGTTGGAACGCCACGACGTCCATAGGATGCCAGGGCTTTTTTCAGAATGGGATCATCTTTGGTCATGTCCGCAGCCAAAGTGATGACGCCGGCATCCTGCAAAGTCTTTAATACTTCGGGTTTGTATAAACTGCTGCGTTTATTGGCCTGGCAGGTGAGGCACCACTTGGCGGTGAAGTCGATGAAGACCGGCTGTTTCGCGGCCAGCAATGCGTCCAATTTTTCCGGCGTAAACGGGGTCCAGTGCACAGGCACCTCTTCCGCTTCCAGGGTCTCAACGAGTTCAGGTTCCAATTCATGGTACAAAATCGGATCTCCGGTATCGATTCGGGCCTGAAGTTCAGGATTCAGGTCCTCAATCGGGGGGGTATAAGAAAAACTTATAAGGAAGGCCACGACAATGAGAATCAGTCCTACGGACTTGCCAATCCGCTTGCTCTTTTTCGAGCGGTGAATCGCGCCCCATTTTCCTAAAATCCAGGCGGCGAGGGTCATCAGGCACACTGCGCCCAACACCCGGTTCAGCACTTCCACCGGCACCAGCCCACTCAACACCCAGAACAACACCCAGACAAAGGCCAGCATGAAAAATGCGGAACCTTGCTTAAAGGTTTCCATCCATGCACCCGGCCGGGGCATTTTCTCCATTAATTTTGGGGAGAAGGACAAGACTACATACGGAGCGGAAATACCCAGTCCCAAAGCGGTGAACACGACAAACGCATAAATAGCGGGTTGGGTAAGCGCCCAACTGATCGCACCGCCCATGAAAGGAGCCGTACAGGGGGTCGCAATCACCGTCACCAGTGCACCGCTGAAAAAGGAGCCAGCATATCCTTTTTTCTGGGTGGCGCCGCCTCCCAGGCGGGTGAAGAAATAGCCGATCTCAAACACGCCGAATAAATTGAGGGTGAAAAGGCTCAACAATAAAATAAGTACCGTAACCGTGGTAGGATCTCCCAATTGACCTCCCCATGCCAAATTCAATGAACTGACGATCGCGGCCAAAATCCAGAGGGAAACCAAAATGCCCAAGGAGAACACCATCGAATGTATTTTGGCCTGTTTGGGATCTCCATGCGCCTGCTCCAAAAAGCCTGAAACTTTCAGTCCCAAAACCGGGAACACACAAGGGAGTAAATTCAAAATCACCCCGCCAAAAAAGGCCATCAGCAATACAGGAAGAAAACGACGCGTCGGAACGGTTTGGGGTTCCGTTACAGGCAGCGTTTCCGCTCCGTTGGATGCGGTTTTATAAGAACCGATGGTGAAACCCATGCCCTTTTCATTCACCAGCAAGCCTTCCGGCAAAGCTTCCGGATCAATTGCGGCGGGGTTACGGGTGAGTTGAATTTGTACGCCTTCCCCGGTCCTTTCAATAACCGGTTCCGGCTCAAGCAACCATGCGCCTTCTATAAAAGGAAAGAAATGCGTAAAAGGTCCATCCGATTCAGGCGCATCTACGAGCAGTTTAACCTGATCACCGGTTTCTTCATAAGTCCCCACCCAATCCGTTTCACGATAGAGGGCATCGATGTTTTCCAGGATTTCGGGATTATCTTCACCGGCATCTTCGGCAGCCAAAATAGTTAACGAGATATCAGAACTTCCGGGCAGACAGGCTTCTTTACATTCCAACCAGGTGGCCTCCCCTTTAATTTCCAAGCTCTTACCCAGCGGGTAATCCGCCGGGGTTTCCACAAAAACCCGTAAAATAACTTTATCTTCATACCCCAAACTCACCAGTCCCTCCACCACGAAACGGTCGGGAGCAGGCCACAGGATTTCTCCCTGGCTAAAGCCGGGGGGCAGATCAAGCGTAATCATGGTGGGCATCCCCGCATCGCCGGGATTGCTCCAGTAGGTATGCCAATGATCGTTCATCTCCATGACCAACCCCAACATCAGGGTTTCGCCCGGCACAAAATTTTCAGTGCCAGCAATGAGGCGGACCTGGGTATTGGTTTCGACTTCCGCGATAAAACTCGGGAGGGAAGAGCCGAAATTCTGCCCGAAAGCAAGGCTCCACATGGAAAGGATCAACAAAATAGATTTTTTCATATACAACTCAGACGGAACAAACGGGAAAACATTACGCTTCAATTTCAAAAAAAGCAGTCGCGATTTGGGCGGCCACCCGGGCATTGTTGCTAAGCAGAGCCCGATTCGCGGCCAAACTGCGTCCCTGAGTCGCTTCCGCCAACCGGTTTAAAAGGAAGGGGGTGAGCTCTTTTCCCATGATCCCCTGCGCGATGGCGGCCGTCTCCGCATCTGCAATCGCGTCCTCCATCTCTGCCCAGGGTACTGCGGCGGATTGAGGACAGGGTACCGTCACCAAAATGCTCTGCTTAAGCCCCAAACGGTCGCGCTCCCGCATCATCGAAGCCACTTCCGCCGCCGATTCCACCCGCTGATCCACTGCCATTCCGCTTTCCCGTGAATAAAAGGCCGGAAATTCATCACACTGCCAGCCCAACACGGTCACCCCGTCCGTTTCCAGACGCTCCCGGGTGCGGGGCAGATCTAAAATGGATTTCGCACCGGCGCAAACCACGGTTCCCGGCAGCTGAGCCAACGCAGGCAAATCGGCAGAAATATCCATCGCATCGCCGCGATGCACCCCGCCAATGCCCCCGGTCGCAAACACCGGAATCCCTGCCCGTAGCGCCAAAAACAAAGTTGCAGAAACGGTGGTGCCTCCATACTCCCCCGTTTGCCGAATTATCGGTAAATCCCGCAAACTGCATTTCCGAACTTCCGCACGCGCAGCCAAATCTTCAAGTTGTGTATCAGACAGACCTACCTGAGTTTCCCCGGCCAAAACAGCCATCATCAAAGGCTCAGCCCCACCCGCTCGAACCGCCTCCTGCATTTCCCGGGCAATCTCCAAATTCACCGGTTGAGGCAAACCATGGGTGATAACGGTACTTTCAAGTGCAACTTTTGGATTCATGGTTAAATTGTATGCACAACCCGGTATGAAATCAAAAACAAACGTATTTTCCCTTGCACGCCTGTAAGGTTCAGGTGATGCTAACGATCCATTTATTCAATTATATTTTTTCAAATCCCAAAATCTTATGACAAATACCAGCGCCACCACCTACCCGACCCTTCAAGGCGAACGGACCTTCCCCGCTTTCGATCTCGCCAAATTACTTTCCACCGTTTTCGACCCCATCGACCAATGCAAAATGTGCATGCTGATCGATTTGGATGATCCAGCCAAACTCAAAGACTTCGCTTTTTTGAAGGAAGACGGGTATCCCGTTCAGAAAAAAGCCTACGAAGTCTTCTATCAGGCTTTTCATGAACAAGGCCTGCTTGAGAAACTCGGCCTCACCGGCGGAGAAATCTTTGCCTATACATGCACCGGGGGAAGCAACCTGGAACTGCCTGAAACCGCAATGGACATCAACGGCAACGAAGTCAATATGATCGAGCAGGTGTACAAACCCTATGATCTCATTCTCTGCACCAGCGATTATTCTGCCACCGCCCCGCTCACCGCCCACGCCAAAAAATACGGATTTCGCGGATCCACCATGCATGGTCTCAATGACATCATCGTGAACAGCGGCCTCTCCGTAGACTACAACACCGTCAGTGCCGAAGCGGAGAAAATGCGGCTGGGATTAACCAAAGCCGACAAGGTGGAAATCGATTATGAAATCGCGGGTAAAAAATACACCCTCACCTTGATCCTGAACGGACAGGAAGCGCAGAAAAGCCACGGACTTTGCCACGGTCGGGATCCTGACATTGCTAATTTGCCGGCTGGAGAAGTATACTTTGTTCCCGAAGGGGCCGAAGGAATTTTCCCCATGCAGTATGAAGAGGATCCGGACACCATTGCCCTGCAACACGTGAAAGGCGGACGAATCGTGGATGTGGAATTCCTTTCCGGAAACCCTGGAACTGTAGAAGCGCATAAGGCAAAATTAATTTCCGACCCCGTTACCGGTGAAATCGGAGAACTCGGTCTGGGAACCCAAATCCTCCCCTTCTGCGGGGCCGACATTCAGGACGAAAAAACCCTGGGAACCGTACACGTGGCCACCGGCCGCAGTGATCATTTGGGCGGGCATCTGGTTCCTGAAATGTTTGCCGAAGCGCAAAACGCCTCCCACGATGACATCCTGTTTCACCCCAGGAAAACAACCGACATCGGGGTAACCGAAGTCCGCTGGTTTAAAGGCGACCGTCAGGAACTTATCATTGAGAACTACCAGCCCTCCGATTACATCAAGGGTCTCTTTGTCTAATTCATACGAATCCGAAACCCTGCTCCGTCAGTATCTTGACTTCCATTATCGAAGTCAGGATGCTGATTATCTCCCCCACCACCCGCTTCCTGCGGGGGTGTTGGGATACCCCGAGCGCTGCGCGGCAAAACTGATTGAACATAGTAAACACTTCGGTAGTGCACTGGATCTCGGTTGCGCAGTGGGAGGCAGCAGCTTTGCGTTGGCCAACGTATTTGACCAGGTGCTGGGCATCGATTTTTCCGCATCATTTATTCGTACTGCAAGTCAACTTGCGACATCAGGAGAATTCCGACTTTCGGAAAAGACCTACGCCCCTCCTTCCGGCAATCGGAAATGCACCCCGAAGTTTCAAACCGGAGACGCCTGTAATCTTCCAGAGGATCTCGGTGTATTCGATGCGGTGCTCATGGCCAATCTCTTATGCAGGTTGCCCGATCCTGCCGCCTGCCTGTCCCAACTCAAAAAAATCACCCGTCCAGATTCAGTTCTACTTTTCACCACGCCCTGCAGTTGGGACGAAGCCTTTACCCCCCGGGAAA
Organism: uncultured Verrucomicrobiota bacterium; assembly: GCA_937127435.1. Taxonomy (GTDB): domain Bacteria; phylum Verrucomicrobiota; class Kiritimatiellia; order SS1-B-03-39; family UBA6053; genus UBA6053. Next base: position 28,330 of record CAKZLZ010000076.1, on the reverse strand, counting down.
AATGGTTATGGCCCACTCTGGAAGGACTTCACGAACATCTGGATGGATGGTGTGAATGTATTGAAGTCTTAGAAATGCCGTTTGTGCTCAAAGATCACGAACGCCGCGCACAATTTACGGTCGCACAGGCAAGTATCTGGAAAGTAAGGTGACACAGACATTCCTGTCTGTGAAAGGAAAAGGCGCCAGCCTTTTCCTCAACGGATTGAGAAAAGCGTTTAAACGCTTCTCTGTCCCGGACAGGAATATCCAGGTTACGCTTGACTCTTCCCCTCCTCACAATTAGGTGACTCCCATCCATGGGGTGACCTGTCTGAAGGTCTGAGACTGCAATAAATTGCTAAACCCACGAACCTGATCCGGATGATACCGGCGTAGGAATGGGTGCCAGCAATAGCATTTTCATTTATTCGTCGTACCGGGCACTAACCTGAAAACGAAAATCTGACATGAATAAAAGAATCTTAGCTTTGGCCCTGTTTCTCCCTCTGCTCTCGCAGGCACAGAATACTGAACCCACAGAATTGGCGCCCCTGGTGGTTTCCAGCGATCCCACCGACAGCAGTCTCCCCACCTTCAGTACCAGCAACACCCGATTGTCCGTGGAAGACTTCGAAGACGCGCAGGCCCATCACTTACAGGACACTTTGGGTATGGTTCCCAACTTAACCTATGCGGGCGCAACTTCACGTCCCCGCTACCTGCAATTGCGCGGCGTGGGGGAACGCAGTCAGTTTGCGGGTGAAGGTCCCCCCAACTTCTCGGTAGGGGTTTTCATGGATGACATCGACCTTTCCGGTCTGGCCGGAGCGGTAAGTTTGTTTGATATCCAGTCCGTCGACGTGCTTCGCGGCCCGCAAGCCACCCTTTACGGAAGCCGCGCCTTGGCAGGAGCAATGATCATCAACAGTGCGCCCCCCTCCTCCATACCCGAAAACCGCTTTCAATTCAGTGTGGGCACCGATGATCTGTTCGAGGCCGGTTTCGCCACCGGCGGTCCGTGGAGCCTCATGAATGATGAACTTTTCTACCGGGCAAGTTTCTTTATGAGCCGTCAAAACGGTTTCAGAGAAAATGTTTATCTGGATGAAGACAATACCAACCGCCGCCAGGAAGCATTCGGCCGGATTCAATTATTGTACACCCCCATGACCAGCCAAAGTCATCAATTCACCTTGATGGGCAGTGACCAGCGCAACGGCTACGACACCTTTGCCACCACCGGTGACGGATACACCACCTACACCGATGAACCGGGCGAAGATACGCTGTCTTTGCTGGGCGCTTCATTACACTCTACCTATGAGAACTTTCAGAGCTTTGATCTGATCAGCATCACCTCCGGCAGTATGGCCAGCAGTGGATACGGATATGATGCCGACTGGGGAAATGATGATTTTTGGGCCGCCGCCCCCTATTATTTTAATCCGGCGGTGGAGGGATACCGTTATTCCTTTACCGAGCAACTGGATCGCGACCGTGACCAATTCGGTCAGGAATTCCGTTTCCAAAACAAAAAGGGTGACGGGCTTTGGGGAGGCAAAAGCGATTGGAGTACTGGCCTGGTGGTAAATTGGCTTGAGGAAAAAGATGAGTACGTCGGCTTCAGCAGCCTGAACAGTGATTACGAAGCGCTGACCCTTGGAGGCTACGGACAGCTCACCACCGCCATCGATCAGAATCTGGATCTGGTCACCTCCCTGCGCATTGAAAACCGCTCCAGCGATTACAGTGACTCTGAAGGGGTTTCCGATGATACCTCCGACTGGATGTACGGTGGACGTATTGCTTTGGAAGCGGAATTGGATCAGGACCGCCGGGTTTTCATTGGAGCCAGTCGGGGATTTAAAGGCGGCGGCGTGAACTCCAATCCCAACCTGAGTGCGGACCAACGGATTTATGATCCGGAAACGCTCTGGAATCTGGAAACCGGATTGCGTCAGAACTGGGACGAAGGGCGCGGATATTTGAGCCTGACCTTTTTCTACATGTGGCGTCGCGATCTGCAGATCGGCACCTCAATTCAGCCCAACCCTGCAGACCCCACCAGTTTCACCTACTACACCGACAATGCGGCCGAAGGCAGCAACTACGGTGCAGAAATCGAACTGCAGGCTCCCCTCACCGAACAGCTCGAACTCTTCGCGAGTCTGGGTTTATTGGAAACCGAATATTCCGACTTCGAAGATGCGGGTGGCAATCTGAATGTGGAAGGACGCGAACAACCCTACGCCCCGAACTACACCTACCGCACGGGTCTGCGCATGAACTGGACAGAAAAATGGTTTACCCAGATTGCGATTGAAGGGGTGGATTCCTACTACTTCTCCGACAGCCACAATATCACATCCAATCCTTATGAATTGGTAAACCTGACCCTCGCCTACCGGACCGAAAAGTGGACCCTCAGTCTTTGGGGACGGAATATCTTTGATACCGACTACGATACCCGCGGATATTATTTCGGCAACGAACCCCCGGACTACCCCAACAAACTCTGGACCACCAAAGGCGATCCCGCCCAGTTCGGTCTCACCTGGGAATGGCTGTACTAAAACTTCCCAAAAAGAAAAAAGCCCCGGCCAGAAATGGTCGGGGGTTTTTGTGTCACTGATTAAAAAGATATGCCCTCATTCTCATATATTTTTTGATCAAAACGCTACAAATGCAGTTCGTCTGGAGTGCGGAATTTGAATTCCGCTTTGGGGGGCGATGCTCGCAGCGCCGGGGGGACCGCTCAGCAAGCTTCGCTTTTAAAAGCGGAATTGAAATTCCGCACTCCACACCGGAGGTTTACACCATCGGGAAACAGATATGGACCACCAGGTCTTTTTCGTCTGTTTTCCGGGGATCGCTCACATAAAGTTCAAAGGGGTATGCGCCTTTGCGGGGTCTGAACTTTTTGTTGCGGCTTAAGATCATGCCCAAAGACCAGGCATTCCCCAAATGCCGATAAGGCCCGGTGTGTTTGATTACAAAAATTTTCCCTTCAGGGATTTTCCCTGAAATAAATCCTTCTGGCAATTCTGCAGGCACTTCGGGCACAGGAACCCCCACGCTGTAACGAACATCCGATTTGCTCATATTCCATTTTTCGTATATCGAAAAAGGCGGATTGGATGCATCCAGTTTCTGCTCGTTCACCCATGGCTCAATCTTCTGAAAATCTGCGCCCATTTTTTCTCCGATCTCGGAGATTTTACAATCCGTACTGACACCGACATAGCTGCGGCCGGAGAATTTTTCTTCTCCTAAAGCTTCAATCGATGAAGGAATCTCTCCTGTCTCACAGACGTCTTTCAGCATGGTCAATCCCCGCACGTAATCCATGCCCACCAGGGTTTCCATCATCCTCTTCATCCAAAACATCACCAGTGGCAATTTTCCGTTCATGATCCAGGTCACTTCGGTGCCACCATCAACAGCTTTTAACTCAAACACAACCTCCGACACACTTTTCCAGGGTTTGGAAATCACCAGTTGGCATTCTAAGCGCTCGGAAACCGATGATGCAATTTTGATAATACGCCCAGCCCCGATCAGCTCCCCTTCCCATTCATAGGAGTTCCCATCCTCTGCAAAAGTGAGTTTCGTCTCCGGCTCCAACACCAGCCAGGGAGACCAGGAAGGCCACTGTTTAAAATCTGAAATCCGGCCGAATACGTCTTCCGGAGATGCGGCGATGTGAACAGATCTGGAAATATGAGTTGCAGGCATAGGGGATCTCCAAGTCAGGTATTTTAATAAATTCAGGTGGCAGAATACTGGTTCATAGTTTTTTTCCGAACCATTTCATAAAAATGCGCATAAGACGTTTGCATGTAAGGAAAGACCCAAAGCATGCCGATTCCCAATGTAAAGACCGCACTGAGAATCGCCCAGCCAAAAAAGCGGAAGTTCAGACAGAAATACTGCCATTTATATCCATACATCATCTCCTTACTTAAAGACAAAGCATCTCCCGGTTCCCTTTTGGGATCGTCCACCAAAATAAAATAAGCCATGGAATAGGAAATACCGGCAATGATTCCGGGAATGATAAAGAGCAGACTCCAGAGGAACACCAGGATCACGCTGGCCAAATAAGTTCCCATTGCATTGCTAAAACACTGAAAGCCATCAAACATCTTCCCGACTTCCGTCCTCTGGTTGCGGGCAATGGATAAAAAGACTTTGGAGACGCCCACCATAAAGGGGCCCGACAAAAGGATGCCCGCAATGATCGGTAAAAAATTATTTGCAAGCCCCACCAATAAAATTTGCAACAGCATTACCGCAATCCCAAGTCCCCATAACCCTTTTAAGGAAACGCGGGCTCTGCGGGTGATTTCTGAATTCTCCACGAAACCTTCTGCAGGCTCCGGCATCATGGAAATTTGAGGTTCGACGGCCTCCGGCTCAATATCAATAGGGACTGCGGAAGGCGTTGCGATGGTTGGCGTTGACGGTGGCGCCAGGTTCAGTTCAGGAATCCTTACCACTTCTTGCCATTTCTCTCCCATGCCGGCATGCCATACCAAATCATCACGCTGTAACTTCCCTTCGGCAACCAGTTGTTGAAGTGCAGGGAGTTCAACCGGCCCGAATTGCTGCCCGTCGATGCCATAATACCAGTTCATGACGACAGTTCCAAATCAGGCGTAGAGGAAGACCAACCTTCTGCCGGTTGATCCGGATGGGTCATACAAACCCGGACATGTTCCATGTTCATGGATTTTAAAGTAAGGCGAATACAGGATTCGGCAAGAGACATTTGATTGCAGTCCTTACTTAAATGCGCCAAATAAACCCGTTGCAATTCCGGGCCGGCCACTTCTTTCAGCAGGTCCGCCGCCTCTTCATTTGACAAGTGCCCCTGACGACCCCCGATTCGTTGCTTCAAAGACCAGGGGCGTTCCGACTCTTCCAGCAAAATCCGGTCGTGGTTGGTTTCGAGAATTAAAACATGACAGCCTTTCAACTGGTGACGCACCAAACGGGTCGCCAAACCAATATCGGTGGCAAAACCAACCCGAATATCGCCGCAACTCACGACGTAACTGACAGGGTCGTAAGCATCGTGAGGGATACTGAAGGGATGAAAACTGAAGTCACCAATCTCAAAATCCTGTCCGTTGGTAAACACCCGCCATTTTAAGTCTTCGAACTTCTTTTTATGGGCCAGCGACTGAATAGTTCCGGCATTGCCGTAGAGCGGGACTTCATGCTTTCGGTTCAGCAACGGCAGGGCTTGAATATGGTCACTGTGCTCATGGGTCACACAAACCCCGTCCAATTTATCCAAATCCAGCTCCAGCTCCAGAAGATGGGTTCGGATACGCTTGGTGCTAATTCCCGCATCAATGAGCACACGGGTATTTTCTGTCGCCAGCAAGGTACAGTTGCCTGTACTGCCACTGGCGAAGTTAACGAGCGAAACCTGGGGCATCCGGGTTTCCCCGGTTATTCCGTCACGCTGTTTCGGTCGATGACGATCATCACCCGGCGGTTTTTCTGCATATTTTCTTCGGTATCATTGGGAGCGATCGGCTGATCGAAGCCAAAACCTTTGGCAGTGATTCGTTCGGGGCTGATGCCTTCGCCATTTGTCAGCAAATACTGACGAACGGTGTTGGCCCGGCGCTGGGAAAGATCCAAATTATATTTCCGTTTGGAGGTTTTGCGTTTATCCGCATGCCCTTCCACCACAACCGTTGAAGTGGGAACGCTCTTGATTAACGCAATGACTTCCGCAAGTTCATCGTAATCTGCAGTACGGATGGTGGCTTTATCGGTATCGAATTCAATGTTCAGTTGAATGCGGATAAAGTCATCTTTCGGATCCAAAGGATTGGTTTTATCCTGAAGAACTTCAATGGCATCATTTACGCCCCCTTCATCCGTATCGGGATTCAAAGGATCTGTTTTGTAAGTTGTGACTTCATCCCCGTCCGTGAGTCCTTCGCCGTCTGTATCCGGATTCAGCGGATCCGTGGTGTAGGTTTTCACTTCCGCACCGTCTTTGAGTCCATCACCATCCGTGTCAGGATTCAGAGGATCCGTTTTATATTTAAGCACCTCTTCCCCGTCTTTAAGTCCATCACCATCGGTATCCGCATTCAGCGGATCCGTCAGGTAAACTTTCACTTCATCACCATCCGTGAGTCCGTCTCCATCTGTATCAGGATTCAGGGGATCCGTTTTGTAGTCCAATACTTCTTCTCCGTCCTGGAGTCCGTCCCCGTCACTGTCAGGATTCAAAGGATCGGTTCCGATTTCCCGCTCGTGCCCGTCAAACAGACGGTCGCCATCGGTATCGATGTTTTGCGGGACACCCTGCACGCGGAAATCATCCGGGAGTTTGGTGTTCGGACGGTAATTCACGCCAATGCTGTACATGGCACTCAGCTGGGCTTCGTCTCCTCCGCCAAAAACCATACTTTGAATATCACCCCGCATGGCCCAGGTATCATTAAAATGATACATCAATCCCCCCCCGGCATACAGCTGGAGGCTGGAAGCACCGGAGGCCGTGTCTTCATCAAAATAAAGATAGGCCCCCCCCACACTCAGGTAGGGGTCCCAACGCAAATTTTCGATGTTCCGCAAGTGATAATTCCCGTCAATTCCGAAACGAAAGCCCCAGCTGTCCGCTCCAATACGGTCAGTACCTGTCTTCCCACCCAAACGAACCCGATCCGGATTTGTTCCGCTGGCCCCATCCAGTTGGGGCATCAGGTCTAAAATAATTTCATACCCCCAGTGGGCATTCAAATTGTTCATTGCCCGCAAAGTGATAAAAGGACCATCGTCTAATTCGTGGTCTCCTTCAAAGTTTATTTGACCGATGCCGACACTGTAACTCCAGGGAGCCCTTTCGAACAGACTGTCTTCCGCAGAAACCCACGGGAGAATGAGAAGACTAATAGCAAAGAAGATAAACGTTTTTAAGCAGCGGGTCATGTGAGGTTCTCCGAGGAGGTGATTCAAGTAAAAGGTGAGTAAAGTATGGATACGACTTCTGGTAAAGGTACGCAACCGAAAAAATCAAACTTAGACGCCAAAAACGCCTCCGAGCAATAAAAGCAGGCATCCCGCCTGTAGAATACAAAGTCCGTAGATCCCCTTCAAATATGCGGGGTGTAAGTCCGCGTGTTTCCGCAACTGCCAACATGAGAGCAGGGCAAAGGAAAATGCCGTCAGCAACACGGCAAGTACGGTGAAGAAATTTTCGCGGGCCTGGGGACTTCGACTCCCCGCCTTCCCCACCAACGGTAACAGCATGCACCATAAATACAGCAAACCCAGTGAGCCCCCAATCAAAAGCCGGCTTAAACGGGGGCGCCCGGGCTTTGAAGATGCAGGTGTTCGGGATTTACTCATAATATTTTGTGATGCGGGAACTTTTTAGGTTGAAGTGAAGGCCTTTCACTTCTATTCTTTCTCTTCTGTTTTATCTAAATTCCAACCCAAAATCAAACTTCATGAAGAAATCTTTGCTTTCCCTTTTTATCGCGTCATTTTGCATGACCGCTTTTTCCTTACATGCCCAAAACTCCCTGCGCGGTGGATTTGTGGAAAATGCCGATGTCTTTGTTTATGTGGACATTGCTAAAATGAACCAATCCCCTTTCTCCAAGGCTGTGGAAGCTCAACAGTCCGCAGAAGACAAAGCCCTTGCAGATGAAAAGGCCGCCGCTTTCACCGCCGCCACGGGCCTTACCGAAGAGGATGTGCTGAGTTTGGCTTTCTCCATGGATATCGACAACATCGACTTTGAAGCGGCGGATCCTTCCGTGTTGGAAGAAGCCCAAGCCGTAGTGGCAATTGAACTGGCAAAATCCATTACCCTTGAACAGGCCAAAGCCGGTCTCGAAAGTATGGGCGAAGAAGATATCGATGCCGAAATTACAATCACCAACGAAGACGGATTGGATGTAATCAAACTTGAATCCAATAATGATGAAGATGGCCCCGATAAAGCTTATGGTACCTTAAGCCAGGATGGAAAAACCTTAATGGTGGCATTCAACACCCTTTCTTTGAAAGACGCCCTGTCCCGGATCTCCGAAGGCAAAACCGCCGCACCCACCGCAGATATGGCGGCGGCGATGCAGGCCATGGGAAACCGCCAGGCACGGATCGTATTGGTCCTCCCCGCGGTTGCCCGTCAGAAAATTCAGGAAGGCGTTCAAGCCGCCGCGGCCCAACCGGGGATGGGTGCAATGATGATGCCCTTCGCCACCGCTAAATCTTTGCTTATCAGTGCGGATACCGCCGAATTCCTGGACTTCTACTTAAGCCTGGACCTTGGAAATGCCGGAAATGCACAACAGGCAACCGGCATGGTACAGGGCATGTTGCCCATGATGATGATGAGCCTCGGACCTCAGGCCGCAGAACTCGCTCAGAAAATCAAAATTGCATCCCAGGACTCCGTGGTAACCCTGAGCGTTCAGGTAAGCGCCGATGACATCAAAAAAATGACCGATGCCGCCGGTGGAGATGACATGATGATGGAAATGGAATAAGGAGCCCCTTATGTCCAAGCGCATTTTTCTGATCGTCATGGATTCCGTCGGAATCGGCCAAGCCCCGGATGCCGGGGAATATGGCGATCGGGGAAGTGCCACCCTTCAACACACCGCCCAAGCCATGGGCGGTGTTTCTTTACCCACTTTCGAAAAGCTGGGACTGGCAAACATTTTGACCCTGCTGGGGGATCAAGGCCCGATCACCGGAATTCAACCCGTTCAAACCCCTCTGGCCAGCTGGGGCGCCATGCGCGAATTGTCCGAAGGGAAAGATACCATTACCGGTCACTGGGAAATTGCCGGCCTTCTGCTTCAACCGGGTTTCCACGTTTTCCCCAAACAAGACCCCGCCTTCCCTGAAGAACTCACCCGCGCTTTTGCACAAGTAGCCCAACGGCCCCTGCTGGGGAATTGCCACGCCAGCGGCACCCAAATCATCGAAAGACTCGGCGAACAGGCGCTTCGCGAAAAAAGCTATATTATTTACACCTCTGCGGATTCGGTTTTTCAAATCGCCGCCCATGTGGATGCCATTCCCTTAGAAGAGTTATACAAGGCTTGTGAAGCGGCACGCAAACTCTGTGACCCCTACCGGGTCGGACGGGTGATCGCCCGGCCTTTCAAAGGAGAACCCGGTGCCTTTGAACGCACCACTGACCGCATCGACTACGCCTACGAAACCGAAGAACCCACCCTGCTCCAACACCTGCAAAACCACAAAGTGCCGGTATACAGCGTGGGAAAAATCGAAGATATTTTTGCCCACCGCGGGATCGATCAGGGTTGGCATACCGGAGAAAACGCCAGCTCCATGGAGCGGACAGAAATTCTCATCAACGAATTGGAACACGGATTTGTTTTTGCCAATTTTATAGATTTCGACATGAAATACGGACATCGCCGGGATGCCCGCGGCTACGCCGACTGCCTGGAACACATGGACAAGTGGTTAGCGGAAATCCTGCCGAAACTGCGGCAAGATGACACCCTGATCCTCACCGCCGACCACGGCAACGACCCCATTTTCAAAGGCAATGATCACACCCGCGAACACGTTCCCCTCCTCGTCTACCAGCCGGGCATTTCCGGACAGGCCTTAGGCATCCGCGAAGGATTTTTTGATCTGGCCCAGGCCATCGCCCATCGTTTCGATGTCCCGCCTATGCTGCGCGGCAAAGCGTTTTAATCAAAAGACGGAGGGCTCGCGTCCCCCTGACCGTCGCGAGCGACAGCTCGGGCAGGCGCAGTCCAGCTGGGTTACAAATTACGCCTTCGGGACGAAGTCACATCACAAACCGGAGGGCCGCCCGCTTCGCGGAAAAATAAATGTAGCTGGAGCCGTTTACGGCCCAGGCCGGAGAATCATGAATCGTCGATTTGGCTTTTGCTCCGGTCTGGGCCGTAAACAGCTCCAGCTACACCTGCGGTCTAATAAAAACCAATTCCGGGATGCGCCCAGATGCATGAAGGTGACTATTTAAAATCAGTGAAACTTTCAGGTCCCCTATTCTTTCCGATCACATCGTCTGCGCCCGAAACAGAACGCCAAGCAGCCTGCAATTCCGAACAAAGCAAAAGTTGAGGGTTCGGGGATGACAGTCACCTCAAAAGCGTTAATATGCATGGCATTACCTCCTCCCCCTCCCCCGGAGGATGTCAGCGTAATACCCCCCGAACCGTTTGTCGGGGAAACGTTGAATGTATAAACAGAGGGCGTGTTATTGGGGTCAACGGAAATCGCCTGCTCGCTGCCGAGCCCGGAATTGAGGACCCAGTCGTTGGCATTTCTAGCGGAATCATCGGTCCATGATTGAATCGACACACGATAAGTCAGACTGTCGTCAAGGCCTCCAAAACTGAAAGTAATGGTCGAATTCGAATAAATGACATCTTGCTGAGCGGTCAACGGAATCGCGCCGGTCACTAAAAAACTCGCGGAGTTGTCAATCGGCTGCCCGATCGTGCCACTCCCAATACCAGCATTTCCTGATCCTGATGACCGGGAAAATGTAACACCCGTGCTGTTACCATCCGTCACCCTGACAAGATCGGCAAAAAGTACATCAGATCCTGAAATGGAGGTACCACTGGTAACCGCATAATCATTCCAGTATTCTCCAGTCGCCGCAAAAGTCGTAGAGGCACCCGTCGACGAATTTGTGAAGTCTGCGACGATGGTGTCCCCGACCAGAAGCGCGGCGTTCGCAAGACGAATTCCGAGAAGGGGCATACAGAAAGCGGAAAGAAGGACATGGCTAGAGAATTTTTTCATTATTTAAAATTAATCTTATTTACAGAGTTTGGCAAAACATTATCATTGCAACCTGTTGCACTCTAATAAAAACTCAATTTATGAACACCCGCCCCAATCTTTCAGACTTAGCCACCCGGCTCGGAATTCACAAATCTACGGTGAGTCGTGCCCTGAAAAACGATCCAAAAATCAGTCAGGAAACCATTAAAAAAGTTCACGCATTGGCCAAAAAAATGAACTATCAGCGGGATCCGGCGCTGGCAGCCTTGTCAGAAATTCGCTGGCGGAAATCGAAAGACCGGGCCCTGATGAATTGGGCGTTTCTGATCACCCGCCAGGCGGCCCAATTCAAAGTAAATCAGTTGTTCAAAGAACACATTTTTTTGTTCGCCAAAAAAGCGGGATACACAGTGACCGAAATCGTGCTGCAACCGGAAACGACCACCCAAGAACTGTGCAGGATCTTCAAAGCGCGTTCCATTCGCGGACTGATCATCAAACAAATTTACCGAAAAGATGCCGTTCCACTCCTCGATTTCGAAGCCATTCAAGCCAGTGTTCAATCCACCGTCTATTGCGGAAATTTTTTCTTTAACCCCAAAGCCCACCGGGTGGTGGAAAATATTTTTGCAGCCACCATCACCACCCTCTCCAAAGTACGCGAAAAAGGATTCAAAAACATTGCGTTATTGTATTCAACGGATTTTAAGACTTCCCCTGAAATCATCAGACAACGGGCCGCCGCCCATATTTTCAGTGCGGATCACCCTGACTTAAGGATTTCCTTATTGGAAATTCCTCCAAATCATAGCTGGACCGGTCCCCGGGACGTCGAAGTATTGGTGGCTTCGCAAGGGGTGAAGATTGACCACTTACCCTCTCCATTTTGCAACTTACCTTTTGCGGTTTTGCGGGTATCTCCGGATGTAAAAAAATTTAGCGGCATCATCATGCCTTACAAAGAAATGGCGTTAACCTCAGTGGAACTCCTCGATTTCCACCTTAAAAAGCAGTTTTTAGATACCGAATACCATCCCCACACGATGTTGATAGAAAGTGAATGGCAGGATGGAAGCTCTCTCGATTTTTAAAAGCAGAATATCTCCTCGCCGAACCAGTGCAAAGATATCCATAAACCGGCGGCCACGCGGTCAAGCCTGCTGGCAACTTACGACTTCGGGACGAAGTCGCTCCGCAAAACGGAGGGCCCGCGTCCCCCTGGCCGTCGCGGGCGACAGCTCGGGCAGGCGCGGTCCAGCTGGATGGCAACTTACGACTTCGGGACGAAGTCGCTCCGAACCGGGAACGCTTAATAATAATTATTTCTCTTCGGAAGAAGAGGATTTATCTGTGGGCTCCAAAGATTCAAACACCGTTTGGAATGCCACTTCACGTAAAGAAGCCGCCTGTTCTTCGGTCAACGAATCCGGTTTATAAGTCAGCTCACGCGGGTCTTTCTCAAAAAAGAAAGCGTACCAGACTAATCCACCGAGATACTCTCCGGACTGTCCGGCATGATAACCATCACATCCCACACTCCACTTACCGTCTTTGTTTTTTTTCCAGTAAAACACTCTATTCAGACTGTTTTTCAGAGCTGGTAATTGATCTTTTTCTTCCGGATAATTGAGTGCGTTCACATCAATTTCTACCGGTTGTTCATCCCACATCTCGGTGGCCCGTGCCCTTTCAAAGGATGTTCCCACCGGGATCACCCGCAGATCGAATTCTTCCGCAATCGCCCCGTAAGCTGCATGCAATTTTTGGTACATTTCCCGGGGATCCAGTTTCCAATTGGTCGCACGATAGCTGTTCACACTGTGCGACCAGGTTTCATGAATGACGATTTCTGCCTGGGGAGCATATTTACGGATATATTCAACCAACTCTTGCGTATAGGGGGTATAGGTTTCAGGTTTATAGCTTTTGGTACTCACCTGTTGTATGGTCACATAATCCCAGGCTTGATCCTCTAAAATCTCCTTTAAGGATGCGCCCCCTTTCTGGTGTTTGCCATCAATCTTATAATTGTAGGCTTTTCCTTTTTCCGGATCCGCTTCATGGGCCTTGGCCAAAGCCACATGTTTATCCAGGGGGCAGCCCCCAATAATCGCACCCGCAATTACCGCTTTTATTTCCGGATCAGCCGACACAATCTGCGGGAGAAATTTCTCTGAATTCACCGTAAAACTGTTTCCCACCCCGAGAATGCGGATCACACCGTCTTCTCCGGCCCAGGCAAAAGTTAAAAAACAAAGAGAAATCGCAGTTAAAACAGTTCGTAATCTAAATGTCATCATTTTCTAATCTAAGGGTTTGGGTTATATATTTTAAAAAGTATAAAAACTTTTGAGGCTCTATACTCTTTTAGAGTTATTTTAAAAAGGGATTACTCACTTTATAATATTCTAAAAAGGAGGGAAAAGTTTACTCTCAGAATAATCTAAGATTAGAGATGCAGATCCCCGGCAGCTTCCGGTTGGTACAATATTTTTTCAATGAGCAGGCGCCTCTTTCCACCGGGAACTTCCCATTCGATTTCATCTCCTTCAGCATACCCCAACAGGGCAGTCCCAATCGGGGACAGAATCGATAATTTACCGTTTTTAATATCCGCATTGCCGGGAAACACCAAAGTCACTTCAGTAATTTCCCTGTCCTCCAGATCCACAAAACGAAAACGACTGTTCATGGTCACCACGTTTTCCGGGATTTTTTCGGATTCAATAATTTTCGCCCGTTCCAATTCCTGTTGGATCGTCTTTAAGTCCTGCCGATCTTTAAAATCGAACTCCTGAGCAACATCCATCAATTCAGTCAGACGTTTTTTATCAAAGGCAGTAATATAAATTTTCCGTTTTTTCATATGATGCATCCTTAATAGTCAAAATTCAACCCGGGGGGTTGAATGATAGGTTTAACAAAAGAGATTTACTCAATCCTCATGATGATTGTGAATGATGTGGGAGTCAAGCGAGTCATTCAGAAATCAACACCTCTTTTAGCGCTTCCAGTGGAATAGCCTCCATATCCCCCGCTATATTAGCGTAAAATAAGCGTAGATTCGTGGTAAAAAAACAATACCACGGGTTGTGGGGATTAAAATCCCCGGTCCGGATTTATGGTCATTCGCTGAAAGCCCTGAGCCTGCCGAAGGGTCAGTGATATCCGTTTCAGAATTCTGGCCTCCGACTTCCGATCAATTTACCACGGGGACCGTGGAACTACGCCGCACTCCGATCTCCGACTTCCGATCAATTTACCACGGGGACCGTTGAACTACGCCGCACTCCGAGCTCCGATCTCCGACTTCCGGCCCCAAAAAAGCCCCCCGTCTCACTTGCGTGAAACGGGGGGCGTATAAAAAAGCTCCGGCAGCGTGCTACTCTTCCACAACATTAGGTTGCAGTACCATCGCCGCTGAGAGACTTAACTACCGTGTTCGGGATGGGAACGGGTGGGTCACTCTCGCCATAGCCACCGGAAAGTGGTTACCCCTCGCTGTTGAGGGGAAAAAGGAAATTGCATAGAACGGGTATACCAACCGACGGATATTCGGAATAAAAAAATAGAGGTTAAGCCTCACGACTAATTAGTACTGGTTAGCTAAACATATCGCTATGCGTACACACCCAGCCTATCAAGGTCATCGTCTTTGACCAGTCTTTAGATGAACCGAAGTTCATAGGGAGAATTAATCTTGAAGTCGGCTTGGCGCTTAGATGCTTTCAGCGCTTATCCATTCCGCACATAGCTACCCAGCGATGCCACTAGCGTGACAACTGGAACACCAGAGGTGCGTCATTCCCGGTCCTCTCGTACTGAGGAATGATCTTCTCAATTCTCCTGCGCCCACGACGGATAAGGACCGAACTGTCTCACGACGTTCTGAACCCAGCTCGCGTACCACTTTAATGGGCGAACAGCCCAACCCTTGGGACCTTCTCCAGCCCCAGGATGTGATGAGCCGACATCGAGGTGCCAAACCGCCGCGTCGATGTGGACTCTTGGCGGCGATCAGCCTGTTATCCCCAGAGTACCTTTTATCCGTTGAGCGATGGCTCTACCACGAGAAACCACCGGATCACTTAGTCCTGCTTTCGCACCTGCTCGACTTGTAGGTCTCGCAGTCAAGCTCCCTTGTACCTATACGCTCTACGCACGATTGCTGACCGTGCTGAGGGAACCTTTGAGCTCCTCCGTTACTTTTTGGGAGGAAACCGCCCCAGTCAAACTGACCATCTGACACTGTTCTTCATCCAGATTCATGGAATAAAGTTAGAATCCTAATAACACAAGACTGGTATTTCACTGATGACTCCACCTGGTCTTGCGGCCTGGCTTCAACGTCTCCCAGCTATGCTACACATGAGTTATCAAAACCCAATATCAGAGTACAGTAAAGGTTCATGGGGTCTTTCCGTCCTGTCGCGGGTATCAGGCATTTTCACCTGAATTACAATTTCACCGAGATCTTGGTTGAGACAGCGTCCAGATCGTTACACGATTCGTGCAGGTCGGAACTTACCCGACAAGGAATTTCGCTACCTTAGGACCGTTATAGTTACGGCCGACATTCACGGGGGCTTCAGTTCGCAGCTCTCACCGCTTGCCTTGACCTTTCCGCATTGGTCACGTGTCACACCCTATACTTCCTCTTACGAGTTTGCAGAGTGCTATGTTTTTGATAAACAGTCGCCTGGACCCTTTCACTGCGCCTCCAATCCGCTCAAACTTAATATCACGGTTCGGAGGACCCCTTCTTCCGAAGTTACGGGGCTATTTTGCCGAGTTCCTTAACCAAGTTTCTCTCGCTCACCTTAGTATATTCTACTATCCTACCTGTGTCGGTTTACGGTACGGTCACCATATGATCAACGCTTAGAAGCTTTTCTCGACAGCAGAGTATCAACGCCTACCTTTGTCCGAAGACTCAGACCTCATCGTATTTCAGCCGGTATTCAGCGGATTTTCCTACTGAACAGCCTACGTACTTGAACATCCACTACTAACGGGATGCGCGCCTAACTTTCTGTGTTCCTTCATCACTCACATACGGTGGTACAGGAATATTAAACCTGTTTCCCATCGACTACGCCTTTCGGCCTCGCCTTAGGAGCCGACTAACCCCGGGCGGACGATCCTTGCCCGGGAAACCTTGGGATTTCGGTGACCAGGATTCTCACCTGGTTTTCGTTACTAATGTCCGCATAATCACTTGTGTGCAGTCCACGGTCGCTTACGCTTCCGCTTCAACCCGGCACACAACGCTCTTCTACCACGCAACGCTTACGCATTGCATCCGCAGATTCGGTTCCATACTTGAGTCCCGTTCATTTTCGGCGCAAACCCTCTCGACGAGTCAGCTATTACGCACTGTTTAAATGGTGGCTGCTTCTAAGCCAACATCCTCGCTGTCTATGAAGATTCACATCCTTAAGCACTTAGTATGAATTAGGGACCTTATCTGGCGGTCTGGGCTGTTTCCCTTTCCACTGTGAAGCTTATCCCCCACAGTGTGACTGCTTGTGTAGCTGCTCTGGCATTCGGAGTTTGAATGGCGTCAGTAATCCGAGATGGACCCATATTCCAGTCAGTGCTCTACCTCCAGAACGAGTATTCACAAACGCTAGCCCTAAAGCTATTTCGAAGAGAACCAGCTATTACTGAGTTTGGTAAGTCTTTCGCTCCAACCCACAGCTCATCCGAGCACTTTTCAACGTACACCGGTTCGGACCTCCACTCCGTGTTACCGAAGTTTCATCCTGGCCATGGGTAGCTCACTCAGCTTCGGGTTCATCACATGCAACTCGCGCCCGGTTAGGACTCGCTTTCGCTTCGGCTCCATCCAGAACTGGATTTAACCTTGCTACATATAATGACTCGCGGACTCATTATGCAAAAGGCATGCGACCACCCCGCCAAGGCGGGGCTATCACACTTTGTCAGCACAAGGTTTCAGGTTCTATTTCACTCCCCTAACAGGGGTTCTTTTCACCTTTCCCTCACGGTACTTGTTCACTATCGGTCATCGGCGTGTATTTAGCCTTAGGAGGTGGGCCTCCCGGATTCAAACGGAGTTTCACGTGTTCCGTTCTACTTGGGAACTCACTAGGTGTCTTCAAGATTTCGTGCACGGGCCTTTCACCCTCTTTGGAGAAACTTTCCAGATTCTTACACTATCCATCCGAGCATACCATATTGTGGTCCCGCAACCCCAACACCGAAGTGTTGGTTTGGGCTGTTCCCCGTTCGTTCGCCACTACTTGGGGAATCACGGTTGTTTTCTTTTCCTTCAGGTACTGAGATGTTTCACTTCCCTGAGTATAGCTCCTTACACCCTATGTATTCAGGTGTAGGTAACGAGGTAGTTAACCTCGCTGGGTTTTCCCATTCGGAAATCTTCGGATTAAAGTGTATTTGCCACTACCCGAAGCTTATCGCAGCTTATCACGTCCTTCTTCGCCATCCGATGCCAAGGCATTCACCTTGTGCTTTTTGTAACTTAACCATAATTGTTTATATCCCGATATTCTATCGGTTGTAATTTTGTATACCCTATCTATGCAATTTTCAAAGAACTGTGGTGCAAGGTTCCCGCGTTGGGATCCATGACCGAAAGTAGATGCAGCAAGTAATGCTTGTTTTTTCAAATTTGAACTCTCAAATTTAAATGGTGGGCGCACCAGGACTCGAACCTGGGACCTCGTCCTTATCAGGGACGCGCTCTAACCAACTGAGCTATGCGCCCGGTGGATCAAAGTGTTCTGGCGTGCCAGCCGTAGCTTGAAAAGCGAAGGATGGTGGAGCCAGACGGGATCGAACCGACGACCTCCTGAATGCAAATCAGGCGCTCTCCCAGCTGAGCTATGGCCCCAAAATCTGTTTGAGAGACCGGGTTATCACTTCCGTGATAGTTGCCGTACTATTATTTCGCTCCAGAAATGATGCGATTTATGAAACCGTACAAACCCTGTAAGTTGTCGTTTGTAATACGTTACCGCATTACACAACCTGTAATGAAACAGGTGTTTAACCTATCTGCAGAAAAGCAGCAATAAATCAGGATATCTGATTCAAGTCTTTTCGCAGATTCTCCTTAGAAAGGAGGTGATCCAGCCGCAGGTTCCCCTACGGCTACCTTGTTACGACTTCATCCCAGTCACTACCCACTCCTTCGGCACCTAACTCCCTTACGGGTTGTAACAGTGACTTCGGGAGCAGACAGCTTCCATGATGTGACGGGCGGTGTGTACAAGGCCCGGGAACGTATTCAAGGGACCGTAGCTGATGTCCCTTTACTAGCGATTCCAGCTTCATGGAGTCGAGTTGCAGACTCCAATCCGAACTGAGGAACGTTTTGAGGATTGGCTCCCCCTCGCGGGTTCGCTTCCCATTGTACGTTCCATTGTAGCACGTGTGCAGCCCTGAACATAAGGACCATACTGACTTGACGTCATCCCCACCTTCCTCCCCGTTACCGGGGCAGTCTCTTTAGAGTTCCCTGCGGATCGCTCCCAGATGGCAACTAAAGACAAGGGTTGCGCTCGTTGCGGGACTTAACCCAACACCTCACGGCACGAGCTGACGACAGCCATGCAGCACCTGTGCACCGTCCAACTAAATGACCCCGAGCTTTCACTCAGGTATGACGGGCATGTCAAGTCCAGGTAAGGTTCTTCGCGTTGCATCGAATTAAGCCACATGCTCCACCGCTTGTGCGGGCCCCCGTCAATTCCTTTGAGTTTTAGTCTTGCGACCGTACTCCCCAGGCGGTACACTTAACACGTTTGCTCCGGCACGGAAGGGGTTAAATCCTCCCACACCAAGTGTACACCGTTTATGGCCAGGACTACGAGGGTATCTAATCCTCTTCGCTCCCCTGGCTTTCGTGCCTCAGCGTCAGTATTCGTCCAGTAGATCGCTTTCGCCGCTGGTGTTCTTCTTAATATCTACGCATTTCACCGCTACACTAAGAATTCCATCTACCTCTCCGATACTCTAGCTTTGCAGTTTCAAATGCAGTTCCATGGTTGAGCCATGGGCTTTCACATCTGACACACAAAGCCGCCTACGCACCCTTTACGCCCAGTAAATCCGAACAACGCTTGCAACCTCTGTATTACCGCGGCTGCTGGCACAGAGTTAGCCGTTGCTTCCTCTGAAGGTACCGTCAAATCAAAAAGCTATTAACTTATTGACCGTTCTTTCCTTCTGACAGAAGTTTACGACCCTAGGGCCTTCATCCTTCACGCGGCGTCGCATCATCACACTTTCGTGCATTGTGAATGATTCTCGACTGCAGCCTCCCGTAGGAGTCTGGGCAGTGTCTCAGTCCCAGTGTGGCTGACCATCCTCTCAGACCAGCTACCCGTCTTCGCCTTGGTGAGCCATTACCTCACCAACTAGCTGATAGGACTCGGGCCTATCCTTAAGCGAGAGGTCCGAAGATCCCCCTCTTTAAACAATCAAGCTTTTGCTTGACGATCACATCCGGCATTACCTCCAGTTTCCCGAAGCTATTCCAGACTTTAGGGTAAATTACCCAAGTATTCCTCACCCGTTCGCCGCTCTCAATATCAAAGCAAGCTTTAATATCTACCGCTCGACTTGCATGCCTAATCCACGCCGCCAGCGTTCGTTCTGAGCCAGGATCAAACTCTCCATAAAAAATCTTTTTACAAAGAATTTATCCGCTCAATTTATTTGTATTTGTATGAGCCTCAAATTTCTTGTCGGGTTCGCACAAGTTTCACAAATCACATCATTTCTAAATCGAAATAATTTTTTTATTTACTTGCTAACATTTTAAAGAACAATGGATTGTGTGACTCGCGTCTCACACTCCGTAAATCGGGTCCGCTCTTATACAGGAACTTTGGCTCTTTCGTCAACATGTTTTTTTAAGTTATTTCTAACTTAATCGAAATGATTCTGAAGAACTCATTTCCGTGTTGATCACCAACTTTCCCTTTGAAGGGGCGGGGCTTTTAACATGACCTTCAGCGTGCTGTCAATCATGCTTTTCACTTTTTAATATTCGTTTAACACGAACTAAAAACAAGGCAACTCGCGCTGTGCTTCGTTGCGGAAGTCGCGGAACATAATGAAATGTTTCTCAACGTCAACCCCTGTTTTTATTTTTTATTTCCATCCATAAAATGGAAGGGAAATCACAAGGCAACTTGCGTGATGCTTCGTTGCGGAAGTCGCGGAACATAGGGATTTTCTTCACCGCGTCAACCCTTGTTTGTAATTTTATCGCAAAAGCTGTTCAGAGGGTTGATTTATCACTCTTTTCGGTGCATTTTAGGTATTGAATTAAACCCCTCATTAAAAGGAAATCCTTATGATCCGTACCCTCTTCACTCTTTTAACCCTCTCTTTTGCCTCTCTTTCCCTTCCTTCCCTCGCAGAAAGCACCCACTCCATCGGGGTTGGCGCCCACTATTGGAAGGTTTTGGATGATATTGGGGATGAAGATTTTGACGAATCCGGCCTCTCCTATATCGGGATGTACCGCTATGATGGCGGCTTACTCGCCATTCAGGCTGAAGTGGAAGTCTATCCCGGAGACTTTGGAAATGTGGAAGATGAAGTCTATTCCCCCCAGGTTGTGGCCATTTTAGGAGACGGCCTCTATGCAGGCATCGGTGCCGGAATTCTTTATAGTGACGGCGAGTTTGCCAACAAACCCTTCTTCCTCTTTCGCGCAGGAATCAATATTCTCGCCTTCGGCCCGGTGGTACTCGACATCAATGCCAATTATATCTTTACCGACTTTGATGAACTCTCCTCCAGCGACATCGATTCAGATACGGTCACCCTCGGAGCCATGCTTCGCTGGGATTTTAATTAATACGCAGCCTGATAATGACGGATGGCGGATATTAAAAATCCATCCTGAATTCAACCATCCATTTTAAGCCCTGCCCCCTCCCCGCCCCACCCGGCGGGGATTTTTTTTCGATCCCTTGTACCCTAATCACTTTTCAACATCATTGAGCATTCATTCTTCGCAACTGTTCGATATAATTCTGTAAATGGGGTTGCTTCTCAAACACCATTGCCCGTTCCAAAAGTTTCACTGCAGAGGCCCACTCCCGGCGATCCACCTCCATACGGGCCAGTGCAATTAAGGCATCCGCCTCATAGCCCTCTACCCGGCTTAACCGCTCTAAAGTCAACCGTGCCAAATCCGTCTCTCCCTGAACTTGTTGCAACTCAGCCTTCATCAACAACAATTCCCCATCCATCGGGTCTGCCTCCAAAGCTATTTTTAAGAGCCGACCCGCATCATTGACATTTCCTTTTTCCATTTCCAGCCGGGCTTTCAGGGAATACATCCAATCCGTGTTTCCATCTTTAATCTCTGACATCAATTGTTCCGCATCTTCCCAGCGGCCCAACTGCATTAATCCCCGAATCGCCTGTTCTTTTCTTGCCGGAGATAATTCCCCCATCGCAAAGGCTTCCTTTAAACGCAATACTGCCTCTGCCGGCAAGGCCTCCTGTAAATAGAGCTGGCCCAACATCGACAACATCTCCGCATCCGCCACCCCGAGTCTTCTCGCCTGCTCTAAACTTCGCGCGGCCTCATCATATTCTTCCAATGACAGTTGCGCATTCGCTCTGGCCGACCAATAGGATCGCTGGGTGGCATCTTCCGCAATCAGTTCTTCCGACAACCCCAACACTTCCGCATTTCTATTTTGCACCAGTAGACAATTCAGCAACCCCTGACGTGCCTCCAGCCCCTTTTCATCCAACATCAGGGCATGTCGGTAAGCCGTTTCCGCGGACACGGATTTTCCTTCCATCATAAAAGCGTGCCCCAGCAAATTATAGGTTTCCGCATCCGCAATGCCGTCCCGGACCAGTTCCTGATACACCTTCACCGCATCATCCGTCCGCTCTAAAAGCAAATACACCCGCCCCAAATTGATTTTTGCATCCCTGAAATGGGGGAATTTTATAAGTGCATCCTCATATTGGCCCGCAGCCTCCTCATATTTCGCCGCTTGAAAATAAAGATTTCCCAATGTGAATTCCAAAGCCGCTGAAGAATCTTCCCCGCGTTCTTTATTCAGGAGAGCCAGGGCAGCCTGCGGATCTGTATCCGCAACTTTTAATACTTCCTGCAGTATTTCAGATTCGGACCGGCTGACTGTCGGTGAAAAAGGGTCCAGGTTTTGAGACTGAACCGGAAGCCCCGTCACCACCATACATATAAGAAAAATAAAAAAAGTTCGCATGGTTCCACCTTCCCATCGATTTCCCGCTTTATCAATGCTAAGGACAAAAATCTTAACCCGAAACGTACCTCACCGTGAAAACCCTCCTTTATCTTGCCGCCACCTGGCCTGAACCCGCATCCTCAGCTGCCGGGGCACGCAGCCTGCAACTGCTCTCCCTTTTTCTGGAAGCCGGTTGGAAGATCACGCTCATGTGCGCCGCCGATAAACGTCCCCATTCCGCACCTCTGCCCGGGGGGATCGACACCTTGCCCCTTTCATTAAATGACAGTAAAATGGATCCGGTGTTTTCGGAACTGAATCCGGATGTGGTGCTCTTCGACCGTTTTATGCTCGAAGAGCAATACGGTTGGCGCATTGCAGCTTGCTGTCCGGATGCTTTGCGTATCCTGGACAGCATTGATTTACATTGCCTCCGGGAAATCCGTCGAAAAGCTCTGCATGAAAACCGGGAACGTGAAGGTAAAGACTGGTTTTGCAATGCCGCCATGCGGGAACTGGCGTCCATCCATCGTTGCGACCTGACTTTGCTGATTTCAGACGCGGAAAACGAGATTCTCACCCGTGAACTTCAATTCCCCCCTTCCCTGCTTACTGTCCTCCCCTTTTTACTCACAGAACAAGAACAGCATGCTTGGGAAAAGTCGCCTCCATTTGAAGATCGGCAGGGATTTATCAGCATTGGCAACTTCCGCCATCCCCCCAACGCAGACAGCATTCAGTACTTATACCGTACCCTTTGGCCCAACCTTCGCAAACGCTTTCCGGAAGCCCAAATACATATTTATGGCGCGGACATTACGCCCGCGATTCAAACTCTACACCAGCCTCAAAAAGGATTCAGGGTTCATGGGCGGGCGGAAGATGCTTTAGAAGTGATGCGAAAAGCCCGCGTCTGTTTGGCCCCCCTCCGTTTCGGTGCGGGACTCAAAGGAAAACTCCTGGACGCGATGCTCGCCGGCACGCCCTCTGTCACCACCCCCATCGGAGCGGAAGGTATGCAGGGATCTTTCCCCTGGCCGGGTGCCGTAGAAACAGATCCTGAGATTTGGGTAGAAACGGCTATTAAACTCTATCAGGATAAAAACACTTGGAATACGGCCCAAAACTGCATTCCCCAAATACTCGCCGGACGCTTCAACCGGGAAACCTTCCGCGTCCCTTTTATGCAAAGCCTTGAAAGGTGCCAATCTCCGGAACACCGCTTTTCCCCGGACCGGATCAGCGGAGCGCTTTTACAACATCACCAACACCGCAGCACCGAGTACATGAGTCGCTGGATCGAAGCCAAAAATAAGGGGAAAAGCGATTCCGGTTTGTGAGCTTACTTCTTCCGGGCAAAAATCCCAAAGAGTCCCAGTGCCAAAGTTAACAGGATGAAAGAGGAAGGTTCCGGAATGACATGGGGGGTGACATCCTCCCAGGTGGTGCCAAACCGGATTTCATCAATGATCACAGAAGAACCCGCATCGCCCGCCACCGCTCGCAGATACATATCTTTCAGCGTCCAGCTCCCATTTCCGCCCACATAGGAATTCCCATCCGCCACCTCCGCATCCGGGGTGTTCACGCCTTCACTACTGAGGATGGGATCCAAATAAAGGGTGGTTTCATCGTTGGTAAATCCTGTATCACGTAAACGAACCACCAGCAAGTGGGTGACATCCGCGGCCGCCGTAGCTGTGCCCGTTTCAAGGTATATATTTGAATTCAGGGTATTGGTGACAAAAGTGGTGCCGGTATTATCAATACCGAAATTAAACCGCCGGGAAGCCCCCCCATCCGTAGATGCAGACCGGAAAGTGAAAGATTCACCAGGGGTCATCCGAACCAACATGCTGATATACATGTTTGTGGGTAAACTGTTACCAATCGCCAAATCCCGATACACATTATTATCGTCGGTCGAACTTCCCGCCGTCCTCTGCAAAGAAAGCTGACCCGTTGTGGTAACCAACGAATGCCCGTTTCCATCCACATAGTCCATCTGGGAGGCCTGGGTTCCATAATACAAAGTACTATCATAACCACTGCCATCATTTTGCCATGCACCCGTGGTTCCGGATATGGTTGGATTTTGCCCAATTAAATCATCATCTGAATAGCCTGTCCCCGTTTCATATTCACCGGCAGCGGCGTTGGGGCTAGCACCTCCCGAGACAAATCCATCATACACCAACAATGTCGCTTGCGTAGCGCTCCCCATCAACAGGAGGCACATCAGTGTAAAAACAGTAAACTTGTCAGACTTCATGTGCTTAAATTAACCAATACGGGTGGCGATGACAATGAAAAATCCCGGCTTAATCCAAATTGAAACCGATGCGCTGACGCACCCGTGATTCCACGGCCTGGCCCTGATACTGCCCCGGTTCAAAGCGCCACCCCCGCAAGGCCCGTTCCACCGCGGGAATAAACAAATCACCCGGTTCGGACTGGACCACCTTTACATCCAGAACCCTCCCGTCCACTCCCACAATAAACTCGACCGACACATACCCTTCGATTTTCCGCATCCGGGCCCGGGGAGGATAAATAGGCTTCACCCGCACCAGAGGCCGGGGAGGCGTATCTAAATCCGCAATTTCAAAAACACCGGCCGACAAACCGGCGGCCAATCCCTCCCCCGAGATCTGAAAAGAATTTTGCGTCACCCCACGAAGTCCCGACAAACCGGGTTGTAAATCCACCGGCAGTTTCATGGGGGGAGGATTTTCCACCGCCAGGGAAAGCTTCGGCTGAGGTAAATCCATCGAAATGGGGTTTGTTTCCAACGGGACTTCAGGGGGCGGCGGCGGTTTTAAAGGTGGAGGAACGCTGACCCGGGTCATTTCCCGAACTTGCAGATCCGGTTCGGCCCCCCGGGAGATCCTTTCCGTCATCGGCAAAAGCACAAACAGAAAAGCCGTCATCAGCATTGCCAGCAGCACCACCCGCCAGGTCCAACGGGGCGCGGCCTGAGAAAAATCAATTTCCGGAGAGGCTTTCATCAGTTCTTTTCTGCGGCCACCGAAACTTTTTCCGCCCCGGCCAGTTTACATTCATCCATCACTTCCACCAACAATCGGGTCGGCACCTCCCCGTCCGCCAACAAAATCACCGGCGTTTCGGGGGTCGTCAACTGACGCTTCACCACGCCCCGCAGACTATTGATCGATATTTCCTGTCCGCCGTACACAATTTTTCCAGCAGCAGTGATGGCAATCATCACCGACTGCTTTTCCAAATCCGAAGCAGAAGCCGCCTGCGGTTTGTCCACCTCCACCCCCGTTTCCTCCACAAACACCGTGGTGACAATAAAGAAAATCAGCAGCAAAAACACACAGTCGATCAGCGGAGACATATTCACCTCCACCCCCTTTTCGACTTGATCACTCATTTGTGCGCGTTTCATGATCGAAGGGTTTAACCACAAAAATCACAAAAGTCACAAAAATTCTACCCAAGGAGCTCGGACATGTTTCATCGGCTCACCGATGACTTGTCCGAATCTCACCCCCGCACGGGACCGATTGCCTATTTAGACGACGACCTCGGATTCTACACCAACAACTCGCTTAGCAAAACACATAAAACCCGAATCATGTTTCTGAAACATGGGCAAGATGATTTTTGGCAAGATGATTGCTCTGCCTGCCCGCGCGTGCCGCGAGCCACGGCCAGGGGACATGCTTCACTGGACCGCCGGGATCACAGAACCGGAGAGTACCTTAGAGAGGTATTTTATGACGCGTGATCAGCAATCCTGCGCCAACAGAAATCAAGATCAATATCAGTGCCGACGGTTCAGGAACTTTAACCACCTTCGAACTGCTTGACTTGGTGGAGAGACTCGAAGCTTGAAAGGAAAGCACGTCGTTCTCCATATGGCTCCAGGTCCCGTCTTGAATATCGGAGTTTAACGCATCCAAATCATGCCACTCCCAGAAATGCCCTTGCGTACGGCTTCCTTCGCTCACCGCCACATTCCCGGTAGGAACTCCGCTCACAACCGCATCCATGCTCCATTGAGCGTTCACCGGCAACAGCGCGGATCCGACCAGCAATAAAAACATTCCGACACTACGTTTTGTTGATTTCATTGAATTCATCCATTTTCATTTGAGTTATAACAGTTGCAAAGACCATAAACCCAACTTTAGCGGATGAAACAATACACAAAGTGCTTCAAACCCCTGTGGTTTTTATCAATTACAATACTGTACTAAATCAAACATAGAGAAACATATTTGTATTTATTTCTGATCAATTCAAAATTGTCACTTTCGTGCGCCAATTTACACAGCTTCGCCCGCAATTCCTGCAGGCCGGAAACAATTTAGCCTCTTCACGGTGAGTCAGGCGGGCAAAAATTGTAAAGCCCATCAAAATCCCCCCCCCTCCATCCCTTAAAAACGAACTTGTAAAAAATACGGCTGTACGAGTCAGATACCCCGCTCAGCGCACAACACTCATACGAAAAAAACTCGTCTGCACCGGCAGAAGCGTTTCCGCCATTTCCCAGTGCTCATTCACAAACGAGCTCGCATTTACAGGGGTCCAATCCGGATCGGTCAAGCTGGGAGTGGTTTCTATCCGGTAGGGAACGCCCGGTATCCCTGAAAAAGTGACCCCCATACTATCGGAAGTTTCCCGACGAATTTGCGGACGGGGAAGTCCCGCCACCAAGGCCGCATCCGCCGCCCAGATGGCAATCCCCTCTTCTCCGGATTCCAAACGGTACTTGAAGGCAACTTGACCTTTGTCATTCAATCCGTTCCGTTCGGAGGGTAACACCCCCGTACTGGCACTGGTTCCTAAAAACTCAAAAGAGTCCAAGATTCCTCCCGCCAACGCCGCACCTTCCCGAATCACTTCCACCAGTCCAAGTCCCTGTTTATAAAAAAACAAAGCATCTAATTGATCAGTCGTGGTTAAAATATTGCACTCGAAGACCACATCTCCAGCATTATTCAGGGCAAAAGGACCGTATTCCACGCCATGAAAATCCCCGTCCCCCGCAGGAATCAAGGTTCCATTTTGAGCAATCAGCTGGTCGTCTCGAAATATCCCGTAGCCCGATCCGCCTCCCCCTTGCAGAACCATCCCCGCCGTATACACGGTTTGGCCATTGTCATTTAAGACCAGGTGATTTTTAAAAGTACTGTATTCATAAGCCGTCCCGGAGATCAATTGCCCTTCCCTGGCCACCACCGTAAAAGTTCCGGATTCCGTAACTTTTAATACCACATCCGCAGAATTATTCCCTGTATAATTCGCAGGGACTGCGACCTGTCCCGATGGGTTCACCGCCACCTCCGCAGTCACCCCGAAATCTGTGATCACATCGCCGCCGGGCAACAGCGCGCCGGAGCCGATCATCAATGTCAGGGCCGTTCCGTTGCCCCGCAATACCGCGTTAGCAGATGACGACCCATCCACCGATGCCAGAAAAAATACTTGTCCGGCATCATCTATTCCCGGAGCGCCTCCGATAATGTCATAGGTCTCCAATCCTGAAGGCGTCGCATCCCCGTTTTGTGCGATGGCGGTTAACACCGAACTCCCTGATTCAGCCCGGAAAATCGCGGTATCGTCATTTCCCCCGCCGATGGTTTGCGTCAACCCGGCGTAAAAAGCAATATCCCCAGCCGCATTCATATTATATTTCAGTCCCGAATGGATCACCAGCGCGCCTTCATCCGGGGAAGGCTGACCATCGGCCGCATGCAACATATAACCCGTGATGTCGCTCCCCGCATTCATCAATACGCAGCTATATCCATTTCCCACGGTTTTCACCACAAAGCCCACCACCCCGGCTTCGGCAATGGCCCCTTGATACAAGGCAGCAAATTTCTCATCCCCGATGCCGGTCAATGCCGCCGGCGTTTGCAAGTGCCTCCCCACCAATTCCGTAGCACCCGGAACCCCCACCATCAACGCATGAGAAGAGGAGTCCTCCGCATCATCTATATCAACGTGAAATAGAACCAAACCGTCTTCACTCAATACCGGGGCAGTAAAAGCTGACGATCCCTGACCAAAGACCCCATTGCCGTCCGGCATCCCTTCCCCGGTCCTGGCCACAATCCCGATTTCCCCCGCCTCTAGCCCCCAAGTCGGAATCACACCCAACAACGAAAAAAACATAGTTATAAGCTTTTCTTTCATAAACTTCGAAATGCCAAAACCTATAAAGAGGCTCAAGAAAAAAATTGCTTCCGTTTAAAAATAGGTAGATGGCTGACACGAATGGCACGAACTTAAGCCTTATTTGGTATCAAAATGATGAGAAACATGCCCCCGGATGGTGGGCAACGCAGTAA
>CAKZLZ010000075.1 GCA_937127435.1 uncultured Verrucomicrobiota bacterium | reverse complement strand
GCTGGCTCCCCTGGCCGTCGCGAGCGACAGCTCGGGCAGGCGTGACTCCTCCGTGCCCTCCAGCGAAGCGGGTGGTTCGCCCCAAAAAACAGCTTTCCCCACCTAATTTTTCAGGTAACGTTGGGAAAGTTCTGACCGAAGGGCCGTTGCTTATAACACTGAGCTTCCCGATACCGATTAAGAGGCCCTAACAATTAAAGTATCATGATGACTATGCCTGCTGCATCGCGGACAAGTATCCTTCAAAGCGCCGGTATCGTTCCGCAAACACCGCATGGCGATCCGGGTCCGGCGTCCAAACAGTTTCTTCACCGATGCAGGTGGTTTTCACAAATTCGGCAAAGGATTTTATTTCTGCTGCTGAATTCTTGGCAACCATATAGGCAGCCAGAACCGCGGCCCCTTTTGCGGTGCCCTCTTCATCCCCGCTGCGGGCCGCCACCGGAATTCCCAGAATATCCGCAATCAATTGGGGGGCGTACCCGTCTTTGGATTTCAAAATCCCGCCCGTGAGCATCACCCGTTTCACCTTTCCGGTTTTGGGTTCAATCTTCTTTAATCCGTATTGCATCACCATGCAGGGAGATTCCAACAGCAAGCGGGCCATTAAACCGGGATTGGAAAGCAATTCTAAATCTGCGTCAACCAAAGACGCGCGGGCATCAGGCAGCTCCGCAACATTCTCTCCCTGGAAAAAACCCAGCAAGGTCGTGCCAAAGGCATCTGCGGGTATTTGCGCGGCCAGGTCGGTTAAGCGATCGGCGGTTTCCGAAAATCCGGCGCCCGACAGTTGCGCAAGTCCCTTCACATAATTCGCAAAGCCCACAGTCCCGTTGCGGGCGCAAACCATCAACATGGTTTTGGCATCCGGGGTAGAAAGCACATTCACACTTTCACTCTCCGCCACCACTTTGGCAGTACAGGGTAAATTTCCTGAAAATGAAGTGCCTGCCGACAGGGCCAATTCCAGTTCATCGACCCCGGCACCCACCAGTACAGACTGCTGATCTCCTTCGGGAGGGGCCACCGGAATGCCGACCGGCAATCCTCCTAAAAGCTCACTGCCTTTGGCGGTTAATGTGCCGGCAATCTCTCCGGCAGCTAACACTTTGGGAACCAGTTCCGCCAAAGGCGCATAGCCCTTGTCAAACTGTGCATCGATCAACGAAAGCTTTTTGCGGTCAATCTGTCCGGCAGCATCCAGATTTCCGAACATCCCGGAAGCATCTCCGGACCCGACCACCCATTCATCCGTCAAATCGTGGACCAGCGAACCGGAGGCGACATTTACGCCCCTGAGCTTGTCCCACTCACTTTCCGGATCCCGCATGGCGGATAAAATATGACAGGCCGTCCAGCGCGCAGGCATATGTTCCCCGAACAGTTCTGTGAGTTCAGCCCCTTCCGCAACCCCGCGCGGGTCGTTCCACATATCGCAGCCCCAGGGCTTTCCCCCTTGAGCATCGCGCCGAACCATACAGTGCATATGCCCGGTCACCCCGATCCCGGAAACGGTTTCAATGGGTGCGTTCACCTTCGCACGTAAATCAGCCATCGCCTCCCGCATGGCATCAGACCAATACGAGGCCAACTGCTCCAATCGTCCTCCGGGTAAGCCGGGGAG
Organism: uncultured Verrucomicrobiota bacterium; assembly: GCA_937127435.1. Taxonomy (GTDB): domain Bacteria; phylum Verrucomicrobiota; class Kiritimatiellia; order SS1-B-03-39; family UBA6053; genus UBA6053. The sequence goes on along the minus strand of CAKZLZ010000075.1, from coordinate 7,007 downwards.
ATAATCGTGAACATAGGCTGCTTCACCGACGCCCAGCACCTGTCGGCTGTCCGGGCACCATAAAATAATAGAAATCCCCTGCGTACCGGCATCAATTCCAAGAACTTCATTTCCGGTCAGGTTCATCATAATTCCTTATGTTTAAGCGAGCAGACCCCGGGCAACTTCGGCCACGTGGTCCGCGGTCATTCCCAATTTTTCCATTACTTCAGGACAGGGAGCGGAAATTCCAAAACGGTCGATGCAAATGGCCTGTCCTTTCAGACCCAGGTATTTTCCCCAGACCAAAGAAACCCCGGCTTCGACTGCGATACGGTTTTCACAAGTTGAGGGGAGAATGGATTCTTTGTACTCTGCGGATTGACGTTCAAAACGTTCAAAGCAAGGCAAAGAAACCACACGGACGCCGTCGCCCAACTGTTCCGCCGCGCCCAGCGCATGCTGAAGTTCGGAACCGGTGGCCATAAGGATACATTTCAGATCGCCGGTTTCAGCCCGGGCAATATACCCGCCTTTCAAAGTTCCCTGACGCCGCTCGGTAGCGGAAAGACCTTCGTTGGCCGGAATGTTCTGGCGGGTAAGCACCAAAGCGGTCGGACCGTCTTTACGTTCCAATCCGGCCGCAAAAGCCGCAGCCGTTTCTTCCGCATCAGAAGGACGAATCACATCCAAATTCGGGATCACCCGCAGACTGCTCACCGTTTCCACCGGTTGATGGGTGGGACCGTCTTCACCGACGCCAACCGAATCGTGGGTGAAAATATAGTTTACCGGCAATCCGGCCAGGGACGCCAAACGAATGGAACCCCGCATATAATCGGCGAACACCAGGAAGGTGGCACCACTGCAACGGAAAATGCCGTCATACGCAATCCCGTTACAAATCGCGCCCATGGCGTGCTCACGAATCCCGAACCAAATATTGCGCCCAGCAAAGTTTTCAGGAGAGAAATCGCCGCCGTCTTTAATGTAATTTTTGGTGGAGCCATACAAATCGGCCGAACCGGAAATCAATTGCGGAATTTCGGAGGCAATGGCATTGATCACCACCCCACCGGATGCGCGGGTGGCCGCGCCGGTGCCGGCTTCAAATTCCGGAATGCGGTCAAGCAGGTCCGCGGGCACCATGTCTTCGCCGGCTTCCAATTGCGTAGCCAATTCGGGTGAAGCCGCTTTCCAGGCCTGATAGGTCGCTTCCCAGGCGGCAAAGACCGCCTGATTGCTTTCTGCCACTTTGGCAAAATGTGCACGCACATCTTCGGACACATAAAAAGTTTCTTCAGGGAGGCCCAGGGTCTTGTGAGCGGCGGCTGCAAATTTCGCACCGCCTTCCCCGTGACCGGCAGCCGTTCCCTGCACTTCAGTGATTCCTTTGCCAATAATTGTTTTGGCGATGATTACATTGGGTTTGCCGTTATCGCTGTCTTTGGCGTTTTGCACCGCGTTCAGAACCGCTGACAGATCATGGCCGTCAATGGTGATAGCATCCCAACCCTGTGAACGGAAATAGCCTTCCGCATCTTCGCTTTGGGTTTGCGCGGCCATGGCATCCAGGGTGACGTCGTTGGAATCATAAATCAGAATCAGGTTATCCAATTTGTTATGTCCGGCGAAAGCGATAGCTTCTTTGGCAACGCCTTCCTGCAGACATCCGTCCCCGTGCAATGCGAAGACATGCTGATCAAAAATAGTGTGTTCCGCAGTGTTATAAACTGCCGCCGCCCGTTTTGCGGACAGGGCGTAGCCCACGGCATTTCCAATTCCCTGTCCCAGCGGACCAGTGGTGGCTTCCACCCCGGGGGTTTCACCAAACTCGGGATGTCCCGGCGTTTCAGAGCCCATTTGACGGAATTTCTTCAATTCATCCATGGGGAGATCATAACCTGCCAGGTGCAACCAGGAATAAACAAACATGGAGCCGTGACCGCCTGAGAGGACAAAACGGTCCCGGTTCAGCCATTTGGGGGCTGAAGCCTGATAACGAAGACCGCCACCGCCAAAAAGTACCGCACCAATTTCCGCGCAGCCTAAGGGCAGTCCGAGGTGACCGGAACTACAGGCATGAATGGCATCCAGTGCCAGTCCACGGGCTTGGGCCGCAGCTTGAGAGAGTACAGAGGCAGAGTCATCAGTTAAAGATATCATAGCTATATGGGTTTTGTATCCCACCTGAAAATACCGGTGAGATGAAGGCGTTCAAATGTATTGATTGATAATGGACTCAAACAATTCCTGTTTACCACTGATTTGTTTGGGTTCACCAAGTTCGACTCCTATAGCGGCCAAGGCCTCAAGAGTCAACGCACCCGCCGCCATTTCCGCACCTTTCCCACTATCAAACGAAGCATAACGGTCCTTACGCAGCTTCAAATAGGGTGATTTCGTCAACAAAGCGTCCGCCACCACCAGTGCCCGGGCAAAAGTGTCCATGCCGGAAATGTGCCCAATGAAGATATCTTCCAGATCAGTGGAATTGCGACGGGTTTTGGCGTCAAAGTTCACGCCGCCCCCCTGAAGCCCGCCACCTTGCAGGATGACCAACATCGCTTCCACCGTTTCCTGGATGTTGTTCGGGAACTGATCGGTATCCCAGCCGTTCTGAACATCCCCGCGATTGGCATCGATGCTTCCGAGCATGCCCGCATCCACAGCCACTTGGAGTTCGTGCTGAAAGGTATGCTGGGCCAGGGTCGCGTGATTGACTTCCAAATTGAGTTTAAAATCATTTTGCAGACCGTGGGCATTGAGGAATCCAACCACCGTGGCCGCATCAAAATCGTATTGATGCTTGCTGGGCTCTGCAGGTTTGGGTTCGATAAAGAAGTTGCCTTTGAATCCCTGCCCACGGGCATAATCCCGGGCCATGGTCAAAAATGCGGCCAAATGATCCAATTCCCGCTTCATATCGGTATTCAGCAGGCTCATGTACCCTTCACGACCTCCCCAGAATACATAATTCTCGCCGCCCAGAGCGATGGTGGCGTCCAGCGCATTCTTTAATTGTGCGCCGGCAAATGCCACGGTGCCAAAATCCGGATTGGTGCTTGCGCCATTCATGTAGCGGGGATTGCTGAAAAGATTTGCGGTACCCCACAGCAACTTCACGCCCGAGGCGGCCTGCTTCTGCTTGGCATAATCGACAATCGCCTCCAGGCGGCGGGTGGATTCACCAAAGTCCGGCCCCTCTTCCACCAAATCATAATCATGAAAACAATAATAGGGCGTGCCCATCTTGGTCATAAATTCGAAGGCGGCATCCATTTTATTTTTGGCGCGGGTATCCGCATCCGACCCCGCATCCCAGGCAAAAGCTTTGGTACCGGGGCCAAAGGGATCGCCTCCGGTGCCACAAAAGGTATGCCAGTAGGCAATTGCAAAGCGGAAATGCTCCTTCATGCTTTTTCCGGCCACCACGGCGTTTTCATCATACCACTTAAAAGCCAAGGGGTTATCGCTCTCCCGGCCTTCGAATGCAATTTTCCCGATGCCCTTAAAATATTCTTTATCACCTGTTACAATGCTCATGCGCAAACTCCATGCTTTGTGGGTTAATGTTTTGTACAGTATATCCCAGAATCTGAGCGAAATTACCTTGAATATCCTCCCAAATATTAGCATAATAATCCCATTATTAAAGCATCACAATTAGCCTCAGGAAAAGACTATTTTGGTCCGTACAAGTTCCCCTTAGCGGTTCGAAGGGTTCGGTCTACGCGGTCCAACACCCCCTCACATCCGCACGATTTAACCGAAGTTGAACACCATCATGACTTCTGTGAGCTCACCATCGTCAGCCGCGGCTCGGCCCTGCACAACCTGGAAGGAACCGCCTTTCCGGTCACCGCCGGAGACGTATTTTTGCTTCAAGGCAAGCAACGTCATTTTTTCCATCACCGCGAAGAGCTTGATCTGATCAATATTATGTATGACCCCCGCGAAATCGGCTTGCCGGAAAACGAATTAAGGCGTCTGCCGGGGTACTGCGCCATGTTCCTGCTCGAACCCACGTATCGACATCAACACCGCTTCGCCAGTCACCTTCACCTCAAACGGATCCCGCTGGCAAAAGTGGAAAGCATCGCAGAGGTCATGGAAACCGAAAGTACGCTCCGGGAACCGGGACATGAAGCGGTGCTCCTCGCAAAACTTTTAGAACTCATCGTGTTTCTTTCCCGACTCTATATGCAGTCGGACACCACGGAAGCCCGCGCACTGCTTCGGGTGGGACACGTCATCGGATCGCTGGAAAAGGAGTACGCCAAAGATTGGACCCTGGATGAACTTTTAAAAATCGCCCACATGTCCCGGAGCAATTTTATGCGTGTGTTTAAGAAAGGTACCGGACAAACGCCCATTGAATACCTGCTTCGTTTACGCATCCAGGAAAGCATGAAACGCTTAACCCATACGGACATGACCATTACCGAAATTGCGCTGGACATCGGTTTTAACGACAGCAATTATTTCTCCCGCCAATTCCGTCAGGCCCTCGGCCAATCCCCCCGGCAGTTCAGGCTGGAGAATAAAAACAAAACCCTGTCTTCGTAATTGCGAATTAACTGCGCAACCCGGGTTCTGAAACCGGAAGCCTGAAGGCGGGACTCCGAACCCGACATCCGCGCAAAAGCCGGCGGGAACGTTCCGAGTTCCATCTTTAGATGGTTCACCCGAAGCGTTCACGCGAGGGGGGACGCGGAACCCGTTCACATTACACTTAAGGACTGCAGGCGCTCAAAGTCTTCTTCAAAACGGAGAACCGGCCACTCCAGGGTCATGACAATGCTGTGTTTCTCCGGCGTGGAACGCAGGGCATTGATTTCCAACGCGGCCACTGAACAATACGGTTGTGCATCATGCAAGGCCCCCATGAATTGAACCAACTCCAGAAAACTCACATGCAATTCCACATCCACAGCGTAGGTCACCCACATGGGTACACTGTTTACATCCAGCCTTTCCCGGGTCTTAACGGGGATATATCTCAGATGGGGATGGTTTTGAACCGAGATCTCAAGGTCAACATCCAGCGCGATTTCCGAGAGGGTACTCAAGGCCCAACTATACCGACCGGATTCGGGAGGAAGATCTTCGCGGAGAACCCTTAATATTTCTGTGGAAGTCGCTTTATTTTGGGCAATCAACTCCTCGGAACGGGATGCCAATTCCCCTCCCCTTAAAATTTTTCCATCCAACGCCTCAATCAACTCTTTGCTTTCTTTGGCCGCGTTCCCCGCCGGGGAAAAGACCAGGGCATTCAGGATGGCCAGCAGGAGAAAGGCTGTTCCGAGGAACAGGAAAAATATTTTGGACTGTTCTGATGACAGATCTTTACTGCTCATGGCCTTAACTCATGAGGTGACAGGTTGATCAGGAAAGAAAAGCGGGTAAGATCCGTGGGCTCACGGTATTTATTCAACAGCAGACTTGAATTCACGAGGGACATCGACGCCACCGAAACATTTTCCGAATAGGGGTCCTGCATGTTGCGCTGAAATTCCTGGAACATGGATTGGGACCGGTCCGTTTGAATGACCCCACTCAGCGAAATTTTCACTTTACGCTTCAAAGGATAAAACATCGCAACCCTTTCTCCCGGGATACTCTTTCTTAACCCTTCGATCTCTTCATCAAACTGCAATCGGTTCAACTGAATCTTTTGAAGATCACCCGGAAGGCCTGCCTTGATACTTAGCAGAACTTCCGACCAAGGATATCTGGAGATGCGCCAACCTTCAAGAGTTTGTTGGCCCCTCAAGAATCGGGAATACTCTTCGCTTAACCGGGCAAGAGAACCTGCCGCTTTCGCCCCATCGTCCCAAACCATTTGTCTCTCGTTCGCCTCTTGAATCTGTGAAGAATCAAAGTGATACTTTCCCCCTAAAAAAAGGAAAAGCATCACATAGAGTATCCAGCAGAGATATTTAGGGGGTGGTAAAAAGGTCATCGAATCCAAGAAAGCAAACGCAAACTGCTCGCCCCGCCACTTCCTTCATCTCCGTCATCAGCTTCTTGTCCGGGCCAAGTAATGCCCTTTATCTCTCCGGCTTCCCCTATCGAATAGCCTCCCTTGATTTCAATATCTTGCGCAGCAATCACCCCCGTCATAGCCGAGGCCCCCCCGGACAAAGTTACATTTCCATTCATGGCGTAGATCCAGCCGTCGACCGAAAGCCCGCTTGCCCCTCCTCCCACTTGAATGTCCCCGTATACTGATACGACCGCCGGATAGCCGGTGGGATTCGCAAAGGTGGCCGCGCCGAGAATACTAATATCTCCGGTGGCAATGAGCACGCCTTCAAAATCCATATCAGAATTCAGTTTCACAGTTCCGTTAACAAACATAACGCCACCATCCGGCACAACCAGTGTTTGCTGATTTCTCACATTCTCGCCTGTGCGCTCTTTTATCAACTTCGTCAACCAACTACGGTTGATATTCTGCGTCCCTTCAAAATAAGAGTCATAAGTCTGTGCGTAAGTCTTAAAGGCCTCAACATCCAGCTCTGGCAATTCCATCGGGTCCACGGGTGTCACATTCTGAATAGAATTCGGGGGAGGGTTGCTGAACCATTGTGGATAGGTCACAACCGGTGCAATATGCAACGCACCCGTACTGACCCCCCAGTTTCCGGTAATCGAAGTCGAAGAAGAAACCTGATTCATATTCGCCCTACCCTTCAGGACCACCGGACCATTTGCATGTAAAATCCCCTCTCCGTCATCAAGGGTAATCACGGGGTTGCCATTCATATCGAGGGACCCATTGGTGGACGCGTATCCCGCCCAGAGGTCCGGCCCCCCGGAAAAACTCATATTCCCGTTAGAATGCGCTCCAAGTTCCTGTAAATTTATCTGAACCCCTCCACTGAATAGCAAATCCTGCCCGGCGAGCAGGGCCACCGGACCAAAAGGTCCGATAATCGCACCTGAAGTTTCTTCTTCCCCTTCATCTTCACCGCTCTCCAGCATCACTGTGGCCATGGACTCCATGGTCTGCCCGCGATAGG
>CAKZLZ010000074.1 GCA_937127435.1 uncultured Verrucomicrobiota bacterium | reverse complement strand
TGTGTGGGTAAATGCACCGGACTTACAAGGCGTGGTGTTGCCGGAAGTCGTAAAAACCCGCCTGCATCCGGTGATGGATCTCCCCGAAAGTACTTTAGGTCCGGCCTTGTTGGCGAAGGCGGATGCGGTTTTAATGCCGAAGATGAAAGCGTTGAAATTTGAATCAAAACTACCGGATGCCATTCGGGTGCGTGCGGTGCCCGAAGATGAGGCCTGGCTCCGGGTGAAAGTACCGGCATCCACTTGGAAGCAATGGAAAGGTGTTCCTGAGACAACATTTCTTGAACGGGAAAAGATCAATGAAGAAGTTGAGGTGCTGGTTTCGGCCAAACTTGTCGCCGGCAACGGGGATTGGCATGCGTTGATCCGTCAGGATTTGCTTCAGAATGCCTTTGAGCGGGAATGGATGCCTTTTACCAGTCGGGATTTAATTTTGCCTTTGGAGATGACCCCATGAATGTTTTGCAAAAATCTGCCTGGAAAGAAGCACCCATGCTGATGTTGATTTCTTTGGGTTTGCTGATCTTGCCGGTGAGCAATTCCATCGGGCAAATTCCGCTTTATGCTGCGGGATTGATGTGGCTGATACAGTTTTTTCGAAGGAAAACCTCCGGCAACCGTTTAACTTGGATCATGCTGGCAGGGTGGATGGTTTTGATTTTGATCAGTCTCAATTACGCTGTGCACCCGGAGATGGGAATTCGCAAGCTGAGCCGCTTTCTGATTTTTCCGCTCACCGGAGCGGTGGCGGCGGCCTGTGTTGCCGGCCAGGATGTTCAGAAGCGGGCGCTTTGCCTCTGTAAATCCCTGGTGTTGGGGGTGAGCTTGCTGGGAGTGTATGACTTGTTTCATTTCCCCTATGAAGTTTTTAAACTTGGCGTGAAATTTGAGGATGTGGGGGATATGACCTCTCCCCAATTTTATTTGGTGGGGATCATGCTATGGCTGGGCATTGTTTCCCTGGACCGGGAGCAGGTGAAACGAATTTGGTGGGGCTGTTTTCCTTTTTTACTGGTGGGATTGCTCATGCATCAAAAGCGGGGGGTATGGCTGGCGACCATGGTGACGGTGGGGATTTGGACGCTGTGGAGCCGGAAATGGAAAACCTTGTTGGCATTGGTATTGATGGCAGGCGTGGCTTTGTGTTTTCCATTTGTGCAAGTGCGCTTGGAAAAACTGAAAGACGTGATTCAGCCCACCCACGGCGGACGCATGGTGCTATGGACCGAGGTCGCACCACGGGTGTTTGAAAAATATCCCTGGGGAATGGGCTATAACGGAAGCAAGTACGAAGACTTTTCGGCCGTATTGGAATCGGCGCCCACTCACATTCATATGGAAGAGGGGCTTCGGCATCTCCACAACAATTTTCTGCAAATCCGCCTCGAACTGGGCTGGCCGGGTGTGTTGTGGTGGAGTTTGTGGATGGGACTTATTTATTATAAAGCTTTCCGCCGCGGTCCGCCTGAAGTTGTGGTTTTACGCGGCGCGGTTGCGTTTGCATTTATGGGGCTTTTTCTGAATGGCCTGGTGGAATACAATTTCGGTGACAGTGAAGTGTTAAAGGTCTATCTGGTTTTGTTCGGATTGATTGATGCATTTCAGCCTGCCATAAAATCATCTGAACCAACCAAAAGACATACATGACCGATATTCCTGTACAAAGCATGCGCATCCCTTTTCAACCTCAAGATATTCCGGGGCTGGTTTCCTTTTGGAATTTTAAGACTTCAGGAGAATCTTTTTGCGCGGAGCAGGGGGAGCCATATTGTCTGAAATCCCAATCCGGTACTTTGAATGTAGTTGAAGATCCGCATGCGGCTTTTGGCGGGAAAGCGTTGGTGCTTGAGGAAGGGCAGTGGTTGTCTCTGGACAGAAAAGAATGTCCGAAGCTGGATGTGCACGGCAAAGACGGACATGTGACGGTGGTGGCCTGGATTTGTCGGGGTAAAACCAAAGTCGACCAGTGTGAATTTGTGGCCGGGATGTGGAATGAATCTAATTTGGGCCGTCAATACGGCCTGTTTTTAAACATCCGGGTTTGGGGGCATCAACATCGGATTTTCGGACATCTTTCACATGTCGGCGGACCCACTCCCGGCTACAAATATTGTATGGACGGGAGTATGGGGGCCACGGAGATTGAAGTGGGCAAGTGGGCGGCGGTGGCCATGAGTTACGATGGTCAGGCGGGGAGTTCCTGGTTGAATGGGCAACTGGATGCAGTCCCGGTTTTGAATCCTTATGCGATGGCCGGCGGATTGCATGATGGCGGTCCGCAGGGATCCGACTTTACGGTGGGGGCGGTGGATCGATCGGGGGAAATCGGCAACTTTTTCTGTGGCCACCTGGCGGCGCTTGCGGTTTACGATCGGGCGTTGACGCCGGCCGAGATGCATGTTTTGTGTAATGAATGATGACGGATGGCTGATGGCGGTTTGCTGTTGTGGCGTGCGGCCGCTTGCTGCCGCTTTGGGGGCGCGGAGCTTGCTCCGAGGGAGAGAGAGCTTGGAAAAATCGACATCATAATCGAAATTTGTACCGGAGGTAGAGGTTTTCAGTGAGAGAGCCGCCACTTACAGGGCTCATTTGTTCTTTGCTGTCTTAACCCAGCCCTACGGACTGGGCTTTGGAGAGCCGCCGCCTTCGGGGCTTTTAGGAGGAAGGGCACAAAAAAACGGCTCCGCGAGGCGGAGCCGTTTTACATTCATCTTGGTGAGAAGATATTAGCTTTTCACCGTGCTGATGATGGCCGCAGCCACGCCGTAAGGATTGGCGTTGGAGGCGGGACGACGGTCTTCCAACCATCCTTTCCAGCCGTTTTCAACGGTGATAATCGGAATACGGATAGACGCACCACGATCTGAAACTCCATAGCTGAACTTGTCGATGCTTTGGGTTTCGTGCAGACCGGTCAGACGTTTGTCATTATCGGCACCGTACACAGAGATGTGTTCTTTAATGGTTTTACCGAACTTCTGGCAGATCTCTTCGTAGATTTCTTTGCTTCCGCAAGTACGCAGAGTGGTGTTGGAGAAGTTGGCGTGCATGCCGGAACCGTTCCAGTCGGTAGCACCGAGAGGTTTGGGATGATATTCGATGTGAACACCATATTTTTCACCGATACGCTCGAGGAAGTAACGGGCAACCCAAAGTTCATCGCCAGCCGCCGCAGCGCCTTTCGCGAATACCTGGAATTCCCATTGTCCGGCAGCCACTTCACCGTTAATACCTTCGACATTGATTCCGGCATCCAGACATACGTCCAAATGTTCTTCAATGATTTCACGGCCATAAGCGTTTTTGGCGCCAACGGAGCAGTAGTAAGGGCCTTGCGGGGCAGGGTATCCGCCAACGGGGAATCCGAGGGGGAGGTTGGTGTCGGTATCCCACAGGAAGTACTCCTGCTCGAATCCGAACCAGAAATCGTCGTCGTCATCGTCAATCAACGCACGCATGTTGGATTCGTGCGCGCTGCCGTCAGAGTTTAAAACCTCTGTCATAACAATGTATGCATTTTTGCGTTGGGGGTCGGGGTAGATCGCGACAGGTTTTAAGAGCATGTCAGAGGATCCGCCTTCAGCTTGTTCAGTAGAGCTTCCGTCAAAGGACCACATAGAACATTCATCTAATGTTCCGCCAAAATCTTTCACAATTTTGGTTTTTCCACGTAATGATTGTGTGGGTTTGTAGCCGTCTAGCCAGATGTATTCCAGTTTGCTTAAGGACATTCGTATTTCTCCTTGGATGGGTTTAGGTTTTCATAAAGCTTCACTGATGATTATCACCAGATCGACTTAAATTTTTTAAGGTTGAGCCTTCTTAATAGCAATTGTGATGCCAATAACGAAAATCCAATCTTTATGAATGTGTAAGTTGATTGTATGTAGTGTTTTATAAATTATTTGTCCGGTAGATCTTTTTCTGAATGGGGCACTTTTGTTGGACAAAAAAGTAGATTTATATTTTTAAAACTACAAAAATGTTATTCAGGTAAGCTTTTGGAAGAACCACAATATCAGTGCTCCCAGCAAAGCGGAACCGACAGAAACGGTGAGCAGGGTGTTCCTTTTTTCCCAGTTGATAAAGCGTTCTTTGAAGTTGTAGTGATGTGCCGAGACCTGTTCATGCAGCAGGTAGGCTTTTAAGTCGTCTACCATATCCATCAGAGATTCATAACGGTTCTCATGTTTCCGTTGAATCGCCCGCATGCAGATGGAGTCCAGCACTCTGGGGATTTTCCGCTCCGGCGTGCGTTTTCTCGGGGAGACCGGGTCCTGGGTTTGAATACGTTGGAGCACTTCATCTTTGTCGATGCCCCAAACCAGGTTTTCGTGGGTAAGAATTTCGTAAAGGATACTGCCCAGCGAATATACATCGCAGCGTCCGTCAATTTTTTCGTTGTCACCGGCCGCCTGTTCGGGCGACATATACAGGGGGGTGCCGGCCCGTTTGCCTCCCCGGGTGAGCTCCAGGCTTAAATGGTCTTGGTCCGGAATTTCTCCGTGAATGCTTTCGGGCTCATTTAAGACTTTGGCCAGTCCCCAGTCCAGCACCATCACTTCCCCGAATTCTCCTACGAGGATATTGGCGGGTTTGAGGTCACGGTGTACGACCCCGCGGGAGTGGGCAAAAGCTACTGCCTGTCCGACTTGCACCAGCACTTCCACCAAATCTTTGAGGGTGTATTTGTTTTTAAAGGCCGGATCGCGGGCGATGATGCCCAAGAGGATTTCCCGCAGGTCCACGCCTTCCACTTTTTTCATGGTAAAGTACACCGATCCGGCGCGGTCCCGGCCTATTTCATAAACGGGAACAGTGGCGGGGTGTTGGATGAGGGCGGTGACTCTCGCCTCACGTAAAAAGCGTTTTTGTTCGGTTTCGTCTTCCGCCACATGCGCATGCAGGCGTTTCATGACCACGACCCGGCCCAGATTTTTATCCAGACACTCCTCCAACAGAGCGGTGCCTCCCTCGGCAAACTTATTGAAACGTTCGTATCGCATGTAGCCGTTCACAATATGCTTGGGCAATGAGCGATCGGTTACGCCCAGCTCCAAATGCTGGGTATTGATCCGGGTTAAGGCTGAGGGTTGGGTTTGTACTTTTTTATTTCCCATAATTGATTGGAGAGAACGTGTTGATACGTGTGCGGGATGACATAGGCATTGGCGGTTTCCGGTTGGCCGTCTTTGAGAACAATAGTCACGGATTGCCGATCATACAAATCAGATTCGTAGGAATCGAGTTTTTCCCATTCGGCGGGGAGGATGCCGAAGAAGGCGGTTCCATCTGTTTTCGCACGGGGTTCCGGTATCAGTCCCGGAAAATCCTGACCCCGAATGGCGTAGCGGGCAAAATCGTCCAGCATGGCAGGGGTCGATTCAGGAACCCGCCCCAACACATAAGAGATGATGAGGTCGTGCTGGAGGGTACCGTAGGCAAATAAGGTCGATGTCATCTTACAGGAACGGATGCCGGTCGAGGATTTGTCTTAAGGGGTGGTCGCTCTGCAGGTAGCCGGGGAGGGCGTGTTGCAATTCAGCCAATGCCGCCAAGTCCCATTGAATTTGCCGGGGGCCCTGAAAATATCCGTCGCTGATCTGGGCTTCGAGATATTCCAGGTAATCCGGAACAAAACGGATCAGGGTTTGCCGGACTTCTTCGTGACGGTGTGCGGTTTGGCGCATGCTCCGGCTTAAGCAGAAGACCCAGGGCAGATGACGGTGTCCGCGCCGTTTGAAAAACAATTCCCGATGGAATTCCATCACTTCGAGTGCGGTATCAATCAGCCGCCAGGGCAGGCAGAGAGGTTGGTTGCCGTAATTTCCCAATGCCACGGGATAAAAGATTGCGCAGAGGTAGGGGAGGAGGGTCCATTGCCCATCCACCTCAATCGGGGCAATGCAACCTTGGCGAAGCAGGCCGGTGTGGGGATCGGTTTCGTTGTGAATCCAACGGGTGAAAGATTCGCGCCACTGACTGTTGGCTTTCCGGTTGAGGACTAAAATACTGTAGACGGCGGCCGCCTCCCGGGCGGAGCCTTCCGGGTCTTTGCACCATTCCAAATTTTGCAGGAAGGTGGTTAAATTAGAGAGATCAAGCAAGTCATGTAATCCTTCCACCGGATGGGCTGCTTTTTGCCCGAAACAATGCAGCGCCGCCGTGCAGGCGGCACTCAGGGGAAGGTTTTCATGGCCGTCTCCGAACATCCCGTTTTCTTTCACCTGAAAGCTTTGCAGGGTTTCTGTCCATTCTGCGCTAGCAGAACTGTACATTAAATTTGTACATGCACAGTGAAGTCGGCTGTCCTCGCCGAGGATGACTCTAGTTGAGCAACAGCCTCAGGCAAGCTCTTCCTTCGGCTCCGGGTC
>CAKZLZ010000073.1 GCA_937127435.1 uncultured Verrucomicrobiota bacterium | reverse complement strand
CAACGTTGCTTAGAGAGAAATCGACGTTTGCATACTATGGCTACTATTCGGGCATCGACAAAGATGAGCTAGCCATTCACAAACGAGGCAGAGTGGGTACGGCTATTTTTCCAACTATGGAAAACAAACACTTAGTGCTGGTCTATGGGCCAACCTCATGGTGGGATGATTTCCGAGCCCAGCCAGAAGAAAATTTGCTAAAAACCTATGAATACTGCGCTCCAGATGTGGCTAAGTTGATTAAAAACGCAGCATTGGTTGATAAGATGCGCAACCATTATTCACGATGCATCCCACTTCTTCATTGCCGTTGCCCGTGCAAGCTCCCAAACCCCTTCGAATTCATTTAACTTTCTAATTACGAGAATCCGTTATGAAACTTACACTTGGAGAGGAGCATGTGATCGTACGGGGAATGCCCCCGGAAGAGCCGGGTTGCTTGTGGGGACCGTATCAATTCCCGCGCCCCTACAATCTCGGAGACCGGCTGGTGGTGGCGGTTCACGTTTCTGTGGATGACGGGAAATCCATGGGCGATGCCAATCGCTGGTTTGAAAGTCGTGATCTGGGCCGCACATGGGAAGAAATTCCTCCTGCGGTAGCCGAGGAGTGCGGGTTGCTTTTAAAAAATGGGGATCGAATTTATTTTCCAATGGAATCGGGCATATCACTCAGCGAATATACATGTACGCCGGAGTGTCTTCTTACGCCTGACTATGATTTCAGCCAGCAAGCAAAAGAAGGAAAGCTGCCCATTCCCGATGGGAAAACATATCAATGGGGTATCGCCATGAGTGCGTACAAGGCGGAAAGACTGCCGCCCAGTTTGGCTAAAAAAGAATGGCTGATGAAAAGAATTCCAGCAGGATGCACCGGGGCGGTTACCGAATACGCAAAGGTAGACTGGCCCAATTTGACCCGGGTGGTTTACGACAAAGGCAACGAGTACCCAAAAGTCCTCACCCCCATCTTTCCCCGCGGGACCCCGAAACTGGGTCCGGACGGCGCCATCTGGGTGGCCGTGTATTCCGGTGCGGGACACCTCCACCCTGTCACGGGTCAATACAGCCCTTATTTTTCGGCAGAAATTTTTCGTTCTGAAGACAATGGACACAGCTTCCAGCTGCGTGGACATTTTGAATACGAAGCAAATGGCCGGGAATTTCCGTATCAAAGTGGCGGATTCAGCGATAGCGATTTTGAATTTATGCCCGATGGATCCATTGTGTGTTTTTTGAGAACCACCTGGCAGGGAAGCACGGGACGCGAATGGGATCCCATGTTTATCTCCCGCTCAACCGACATGGGCCACAGCTGGTCCACCCCCGAAAAGTTTGCCGACGTGGGGATCCTGCCCCGTTTGTGTACACTCGAATGCGGGATCACACTCTTGTGTTACGCCAGACCCGGCATGTATGTTTGCGCCTGTGAAAACGAGAGTGGCACACGCTGGACACCTCCGCTTACTGTTATGACGGCAAATGACAGAAGTTCACTCGCGAATATCGCCATAAAAACCCCCACCTTCCACGAATGGGCCGGTTCCTGTCACAATCCTGAAATGATTCCACTCGATAAAAACAGCGCGTTATTGTTCTACAGCGACTTTTATACTCCCGACGAAAAGGGCGTAAAACGCAAAACCATTTGTTGTCGTAAAGTCACCCTTGAGGCCGATCCCTCCCCCTCCCCTTCATGAGTTGGATTCAATTTGCCCTGTTGTCCACCTTTTTTCTGGGCTGCTACAACCTATCCGTTAAACGTGCCGTACATGACAATGCCGTGCTGCCCGTGCTGTTTTTTGCGAACGTATTCAGCGCCGCCCTGTGGCTCACTCTTATGGGAGCAACAAAATTCAACCTTACCTCCCTATACATTCCTGAAGCTTTACGCCCGGACGCCATCTCTGCCATCCAACACCTTCAAATGCTGGCCAAGGCCTTCATTGTGGGTACGATCTGGATGCTCATTTACAGTGGCGTAAAACAGCTTCCCGTCTCTATTGCAGCGCCAATTCTATCCACAAATCCTCTATGGATGCTTATGGGAGCCGTCATTGTGCTGGGAGAACGGTTGTCCGCGTTGCAATGGCTGGGCGTTGCGGTGACGATGGGAGCTTTTGTATTGCTGTCACTCGTTGGCGCAAAGGAGGGTGTGAATTTTTTCAGAAACCCTGCAATATGGCTGTTATTCGGCGGGGTCATCCTGGCAGCACCGAGCGGGATTTATGACAAGTGGCTGCTGGCAGATGCCGGGTTTACTGCGGCCACCCTGCAGGCCTGGTTCTCGATCTATCTGGCACTTCTCCTTTGCCCCATCGCCATAGGATGGAAACTGCGATGGTGGCCACGAAAGACTTTCAAATGGCGCTGGAGTATTTTGCTGGTTTCAGCATTTCTTTTGGCCTCGGACTTTTTCTTTTTTCAAGCCCTGCGTTCGCCGGAAGGCCTCCTGTCCGTGGTCTCCAGCATCAAGCGCGGCGAAGTTTTGGTTACATTTACAGGCGGGATACTCTTATTCCACGAGAAAAACGTCTACCGAAAACTTCCCATAATCATTGCCCTGCTCGCCGGCATCGTCATCACCCTGCTCGGATAAGCAGCCCTCTGAGTGTATTTTTCACGCATACACAACCTTACCAAACCAATATGGTATATATTCAGTTAATTGGTTGACATCTCATGCCTTCATTCTTCATAATAAACATCCAGAGTTATAAAAATTTGACTCATATTCCTCGAAAACCCTCACTCATTCCCTCATCCACCCTACCCACATTATGCTTCATTCATCCCCTTTCCGCTTTCTGACCCTGCTAACTTTCTTAACCGGCACATCCTTCCTTGCGCCGTCTATCGCAGAAACCGTCACCTCTCCGGGTATTTCAGGTCACAAACCGAATGTATGGGGAGAAGAGCCCAACTGGACCCATACCAAGGGAAATCCAAGCGTATTTGGAGATTTGACATGGACCTTGGCCGTACAGGACGAAAAGAATCCGGCACTTACTTCCCCTTATCAACTGATGGAACCCGGCACCTATGTTGACTATTATTTCATCTGGCAGGCCGGACCCAAATCGAAAGACCCCATCTTTCAATACAGAGGAAATGCCTTGTCGGTCCGCCCCAAAGACTCTGAGGCTCAGCACAGCGCTTCCTGCGTGCTTCTCGTTAAACCCGCCTCTTCAGGAAACTTCAAAGTTAAAATTACCGGCGAAATGAAAGTGCGGCAACCAACCGCCGGATTCGGACAGGTCACCATTTACACCTTAAGTTCTGACCGCAAACAAGCCAAAGAGCTCGCGACTTTCAAACTAAATGCGGATGTCAGCGGCTCTTACGGATCACTGCCCTCAACCCTGGAATTTAAACAAACGGTCGAACTGCCAAAAGACACGGAACTCGCACTACGGGTTCAAGCCGTGAATCCGGGTCCGGCCACTTGTGGCGGGGTAAATTTCAATATTACGCACTTTTCGATGACACAAGAATAGCGCCTCCTGCTCCCATTGCGCAGGGGACCGCGGCCCTTTTGGTCTATAATGGTTGACATACAAGCAGTTGCCATTATTAAATATAATATCAATTTTATTATGAAAGGGGAGTATGAATCCGTGCCTACCAACTCAAAAGATCTAAAAGTTCAGCTAAGAAAAGATCGTCCTTATTACCTCCAGATTGGAGACCATTTGTCTCAAGAGGTACAAAAAATGAAGGTGGGAGATCGCCTGCCGTCAGAACGTGACTTGGCGGACCGGTTCAATGTAGATCGCGCAACCCTCCGTAGAGCGATGATTAATTTAGAACAAGAGGGGTACATTGTCCGTCAACAAGGCCGCGGAACATTTGTGGACGGCCCCGCAGAAGACAAACCAGCGGAACTTCCCAAGTCCACCCGCATTGACGGGCATTCTGTGGCCATGATTATTCCAGACACGGAACTTCCCAGCCACCAACAAATGCTAAAAGGCGTTCTGCGGGGACTGGCTGAATCGGGTTATCGCGCATGGACAAGTTGCGCGCTCTTAGACCCCGACCTTGAAACCAAATTACTCGAAGGCACCATCGACGAAGATGTGATGGGCGTTATTACGGTACCCCTGTTTGAAAATTGGAAAGACAAAACCTACCTCAAAACTTTAAAAAGAATCGTAAAATCAGGCAAACGCGTCGTCTTAATGGAACAGTACGTCTACGAACCCGGCATCCGTTCAGTCATGATGGATAAAGTTCGGGGCGGATTTTTAGTTGCAGAGCATCTGGTTATGTCCGGACACCGGAAAATCGCCATGTTCTCCTCCCGCAGCTATACTTCATCTGGAAATGACTGCCACAAAGGCTTCCAACAAGCCCTTACGACTTACGGTGTAGAGCCTGATCCAAATCTTATTTTTGATATTCCCCCGCAGGAATGCGCAAACGCAGCTTACCAAAAAGCAATTGAACTCTTTTCAAAACCCCCTTTCTGCTGCACCGCAATCTATGCAGCCCAGTTTTCGATGTGTTACGGCATTCATCGAGCATTAAAAGAATTAGGATTAGACCAGGAAATCGAATTGGCAGGAGAAGACCTTCAATTTAATCCTGATTTAATACATTTGACCCACATTCGCCAGCCTTTCGAAGAAATAGGACGCACTGCCGTGGACCTCTTGCTCACACCTGAAAATTCAGAATCAGGCTTTCAGCAACATGCCTTATTGCAGCCTAAACTGATCGTGAGCCGCGAACAAAGCTCAAACAGAACATAAGAACAAAATCCGGGTATCCTACTGAAGGAAGTAAGGAACCCCGCCGTCTTCTTTAATCACCTTCATGTAGTCCGAAGGCTCAATACTACAATGCCCGTCTACCCAGGCGATGTTCGTTTTACCGTTGTGACGCCTTCCCCGGTCCGCATTCCACCAATGCCCGGCAACATAACTGGTTCCACCAAGAAAATACACCAGCCGGGACGGATCTTTTATCTGATCATACTGTGTGTTGGCATATTTATAATAATGCACATTCCCGGGTCCCCAGCCCCCTGATCCACTGACTAAACTTTGATTGATTGAATATTCATAGGTAAGAAACCGCGTCTCCGAAGGACAGTCCAGCACTTTAGCATCCCGCCCCTCAATACCATACGGTTCCAGGTGACTGTACCATGTCGCTGGCATTAACCTTCCTTTGTGGTCGGTAGACCACATGGTAGCCGCTGAAGATAATTGCCGAAGATTAGAAAGACAGTTCGCTTGTTTACCTTTCTTGAGAGCAGAGCTCACGGCAGAGGTAACGAGCGCAATCAATAACCCAATAATCGCGATAACCACCAGCATTTCGATTAAAGTAAAACCTGCACCACCCGACCGGGATGAAGCGCGTTTAGATAAAAAAAGTGAAAAGCTTCTGCCCGTACTTGCTTTTAGATCCCCAGAGCCTCCACCGGAACAAGAAGAATTGATTGATTGCGATTTCATAAACTTTACCTACATCCATACTCAACCAATCGTCAAGGATAATTCAACCAATCTGAGAGAGAATCTTTGCGCCCAATGCCCTTCCAACAGGCTTACAGGCGCTCTCCGCATACAGCCTCTTTAACTTTCCGGGACACATTCAAAAAGGACGGATATTTTCTAAACCCATAAAGGTCGTTTTTAAGGGCGATTATCCATAAAATCTGAGCTTAAACCGGAAAGCTTACCTCATGGATGTATTGACAAATCGGCTGATCTGATTCCGGTAAATTTCAACTGCCCCCCCCCCTAAGTAAAACATATTTAAACCACATTTACGCAGGCATGGCTACAAGGAACCGAAACCTGAAAGCATCCAAATCTTCACATATTGGTTTATTATGGTTGACTCATCAGGGGGGGCATAGGGTATGCTACAAACCTTCGCAATATCTACACAAATTAATTCTCATGAACTATATCAAACAGCTCTTCACACTTTTTCTTGCGTCAACCCTGTCTTCACTGCCAACCGCCCTGCAGGCACAAGCGCCATCGGACAATCCTCAAACGGGAAGAATACTGAACGTGAATCCTTCTCATTCAGCCGCCACGGATGAAGGCAAAGGGTCAGAAAACCAACCCTTCCTTACCATAAATGCAGCCGCGGAAATCGCCCAACCGGGGGACACCGTTCTGGTGCACAAAGGCATTTACCGTGAACATGTAAAACCCATGAAAAGCGGTACTTCGGAGCAACCCATCACCTATGCCGCCGCTCCGGACGAACAGGTCATTGTCAAAGGAAGTGAAATCTGGAATCCTGAATGGAACGTACTGGATCCGGCAAAGAGGATTCAGGAAGGAAAATTGGATCCGGAATGGTTTAAAGATTTTAATCCCTATCATACCACCATCAGCATTGGTGGAGGTGATCGGAGCAAGGCCGCCCGCCCCAGCCCGGAAGAGGAAGATTTACCTGAGACCCTGGGTCAGGTTTTTGTGAATAGCGCACCCTACATACAAGTCAGGAACCGCAAACTTCTGGAAGAGATGGATGGAAGCTGGTTGGTGAATCCTGCGGGCGATGGCTTGATCATCAACTTCAAACAAAATGAAATTTTAAATTCCGGAAACGAAATAGAAATTTCAGTTCGAAACCGGATTTTTTCTCCTTACCGCAGAGGACTGAATTACATCGTCGTCCAGGGTTTTATTTTTGAACACTGCGCAAATCAGGGCCCTTTCCCCCAAGGGGGCGCGGTGAGCTTCCGCAGCGGCCGGAACTGGACCTTTATAAACAACACGATTCGTTATGCGAAAACGGTGGGGTTGGATTGCGGAAGCGAGTATTGGCAAGGTGATAAATTAAACACTCCGACCGCAGAGGAAGATCAAAAACAGATTTTCGGAGGAGCTCACCTCATCAGAAAGAATGTGA
Organism: uncultured Verrucomicrobiota bacterium; assembly: GCA_937127435.1. Lineage (GTDB taxonomy): Bacteria > Verrucomicrobiota > Kiritimatiellia > SS1-B-03-39 > UBA6053 > UBA6053. The sequence goes on along the minus strand of CAKZLZ010000073.1, from coordinate 16,578 downwards.
TTAGCGATAACGGACTCGCCGGGATTGCCGGCTGGAACCACCAACACACCATGGTCGTTGAGAATATCATTGAACGGAACAACCGTTTAAATTTTCCGCATACCCGGGGCTGGGAAGAGTGGGCCGGTATCAAATTTCATGAATCGAATGCTTTGATCGCCGGGAACATCGTTCGGGACAATGAAGGCTACGGTATCTGGATTGATAACGGATACAGGAACTGTCACATTGACCGGAATGTGATTGTGAATAATAAGTTGGCAGGCATCTTTATGGAGCTGGGAGGCGCCACCAAAAACCGCCCGCTGATCAGCAATAACATCATTGGATTCACCCGTTCCAATGGAGGCTTTTATGCCGGAAACGGCATCTACACCCATGATGCCTCCGACATAGATATTTTCCACAACCTCTTTATCGGAAATGCAGGATTCGGCGTCGGCTTCCGCTACATTACCGGTCGAAAATATGGCGGGAAAACCGCCGGAGCGGGAAATATCCGCGTCTTAAATAACATATTCGTGGGAAATAATTTGGGACAAATCAGCTTCCCTGTTTCCTCTGAATTAACCGCAAACAATTTTTCCGACTATAATTATTATGATGTGGGTTGGGGCGGTAAAGGGAAGACGGACTTCTATATCAACGCCTTCAGAACCCCTGTAGACTGGGATGCGGAAACCAGTAAATTAGAAGAAGCGTTAACAAACCAAGAAGTGCCTCCAGCGCAGTGGCCGAACCTTTTGGCTTGGCGGAAATTTCCCGCCATGACTTTTCCCGCCTGGCAAGCCTACTGGGATATGGACCACAACAGCAAAAGAATGACTGCGGATGAAGGAAAACACTTCTTTTCCTTACGCGCCAATATCATGGAATTGGTGTACCCTGAAATGCCGGTCCTTCGGGAAATGAAATGCCCCGCCCTTCCCAACGTCAATCACGACTTTAACGGTAACCCCATTGAGGGAGAATTCGTCATTCCGGGCCCCTTTCAGGATGCAGGCGAATCGAGAAAAGTCTATTCACTCAACGTGAATATCCAAGAGCCCAGAATCAAAGCAACCGAAGCGGAACTCGAACGTGACCGCCAAATTCAAATACTGGACGAGCAGACGCAAAACCTGAAAGAAGCAAAGAGCACGGACAAACCCGATCAGGTTTTCACACTTGCTGATGTCTCGAAAGAGGGCCCTTGGTTCCTGGCAAAACAATCATCAGTGAACCCGACATTTGTCAGCAGCTATACCCCACTCACCCCCCTGTCAAAATCGACCGTGGAACTTTACACCCAAGGGGCAAAAGGACCTTCCAGAAGCGGCTCCCGGGTCCTGCTGTTCAAAGCACCGGCCACCGGTTGGTACACCTATGATATTGATGCGGCACTGGGTCGGCGCGCTGGCGCGTCCGCAGGGTATACCCGGGCGGAAATTTACATCCTGAACGAGGATTTCAGCGCCGGAAAATTATTGGACTCAACAGGGATGAATACCGCGGATGGATACCGGGGAAGTTATTTGCCGAAAGACTTTACCACAGCCGGACAAGTGGCCCTGCTGGAAGGCTGGAGCATCGCTCTGCGCTTTCAGATTGTCAGCCCCGGACCTGCACCCGGCGGCAGTGGCGGACTGAACGTCAATTCTTTTTCGATTCAGCAATTTTCCCCGGAAGAATAAACCTGTAAACACCGGAGCGCGGACACTCCTGTCCAAGCGGAACCAAAGCCTATTTCTGCTTGGACAAGCGTGTCCGCGCTCCACTCCGTTACAACATCTCTTTCAGAAACTGTCCGGTATAAGAGTCTTTCATCTTCGCCACCGCTTCCGGGCTGCCTTCGGCAATCAATTGTCCGCCGCCGTCTCCCCCTTCCGGACCCAGATCGAGAATCCAGTCGGCGGTTTTGATGACGTCCAGATTGTGTTCAATCACCAACAGCGAATTTCCGGCGTCGCGCAAGCGCAACAACACTTCGAGCAATTTGTCCACATCGGCAAAATGCAATCCGGTGGTGGGTTCATCCAAAATATACAGAGTATTTCCGGTGTCACGCTTGCTCAGTTCCGTGGCCAGTTTCACCCGCTGGGCCTCTCCACCGGACAGGGTGGTGGCCGGTTGCCCCACCTGCAAATAACCCAGGCCCACATCCACCAGGGTTTGCAACTTGCGTTTAAGACCCGGCACCTTTCCGAAAAACTCCAGAGCATCTTCCACCGTCATTTCCAGCACATCGGAAATGTTTTTGCCGCGGTAGCGGACTTCCAGAGTTTCGCGGTTGTAGCGTTTTCCAGTGCACACTTCGCAGGTCACAAATACATCGGGCAGAAAATGCATTTCGATCCGGCGGAGGCCATCTCCTTTACAACTTTCGCAACGGCCGCCCTTCACATTAAAGCTGAACCGTCCGGGTCCGTATCCCCTCACCTGACTGGCCGGCAACTTGGTAAACAAATCGCGGATCTGCCCGAACGCGCCGGTGTAAGTTGCAGGATTCGAACGCGGGGTGCGGCCAATCGGACTCTGGTCGATCACGATCACTTTGTCCACATGCTGCAATCCCGTCACCGATTTATGTTTGCCGGGAAGATCTTTGGAATCGTAAAATTTTTGAAACAGCACCCGTTTTAAAATCTTATCCACCAGCGTGGACTTTCCACTGCCACTCACACCGGTCACACAGGTGAACACCCCCAGCGGAATTTTCACCGTCACGTTCTGCAAATTGTTTTCGGAAGCCCCTTTGATGGTGATACTCTTGCTCTTCACCACTTTCTTGCGTTCGGAAGGCACCGCGATTTTTTTCTCCCCGTTGAGGTAAGCCGCGGTCAACGTTTTGGCTTTGAGCAACTTTTTGGGCGTGCCTTCAAACACCACTTGTCCGCCGTGGGTACCCGCCAAAGGACCCATGTCCACCACGTAATCCGCATCTAAAATCGTTTGTTCGTCGTGCTCCACCACCAACACGGTATTGCCGCTGTCGCGTAAGCCTTTCATGGTTTCGATTAACTTTAAATTGTCCCGCTGATGCAATCCGATACTCGGCTCATCCAACACGTACAAAACCCCCATCAATCCCGAGCCCACCTGAGTGGCCAAACGGATCCGTTGCGCTTCTCCGCCGGAGAGACTTCCACTCTCCCGGTCCAGGGTCAAATAGTCCAGCCCCACATCATTGAGGAAGCGCAAGCGGTGATGAATTTCTTTAAACACTTCCGAAATCACTTTCTGCTCGTATTCAGAAAGGGTCAGGTTTTCAAAAAAGGACACCGCATCTTTGACCGACATCCGGCAAATCTCAAAAATGTTTTTATCGTGTACCGTACAAGCGAGACTGAGTGGCTTCAACCGCATGCCTTCACATTCCCGACAACGCATTCGATTCATGTAATGACGTAATTTTGAACGGGTATAGTCACTGTCGGTTTCCCGCATCCGACGTTCCAGATTGGGAATCACCCCTTCAAAGGGTTTGTCGTATTTCAGCTGTTTACCGCCCCGGTACATTTTCATCGCCACCACTTCATCCCCCGACCCATAGATCAACACCTTCTTAAAGGCGGCCGGTAATTTTTTGTAGGGCGTATCCATCGACACATCGTAAGCTGCGGTCAAAGCTTTGAGGATCTTCTTGTACCACATCACCATCCGGCGTCCGCCGCGTTTCCAGGGGTCAACCGCCCCTTCCGCCAAACTCAGTTCCGGATTCGGCACCAACAGCGCCTCATCGAAAATTTCCATATTGCCAATCCCCGCACAGGTACTGCAAGCGCCGTAGGGACTGTTAAACGAAAAGTGACGGTTCTCGAGTTTGTCATAACTTTTTCCGCAGGGCAGACAGGCGAAATCTTCGCTGAACAATTCGTCTTTCCAGCCCCCGTCTCCGTCCTCCACCATGGCCAACATGCGTCCGCCACCCAGGCGTAACGACAACTCCACCGAGTCCGCCAGGCGCGAACGAATTCCGTCATCCACCACCAACCGGTCCACCACCGCTTCGATGCTGTGTTTGGTTTTTTTGTTCAGCGCCGGCACTTCGTCCAGCTCCACAATTTCACCATCCACCCGCGCCCGCACAAAACCCTGATTTCGGATTTCATTAAAAACTTCCAGATGCTCCCCTTTGCGTCCGTCGATGTAAGGCGCCAAAATCATCAGCTTGCGTTTGACCGGCAAATCACAGAGCTGATTGATAATATCCTCGGCGGTCTGATGGGTCAGTTCTTTCCCGCATTTCGGACAGTGGGGAATGCCAATACTCGCATACCACAACCGCAGGTAATCATAAATCTCAGTGGTGGTGGCCACAATGGAGCGCGGATTTGATCCGGCTGTCCGCTGTTCAATGGAAATCGCCGGAGACAGGCCTTCAATGTGGTCCACATTCGGCTTCTGCATCTGATCCAGAAACTGACGCGCGTAGGCAGAGAGGCTCTCCACATATTTCCGCTGGCCTTCCGCAAAGATGGTATCAAATGCCAGCGAGGATTTACCGGATCCACTCAGGCCGGTAATCACGGTCAAAGATTCTCTCGGAATCGTGACATTCACATTTTTCAGGTTGTGCTCTTTGGCACCCTGAACGATCAAATGAGTTTGTGCCATCTTAGGGTTTCCAGAGATATTGAAATTGAGAGTTGGGCTGGAGGGGCGCAAGGATTTCCGGACTTTTCACCGAAAACAAAGAGCTCCAACCGCCTTCACTGAAATCAATCTGATAAAACCCGGCTTTTTCCACTCCTAACAAGGACAGCACGCGTTTGCGGCTCTGATCGATGTATCCGGTTTCATCCACCAAACCAAAATCCTGTGCCGCCGGCAGGGTAAAGATTCGACCGTCCAACAACTGATGTTCATCCGCAAACTCCCCATTGAAGGAGCGGTGCTTCAGCACCAGTCCACGGAAGCGGCCGTACATTTGGTCCACCACCTCCTGCAGAATTTTCTCGTGCTCCGGATTTACCGGCTCCAAAGAATTGAGCAGCGCTTTGTTGTCACTGGAAGTCAGGGAGGCATCCTGAATCCCAAGTTTTTCACCCAGTTGGTGCATATTCACGGCGGAGATAATCACTCCCACCGATCCCACAATGGAAGTCGGTTGCGCCACAATCACATCACCGGCCAAGGCAATATAATATCCGCCGGAAGCCGCCATATCCCCGACATGCACCACAATTTTCCGGCCGGGACGGGATGCTTTAAAGTCCATCAGGGCCTGATAGATTTCGTCACTGGCCGTCACCCCTCCCCCGGGGGAATTCACTTTGAGCAGGATCGCGGAGACTTCGGGATCCACCGTCACCGCGCGAATTTCATGCAAAATTTTTGTTACCGGATCGAGCATATCCCCGAACAGGGAGGAAGAGGATTCCCGCATAATCACCCCGGAAAGACTGAGCACAGCGACTTTCGCTTCCGCATCGTCGGATCCCCAAATCAAAGTTTCATCCACCACCGGAAATTCTTCGACTCCCAAACCGGACATTTGATCGCCGATATTGGAACAGGTCACAAAATTCACCAGTAAACTGATAATCAACAGCGACCACAAAATCCAATGCGGCTTTTTCCGGCGTCGGGGTGCCGGGGGCAATTGCGGAGGCGTTACAGGCGGTAGAGTGGGAGCTTCAGTAGTCATGAGCGCCAATCTAAACGGGAATCACAGAAAGAAAAGCCCGGAAGCCGATGATTTCATTTCTCAGGCAAAGCCAACCTCCTCCGACGGCGTCCAAATCAGTTTCTGCGGCGGAAAACCAGAACGCCGGCCATCACGGCACTCAACATCATTAGCAGAGAAGAAGGTTCTGGAATTGCGATAAATTCAACCGACACCATCGCACTGCGGTCACCACTATAATCTGCGGTAAACGTCGCTCCAACGGTTTCACTCGTACCGGTAATATCAGTGGAACCGAACAGCGAAGAAAGCAAATTATTATTGAGAGTCGCCAAAGTTGCGTCCACATTTACGAGGCTACCTATTGAGGAAGCATTATCTGCAGCATTTCCGGTAAAAGAGGATATAATGAGTCCACCACTGCTCAAGCCGGTGAGTTCTACCGATATAGGGGTGGGATCAAAATCTGCAGAATCCCCACCAAAATCACCAATCGGAGTACTTTGATCCACCCCGGAAAGGGTCATGATTCCATACTGTACTCCCCGATCGCCATTCGAAGCTCCGCTCCGGGTGAAAACCAAATCGGATCCACTGATACTGGCGAAGTCTGATTCCTTCATATATAAAATAGACGTTGTGGCTTCAAAACCATCATAAGCCGTAGCGCTGGCCGCAATATTCAAATTCACCCCACCAAAAGATGCGCTGGTTAAAGTAGGGTCTGAACCTCCTCCTTCACCATAGGCTGAGTAAAAAACCACCAACATATTGTTATTTCCCGTTTCCGCGACACTGTATCCGGTGGAGGAAAAAGTATAACTACTGGTATTCGAATTGTTTCCACCCGTCGTAATGCTATCCACCAGCATCACATCCGCTTGGGCCATACTAAAAGCGAAAAGGGTCAGAAGACTTAGAGATTTAACGATTACGTTTTTCATGATGCTCTAGTTTTAATTGACAATACGAGAAGGGTCAACCTAATGTTTACTTAAGCATTTAAGTTATGAGCGATTCTACAAATAAAAGCACGCGCCCGGTTACCATTAAAGAAGTGGCCGAAAAAGCCGGGGTTTCAACCGCTGCTGTTTCGTATGCCCTGCGAAATACCCCCGGCGTGAGTCAGAAAACTCGAAATATGATCCTTAAAGTGGCCGAAGAACTGGGGTATAAGAGAAACCCCGCCTTTTCGGCTTTGGGCGCAATGGCCCATCAACATGTAGCCAATCGTAAGGGATTGCCGCTGGTTTATGTCCGTCAATTGGACAGACACGGAAAAGATATTCATCACCAAGAACGCTTTGACGGCATGCAAGCCGGATGTAAACGCTTAGGATACCATCTGGAATCTGTCATCTTAAAGACCGAAGCGGATCAGAAAATATTTTTAAGAGGTCTTTCAAACCGGGGTATCTGTGGCCTATTGGTGGGGTACCTCCAGGACCTTTCCCTCCTGCAACAAAAACCTCTGTCCCGGGTAGCTTTGGTCAGCGCGGGATGGTTTCATTTCGAATACAATATTCACACCGTCCGCGCCAGTCACTTTCAGAGTGCCCGTCACCTGCTACTGGAGGTGTATCGAAGAGGCTACCGAAAAATTTTGGTTCTTCAGCAAAACCCTCAAGAACGAAGCAGCGCCGAAGATCATGCCCGGTATGGCGGCATATTGGCGGCCAAGGCTGAAATTGGCACCCTTCCCGGTGGCTGGATGCGCCTCGTACAAAGACCCGCAAATGATGACCTGCCAGCATGGAAAAAGATTTTATCCCTCCGGAAACCGGACGTGGTGATTGGATTTGAAGCCGCTGATTATTCGTCGATTCAAAACGCGGTCCCGCCGGAGCGCCGTCCATTGCCTTTCGCCGCCATCGAAGTGCCCCCGGGAACCCGTTGTGGTTCAGCGGAACTCTCCGGCATGGCCATTACCGAATTCGAGGCGGGCAAACACTGTATCGAATGGCTGGATCAAATGATCCGCCTCGGCGAATTCGGGATACCCAAAACCTCGCATTTTATGGTGCTGAAGCCCATCTGGATCGAAGGCACTACCCTGCCTCACAACGTTCAATAAAAGCGAATCATCACTCCATACCGATTTCGGTAAAAACGACAGCAAACATTCAGTGTCAGCCACCTGTAGGGCTGGGGGGCACCCTTCTTTTCACGTTTTTCGCGCCCGAAAATTCAACATCCTATATGCAGAAGCATGGCTTCCAAAAATTAACTATTGCCTTTATCAATCGATTTGGGCTAAGACCATAACATGAAAATTAAAAAACTCTTAGTAGCCAACCGCAGTGAAATTGCCATCCGCGTTTTCCGTTCCGCCCATGAATTGGGCATCCGCACCGTGGCCATGTACTCTCACGAAGACCGTTTTTCCCTGCATCGCTTTAAAGCGGACGAAGCTTATCAAATCGGGGAGGCCGGCGAACCCATCCGCAATTACCTGGCCATCGAAAAGATTATCACCCTGGCCAAAGAGCACGACATTGATGCGATTCATCCCGGATATGGTTTTCTGTCTGAAAACGCGGATTTCGCCCGTCGCTGTCGGGACGAAGGCATTCTCTTTGTCGGCCCCACGCCGGAAATGCTGGACGAACTGGGCGATAAAACCGCCGCCCGGAATTTGGCCGGCCGCGCAGGCGTTCCCATTCTCAGCGGATCTAAAAAAGCGGTCCGCTCCGGAAAAGAAATTCTCACCCAGGCTGAAAAACTCGGTTTCCCCGTCATTCTCAAAGCCTCCATGGGGGGCGGCGGACGCGGGATGCGGGTGGTGCGCGCCGCTTCCGAATTGGAACACGCCCTCGAACAGGCCCAGAGCGAAGCCCTCTCCGCCTTCGGTTGTGCGGATGTCTTCATCGAAAAATTTATCGAACGTGCCCGGCACATCGAAGTGCAGCTTTTAGGCGACACCCACGGCAATCTGGTTCATCTCTTTGAACGCGATTGCTCGGTACAGCGGCGCCACCAAAAAGTGGTGGAAATCGCCCCCTCCCCCAACCTGGACCCGGATCTTCGCAATGCCATCTGTGATGCCGCCGTGGCCATCGGCAAAGAAGTGAATTACTCCTGCGCCGGCACGGTGGAGTTTCTGGTCGATGCCGACACCAACGAATTCTATTTCATCGAAGTCAATCCCCGCATTCAGGTCGAACACACCGTCACCGAGGAAGTCACCGGGGTCGACCTGGTCAAACGTCAAATTCTGGTCGTACAGGGATCCAAACTTTCGGATGGAGAAATCGGCCTTGCGGATCAAAGCAAAGTGCATCTCCACGGCTTCGCCATTCAGTGCCGGGTCACCACCGAAGATCCCGCCAACAATTTCCTGCCTGATTATGGCAAGATCAGTCACTATCGCTCCTCCGGCGGCATGGGTATTCGACTGGATGCCGGCAGCGCCTTTTCGGGCGCGGTGGTCACCCCCTATTTTGACTCCTTGCTGGTAAAAGTCACCTCCCGCGGCACCCGTTTTGTCGATGCCATTCACCGCATGGAACGCGCCCTGGCCGAATTCCGTATCCGCGGGGTAAAATCCAACATTCCGTTTCTCACCCAGTTGATCAGCCATCCCGTCTTTCTGGATGGAACCTGCACCACCCGCTTTATCGACAAAACCCCGGAACTGTTTGAAATGAAATCCCGCCGGGACCGGGCCAACCGCATGCTGATGTTTCTCGGCGACCTCATGGTCAATGGCAACGAATTGGTGAAAGACCGTCCCGAAGCCCGCCGCCGCGATCCCGCCCCGGTTCCGTTCTACAACCATGAAGAACCCCTGCCCGAAGGCACCCGGGATATCTTTAAAAAACTGGGAGCGGATGATTTTTCCCGGTGGCTGGTAAAACAGAAAGGCCTGCTGATCACCGACACCAGTTTCCGCGATGCCCAGCAATCTCTGTTGGCCACCCGCATGCGCACCAAAGATATGGTGGAAATTGCCGAAGCCTACGCCCGGCTTTGCCCGCAACTTTTCTCCCTTGAGATGTGGGGGGGCGCCACCTTTGACACCTCCATGCGCTTCCTCAAAGAAGATCCCTGGGAACGTCTGGCCCGCATCCGCGAAAAAGCGCCCAACATGCTTTTACAAATGCTGCTGCGCGCCTCCTCCGCGGTGGGCTATTCCAACTATCCCGATAACGTGGTCCGCAACTTTGTGCGCGAAGCCGCAAACGCCGGTCTGGATGTGTTCCGTATTTTCGATGCGCTCAATTATTTACCCAACATGAAAGTGGCCATGGAAGCCGCCCGCAACCACGGTGCCCTTTGCGAAGCCTGTATTTGCTATACCGGCGACATTCTGGATCCCGCCCGGCAAAAGTATGATCTTGAATACTACCTGAACCTCGGACGGGAACTGAAAAAGATGGGGGCCCATATTCTGGCCGTGAAAGATATGGCCGGCCTGCTCAAACCGGAAGCCGCCAAGGTTCTGGTCAAAGCCCTGAAGGAAGAAACCGGATTGCCCATCCACCTGCACACCCACGATACGGCCGGCATTCAGGCGGCTTCCATACTGAACGCGGCCGGGGTCAAACTCGACATTGCCGATGCCGCCATGGCCCCGCTTTCCGGCGGCACCTCCCAACCCAACTTAAATACCCTGGTGGAAACCCTGCGCTTCACCAAACGCAACACCGGCCTGAATCCGGATCATTTGGATGTCCTGGCCGAATACTGGCGGAATGTGCGTGAATTCTACACCGCCTTTGAAAGCGAAACGCTGCCCGCCACCGCCGACCTCTACCGCCACGAGATGCCCGGAGGTCAATACACCAACCTTTTCCAACAGGCCCGCGCACTCGGATTGGCTCCGCAATGGCCCAAGGTGTGCAAAACCTACGCCGATGTGAATCAACTCTTCGGAGACATCGTCAAGGTGACCCCCACCAGCAAAGCGGTAGGCGACATGGCCCTGTTCCTGGTGGCGAATGAATTAAAGGCGGAAGACACCTTGGATCCCAACCGCGAATTGGCCTTCCCCGCCTCGGTCAAAGACTTGGTCAGTGGCCGCATGGGCAAACCCCACGGCGGATTTCCCAAGGGAGTGGTCAACCGCATTCTGCGCGGTGAAAAACCCATGAGAGGCCGCGCCGGTGCCACCCTGCCCGCAGTCGACTTTTCCGCCGCGAAAGCTGAACTGAGTAAACTCCTGCCATCCGAACCCACCGAACAGCAGGTGCTCTCCCATGTTCTCTATCCCAAAGTCTACAGTGACTTCGCGAAACACCGGATCGAATTTGGCGACACCTCTGTATTGCCCACCCCGGTCTTTCTGCACGGCATGCGTCAGGGCGAAGAAATTGCCATCGATATTGAATCCGGCAAAACCCTGATCATCAAATACGTCTCCACCTCCGATCCCCATGAAAATGGGACCCGCACCGTATTCTTCGAACTCAACGGGATTCCCCGTTCCGTCGATATTCGGGACAAATCTCTGGATGACGGCGCCGCTCACAAAGCCAAAGCAAATCCCGACGACCCCACCCACCTCGGCTCCAGCATGCCGGGCATGGTGGTCACCGTCGCCGCCACCGAAGGCAATCAGGTAACCAAAGGACAAAAACTCCTGGTCCTCGAAGCCATGAAAATGGAAACCACCATTTACGCCGAGAAAGACGGCAGCGTCGAACAGGTTCTGGTCAAAGCCGGCACCCAGGTGGATACCGGTGATCTCATGATGGTGATTGCTTAGAAGAGGCGGACGGAGGTCGGAGGTCGGAAGTCGGAGGTCGGAAGTCAGAAACCGGAGGTCGGAAACTTCGAAGGGGTTGGAGCGCGGGCACTCCTGCCCCAGCGAAAATTCGAGCCCGCTCCCTCTCAAACGCTCATGCTTTTTTATTGAGATCAGCTTCAAACAACTGAGGATTTTTCATCACAAACAAAAGGGAGGCGCAAGTTTCCGAAACGGTTTGAAGCTTCTCCCGAAAAGGCCCGAGGGTAACGGACGATCCTCCCCGGAAAAACAGCTCTATGAATCCCCTGCCCCGGTTTTCAGACCGGTTGTAAGTCTTAAAACTGATATCGGGCATGGCGGCTATTCGTTTTACAACAAAGCTCAATTCCCCCTGTTCTGTCAGGATCGCATTTTTGGTTTCCGTATAAAACCTGCAGTAATCATAAATGGCATCTTCGTTGTGCCGGACATATTTCTTAAATATTCCGGCCTCCCGGTTTCGATGTTCAATACCTTCCCGCAGGGAGTCACTTGCCCGCGCCAACTCCTCGAGTCTTTGACTTAGAATGCGTTTTGATGATTCATTCATAGTTGAACGTTAATAATATCACATATCGCGAAGGGTCATGCTTCACAGATATCTTTGAGGAGTTGCAGGGCTTTGGGCCAGGCTCCCATCATTTCCTCAAATGCTTCATCCGTGTGCATGACGATCTCAAGTCTGGTTGATGCGTCCCCTTCTTTCTCAAAGAAATAATTTTCCTGAGAACCCACCCACTTTCGCATCATATCGTCAGTGAGCTCAACTTCGATGTTCTGCGGATTTACCATTGCGATGTGTTTCAGCTTAATGGACTCACTCGGAACCAGTTCTTCAATAATGACTTTTGTGCCCCCCTGCGCTTGGTCAAAGAATGATATGTTTTCCCCCTCTTTCCATTCACCTTCGTAGGTCATGCCTTCTCCCCACGCTTTCGCCCAACCCGGATAAACAGACTTGTCGGTAAGCATCTTAAAAACGAAATCCCGAGGCTTATGAATTTTGATTGCGTAGGTTAGTTTTTTCATAAATTTTCTCTTGGGTTTAGATGGCAGTGCACCTCAGACCATCGGACCGCGGTTCGGTGGAGTTTGTTTGTCTCTGCATTTTTCAACCCCTGATGCCTGCCCGAGCTGTCGCTCGGAGACGGCCAGGGAACACAGATTGACACGGTTGTTTCGATTAAGTTTCATGCAGAATGCATTGGGTTTATCAGTGTAGATCTGTGTAGATCAGTGGTTTAAATTCTTCTGCATTATTCCATAACGTGGAAGTGAGTGATGCTTGTGGCGTGTAGCGCAATAAATATTCACTTAACAGTCTGGTTCTCTGTTCATCTTGATTGAGAGTGTCTGATTGCCCTTCCTTCATCTAGATCATAGATGAAATATATGCCCGAATCTTCAAAATTCCAACTTGATATTAATAGGTCATTTATTCGATTCCACCCAACTATTCCATCTTTAGAAATAGATGGACATTCACGATCTTTTTGTTGCGTGATTGGAGACAGCTCTGGGTGAATAATTTTATTCTCGCTGACCCAGTCTCTGTAATCTCTTTCCGTGCATTTGAATTCGTAGAAGCGTCCCCATGCTGAAAATGTTTTATACGGCTTGAATCTGATATCATGAGCGGAGTCGGGCAGGCTGTCGAATGGGAAATCTATTGCTCTTTCATAGTAAGTTGGACTTGATGCCTCCTTTCGAACCCGAATAATCGCCCTCGCCAACGGAATCACGAAAAAGAATAACAAAAAAAGGTAGATACCAAATGCGAGCAAGCATCCTTTATCTTTATACCAAGGTGGCTTGTCCTGTTTGTTACTATTCATTTTTCATGAGAACGTTTAGATGTCCGGACCGAGTACTCTCGATTCGATCGATGTTTTTGTTATCTGATTAAACTTCACTAAGCTCCCAACGAATAGCCTTCATTTTTTCATCAGCACAGAGTTTAACGACTTCAGAGTTTAAAATTAACTCTTTGAATTTCTCTAAATCGTCTCCCTCGAGCCATTGGCTTCCTGGTTCTACAGAAACTTTGACGGAATCAAACCGACAATCCATCGACAGCTGTTCCATTCTGTCATATTCACCATCCTCGTCTTGATATGAAAACTGCCTAGTCAAGTTAATAGAAAATGCAGGATCCCAATCATAGGGACCTCCCCATTGAAAAAGAAGCATATCGCAATCATCATTCTTTTTACATCCATCCGCGCTTGATGTTTCATAGTGATCTATGAACGTAATGAGTGCATCCTTCAAATGCATCCCTTTAGGGATTTTCGATTTCAGCTCTTTCAAAATCTTTTTAGGCTTCATTTCAATTCTCCTAAGATAACGTCTAGATTTCCGGACCGACGTAGGAGGTTCAGACCATGGCATTGTTGGCTCTGCATTTTGTTAACCACTGATGCCTGCCCGAGCTGTCGCTCAGAGACGGCCAGGGAACACCGATTGACACAGATGTTCCGTTTGGATTTCAAAGCAACTTCCATTGGGTTTTATCAGTGTTCACCTGTGTGCATCAGTGGTTTAAATTCTTCTGTTTTAATCAGCCAACAAGTGGATATCAAAAATAAGTGGCGCTTCAATATGCAGTGGATCATTTTCTGACAAAATAGGCAAACCATATTTATTTGATGGAATAGAATATGGGGTTTGGAAAAATATTATACGGGAAATCTTTTCTCCGAAGTTCAAATAATTATTATTGAAAGGTTATTTATTTAAAGGTAAGCTCTTGGAATGATCCTGAAACCCATTTTTCCATTTCCATCGCTACATTTAAACCTGTTTGCAGCGTTTGCTCTGCTGGGTTCCTCTCTTTCGTTTGGCGAAATCGTGTTGGTTTCACATGATTTTGGCGGTTTAAACACTGACACCTTGAATGGAAAAACGGCTACCGTATTCAGTACGGATATTACCAGTGCAGGTGGATCCAGCACCTGGGTGGCTTCGAATGATTTTAATGCGGACGGAACCATGAGTGGAGGAGGGAGTGATGCCGCCCGCTTACATCTTGGCAGTTATATCAACGACAGCATGGGATCGGCGACCGGGAAGTTTTCCCTTACCGCGACCTTAAATCCAAGTGCGGGTGGCGGGGGAACGGACTTCCTTTCTTTAGGATATTTTACGGGTCCTATCGGGCTTGGGGACGACTTTGCGAGTGATTCGAATAAGTATGCAATTGGTACCGCCATCACCCGCCGCAGCTCAACCGGGATCAGTGAGTATTACGCCGGGCCCAGAACAGACAATAGTTTTAATCCGATCAACGGTGTAGGAACCCGCACCTATACCATCGATTTTGATTTTACCCCGGCCAGTGGTTATGATGAGATTTCAAATTTTGGAACCATTACCTTTCATAGTGATAATGACGGGGGCAGTTCAACAAGCTACATCCTGAACAGTGCGAAAGATATTCAGTATATTGGGATCACCCGGGATGATGATGTAGCGGGAATATTCAGTGATCTGGAATTCACCCAAATTCCTGAACCCTCTTCATTGTTTCTGCTCATCATTGCGGGAATGGGCTTGGCCATTTGGCGGCGCCGCTAATTTCCTGCCCAAGAAAAGGGCACCGGCAATCAGGAACGGCGGCGAAGCCCCCATCTCAGAATCGGCAAGCCAAGCAGTAGCAGGATAAGGCTCGAAGGTTCGGGAATAACACTCACCACGTCGGAGAGTTCGGTGCCCCAGCGCATTTCATCCATGTCCACAGATACATACGGACTATGCCCCCCGGCATTAGAAACAAAATTGGTATAATCGATAAATTCTCCATCCGCAAAGCTGAAGGTTCCGGAACCCACAGTTTCGGTCACTGAACTGAGAGCAAAACTTCCCAGGTCTCCCTCCACGCTCCCTGCGTTGTACCAGTTGTCGTAAGCCGTTTGGTCAAACAGGTAGGTGGCGGCAGTGCCTCCCCCCGCATTTCCCACATTGGTAAAACTGGAGAGCAAGAGATAAGTGGTCCCGGAGGAAATGAGGTAATCAGTCGCCACCCGGGATGTGTCATAACTGGTGGACACTCCGATATCACTGCTGCTGGCGCCACCGCCAAAGTCCAAGGCCGCATTGAAACGGGTATTGGTCCGTCCAGCATCAGCTGCCCGAACAGTGGTTATAAAAGTTTCGGTGCCAAAACTCCGGTAGTTCAGGAGATAGCTGCTGTACAGGGTTCCGGAAACCGCACTGCTCAAGTCCAGTTCCATATCAAGCACATGACTGGGATTGGTGTCCGCCTGAGCAGAAGAATATACCGCGCCTCCGGTTCCACTGAAATAATTGCTGCCGAAACTCAGACCGGCATCGGCGTCATAGATAAAGGTAAATGACTGTCCGGAGGTATTGCTCAGATTGTCATAATTTCCAGTCAAACCCTGCGAGTTTGCCGTAACCGTCACGTTGTGCAGATCTATATCCGCCCCCCCATGATCAAAACCGTTGTACACCAACAAGGTGGCATGCAGCTGGCTACAGGCAAAGGTCAGGACCAGGCCAAGAACGACAAAGAAAGTTGATTGAATTTTCATAGTATGCCGATTTTACGCTTAAGAATACCCGCAGGTCAAGATCGGCATGGGTGTAAAAGTTAGATTCCGAATGCTTTTACGATGAGGCACCTTAAGCGCAACGCCCTGAGGAGGGACGTTATGAGCAGGCCGGTCAACGAAATCCGGGGAACTTAATACCGCCGGATTTTGTTTAATCCGGCAACCTGATCTCCTTCGCCAACCACGACCCAGCTGCCATCAACCGGGACTTCGAACAGGGCGATTTTTCCGCCATCCAGTTCTTTGACCTCAAATGCCAGCGGTTCACCGTCCAGCAGCACCGCCGGGTTCTTCCATTCCGGGGAGAGATGCATCTGCAGTCCCACCCGCAATCCATCGGGAGTTTTGCGGCCTTTCACCATCTGAAACACCACCCCTTCCCTGCGGACATGGGTCATACTGATCCCGGTTTTTTGCTTGGTACCGGGCTGATAGGTCAGCCACTCACTTTTCGACTGACCGGACCAGGGAATCCGCCCCATATTCCACCGGAAGGGAGATGCGGGATAGCCTGCGCTGTTGAACAAGGTTTCATGTGGATTCTGATTTACGGCATAGCCCAGCTCGGCAATTTCCGCCACCTCGGGATGAGACAAAATCACACGCTCTTCTCCATCCACTTTCACTTCAGCCCAGAGGTACTCCCCGGATTTGTCTTTGATATAAAA
>CAKZLZ010000072.1 GCA_937127435.1 uncultured Verrucomicrobiota bacterium | reverse complement strand
CGGGCCAAAGGTCCGTCCAAATCACCTGAAGAAGATTAAATCTCTTCCGGTGTCAGCCAGCGGACACTCACCACTTTAAAGCGACGTCCAAAGCTGTCCGTGGGGCGCCACTCATCCGAACTGTCCGGGGTGACCGGTTCAGGAATCCGCTGCACCACCGCTTCCAACCACGCCCGGGCATCCGCATCTCCTACCCCCGAAGAGTCACCATACGCACGAATCTTAAAGGTATCCCCCCTGGCGGTCAGCGCCGGACCGATCATCGCCAACAAATCCCCCTGGGTCACAAAGCCCGGAGCGCCCTGTAACAATTGGCCGGCTTCTCCCACCGGAGAACCTGCAGCGTGTTCAGAATCTAAATGCGATTTCATCGCCGGATCGACACTATGTTTATATCCTGACCCTGAAGCCGTTGACCCTCGATCTTGATTTGCTGATTTCCCAATACCATTGGAATTGTAACCGGTATAGGTATTCGAACTGTTTTTAATCCGCAAGGAATACACCATATCATAACGGTTACCGGTGCCACTTCCATCATCGCCAAGATCCGGGTGATTAACCCCACCATTGATGCCTGAAAGGTTTAAAGCTCTTTGCAGGGTGCCATTTAATCCCTGCAAGCCCGGGAAAGGATCGTAATCCGCATCAATCCAGTTACCGCCATTTCCGTTGGTGCGGGCAACATACCAATCGGACCCCCGCACATTACTTCCGGAAGGAGGCGCCAGACGACGATTCACAAAATCTGATAATGAATAAAAAGGACCGCGCAAGCGGACTTCATCCACAATCCGCTCTGCCAAAGCCTCAATCATGGCATCATCCAAATACCGAAATCCTGAAAGCACCTGACTGTAATCTTTTTGGGTGGATTCTGCGCCCATGTCGATGTCATCCGAGGTCGCGAAATCAAAAGTCACCGGATCGTTGATGGGAGTGAGCGTGCGGGTAACGGGTGCCGTCTCATCCGGATTTTCTTCCGCACCGGAATCCAGCTTCAAGCCCCGAAACGAAGTAAGCAGCGCCTTCCACGCTTCAACCGAAGTGGAATTCACATTCAAAGCACCCTCGGTTTGCAAATAGGCGGCCGCTTCATCAAAATTGAGCAGTTCAGAGTTTGATGCCGAAGCCGCCTCATCATTAAACCGCAATCTTGCATTGGGAAGCGGATCTCCCAAGTCAGAAGGAACCGAGTTGAGGGTGGACAGAAAATATCGGTCCCAGATGTTTTCATTGAGCACATAACTCAGATCCAACATGGTGTTTCCGCCCATATACGAACGTATTTTACGTCCTCCATTAAACAGGATGGCACCATCTTCCATAATAGGCGTATAACCACTTCGGACCAGGGCTTCAATATTCGGGATCGATTTCCCCGAACGGGGCGCGGCGTGATTGGGACGGACATCTGCGAGCAAGTGGGGAGAATAACGATCATACCCCATCACCCGGGAATGTATACCGGCAATCCCCTCACGATCCGCATAGGGAGAGGCATCACTGTTTCCGATCGGGAACGCCGGCTGCCAGAAATAGGGAGAGAGGTTAATCTGTTGCAACTGCCCCAAAGATAAAATTTCAGAGTCCGCACGTTTGGCATTTCGAATGGCCACCTCAGAGAGTCCTTGAATTGCACCCGTTCCATCATCCGCCCGGGCAGTGAGTACAAATCCATGATCGCCTCCGACAACCTGATTGCTGTCCCAGGCAATCAAAGCGCTTCCCTGTTGGTAACTGGTTTTGGTCAGTCCAGCACCACTGCTCTCGCCATTCACATCGGGATGACGGTCATTGACAGCATGCAACCCGCGCGTCTGCTCGGTCAAAGGATGGGAGGTATAACTTTCCGCACCAAGATTGTAGCGGGCAAACACAGGGAAATGATTATGAATGGCACTTAAATACCGGTCCGACAAGGTGCTTACATTTCGAAACGGAGCCAGGTACGCCTCACCAAAGGACCAGTTGGAAGCATCGCTGTCACGGGCGGTTTGAGTTTTAACATGGGTATCAAAATTCACAAAATCATAAATCGGCCGCCAAAGGTGCACAAACTTCGGTTGTCCCTCATCGGAGTTCCACTTTCCGTCCCCGTCTTTGTCACCATTGCCGGCATTCACATCCGCACTGTCATTGCTATAATAATCAAATGGATGCAGGCCCTGCATATCCTCCCCCTCCAGCGCATCCTCAAAGCCGCCAATGCTTCCAAACGCTTCGGTTTCAAAAAAGAGATTGTCATCATCACCCGCATCGCCCAAAAACATTTTCACACTCGGGCTGCTCTTGGCATACGCAGGACTGTTGGCACGTATATAGGTAATCCAACGAAGAGCGGCGGA
>CAKZLZ010000071.1 GCA_937127435.1 uncultured Verrucomicrobiota bacterium | reverse complement strand
GTTGGCGGCCGGGCCGTTGCGCGCGGCTCAACAACCAGAACACAGCGACACAAAAAAACGGGGGCAGTCACGCATTTTGCGTGACCGCACGCCACAACCGTTGAAACCCTAACGAATGAATATGAGACCGGCAATGTCCGGTCTATTTCCGCAATGATCCAATTCCGGGTTGATCCAGCAATCCGCCACGGGCGGGCATGGTTTTTTCTGCATCGAGGATGCGGCGCAGTTTACAGTCGGGTGCATCATTGGCATCGGAGAGGGGTTTGGTGGCGAGTTCTTCGATACTCCATTTGCGCAAAAGACTTTTGACCCCTTCCTGGAACTCCACCATGGCCTGGTGAAATCCGCAGGTGCGTTTGACCATGCCGGGATCCGGGAACTCCCGGCAGTGATTGCCAATGATGGCCCCTTCGCAGGCTTCGACGACTTCAAGCAGGGTGATGTTTTTGGGGTCGCGGGCCAGAGAAAAACCGCCGCTGGCTCCACGGTGGGATTCCAGCAAATCGGCTTTGGCCAGGGTGCGGAGAATTTTTGAGGTATAACTCTCAGAAGAACCCAGGGTCATGGAAATCGGTTGGGGAGTAATCAGGGTACCTTTCGGCATTCGGGATAAGAGGACCAAACATTGGATCGCAATTTCTGTGGTTTTGGTGAGTAACATGGGGAGGCTCCGGTTTTAAAAATTAATGACAGCAACTTCCTCCGGCCGTTGAAAGGTCCGGGGGACTGATGAAAGGGATGTTGAGGGAGAGGCCGCGCAGAATAAGCAGAACGGCAACAAGGAAAGTGACGGTGGGAATAACCCGGTTGAGAACCGGCTGAAGTTTGGGCGTCCGCAGGGAGAGTCCGCCCAGAGACAACGCAAACATCAGGGGCAGGGTTCCCAATCCAAAGAGAAACATAAAAATAGCACCGCTGACCGCGCCGGTTTGCAGGGAGGCCAGTGCGAGGGCGGCGTATACCATGCCACAGGGGAGCAGTCCGTTGAGTAACCCGATTTGGAAGAGGCCGAGCAGGCTTCCGCGTTTCAGAATGCGGCCGAGTCCCTGCTGGATGGGTTTGTAAAAGAAGCGAATGACCCAAGGGGGCATATGTTTGGCGGAAAGAAAGAGGGAGGCCAACAGCAGGACGCCAAAAAGAATGGATACCGCATTCTGCAAATCGAACAGTTGAATGCTCTTGCCGAGGACGCCGGCAAAGACGCCCATGCATGCGTAAGTGACTGCCCGCCCCAGGTTATAAACCAAACGTCCTATGACATGTCTGAATTTAGATGCAGATTTATTTGCGGGTAAAGCCAGTGCCAGCGGACCACACATGCCCATACAGTGCAGGCTGGTAATGGCCCCCAGAGTTAAGGCTTCTCCCATGGAAATCAAAGTGATCATGGGATAAAGAGATCCTCCTGATGGAAGTAGTTGAGCTCCCCGTCTTTCCACCAGATTTTGGCCTGCCAGCGTCCGGGATGAATGGCCTCGGTAGAGAGCACCGAGGGGGCATCGTCCTGCAACTCAATGTCGTGGATATCCAAACCGGCATCGGATGGACGGTAAAGATCCAGCTTCGCTCCTTTTGCACTTTCCGGAAGATAAATAATCAGCCGGTTCTTCACTTCTTCCAGTTCAATCCGTGGCGGATTTTCCAGTTTCTTGGTTCGGGAGACCGCCATTTGGTGCGCATCGTGATCCAGCCCTTCGGCATAGTAATCTTTGCTCACCAAATCATTGTTCATCTTAGATGTTTTGATGACAAAACCAATGCAGACGGTAATGAGAAAAGCAAACCAGAGAAAGAGGGCGGGCGGCCAGGGATTCATTTTTAATTTCATGAACCGCCTCCGGGTGCAAGGAAGGATGTGGAGTGGGTATCGACGACTTTTCCATCCACCATGAGTCCAAGTTTCACTTTGGTTTCTTTGCCGCGCAATTGATCGGGGGGCAGGGTGATAACCACAATGGTGTTGGCTTCTTCCTGTGGTTCCATCTGCATGTGTTGGTCGCTGTAGAGAAGCTCGCCTTCCACGTTGAGCAGCTTCAGGCTCCCGTCCATGCTGCGCCCGGTTTTGTTCATGAAGCGTGCTTCGAACATATTGGTGACTTTCCCGTCGGGCATCACCTGATAGGTGGTGCCGCGGACGCGCAACAAAGTGATCTCCACAGAATCTCTGGCGATCATCAATCCGGTCAGCAGCAGCAGCAGGGCGCCCATCAGGATGCCGTAGGCTTTCAGCCGCGAAGTGAAAACCCGCTTTTTGTTTTTGCCTTCGATTTGATTCATGGAGGCGAAGCGGATGAGGCCCGGGTCGCGTTTGACTTTGTGCATCACGGAATTGCAGGCGTCGATACAGTTGGTGCAGTTGACGCATTCCATTTGGGTGCCGTTGCGGATATCGATGCCGGTGGGGCAGACGGAGACACAAAGGTTGCAGTCGACACAATCACCTTTTCCGATGGAGAGGCGTTCTTCCCAGGTTTCGCCTCTGAGTTTGCGGCCCCGTTGTTCGCCGCGCACATGATCGTAGGCCACGACCATGGTGTTCTCGTCAATGAGTACGGATTGAAAACGTCCGTAAGGACAGACAAAGGTACAGGCCTGCTCGCGGAAGCGGGCGAAGATGCTGTAAAACAATCCGGTAAATAAGATCAGGGCGAAGAATCCACCGGTGTGTTTGGTGGGGGAGTCCCCGATAAGTTCCAGCAGGGCATCGCCCCCGATAATGTACCCGAGCAGTAAATTCGCCACCACAAAAGAGAGTCCGAAGAAGACCCCGTGTTTGATCGCTTTTTTGGTGATCTTTTCCTGGGTCCAGGGCGCTTCATTGAGTTTTTTCTGCTCGCGGGCATCGCCTTCGATGGCATACTCAATTTTCCGGAAGACCATTTCCATGAGGACGGTTTGTGGACAAAGCCATCCGCACCAGATCCGTCCCCAGGCGGCGGTGAAGAATACAACCATCACAAAGCCGGTGATCATGGCCAGGGCGAAGAGATAAAAATCCTGTGGCCAAAACATGATGCCGAAGATGGAGAATTTCCGTTCGACGATGTTCATCATCAACAGCGGGTTTCCGGCGATTTTGATAAACGGACCCGTAACCAGAATCACCAGCAACACCCAGGAAACCCAGGTGCGCAATTTAAAGAAATCCGGCGCGTCCGGAGAACTCGCTTTCCCGGTTGGGGGCTTGCGGGGATACATCCATACGCGTTTGCCGGCCGCATCTACGGTCGGAATGGAGTCTCTAAAGTTTTCAGGTTGGTCGGTCATGTTTTTAGGAGGGCGGAAGTCAGAGTTCGGAGGTCAGGTGTTATTGCTGACCTATACCCTCTGATTCCTAATTTACATATTGTACTCAGGACTGTCAGAGCCTTCCACCAGTTCACCTTCAGGTGCACGGGGGTCGGGTGGATTGCTGCCGCGAATGCTGTAGAGGTAACTGGCAACCGCGTGGCGCTGGCGCAGGGAGAGGCTGGATTCCCAGGCCTGCATGCCTTTTTCCAATTTGCCTTTGGCGATAATGTGCATGGTGTCTTCAAACTCGGAACCATTGATCCAATAGGCATCAGTCAGGTTGGGGCCGATCAGTCCGCGGGCGGTACTGTGATGACAGCTGGAGCAGTTGGCCTGATAGATTTCGCCCCCTTCGGTCACCACTTCGGGGAGGGTGGAGGGTGCATTCAGATCCATGCTGGCGATTAATTCAGATTGACGGGCGGCCTGGGCGGCTTCGGCGCGCGCCTCCGTATCCGCGTATTTGCTTTCCTGATCATTGCCAAGTCCCAGCACATGGAACCAGAGCATATAGATCACGGCAAAAACAATACTCAGTTGAAAAAGGATCACCCACCAGCGGGGCAGCTGATTATCAAGTTCTTTAATTCCGTCGTGTTCGGAAACGACTGTTTCGTCATATTCAGCCATGGCGGGCCTCTCTGGATTTGGTGGATAACTGGGTGCCGTCTTCCAGGGGCAAGGCGGCCATATGGTCGGTGTGTTTCTTGTTGATGCGGAGAACCCAAAGGAACATGCCGCTGAAGAACAGGAAGAAGACGACGAGAATGACCGAGGTGACTACCGGATAAAATCCGGTTTCCGCCATGGCGCGCAGGACATCTTTATACATTAGAGTTCCTCCTCAAAGGGTACGTCTTTGGTCGCATCCACCCCGAGGCGCTGCAGATAGGCAATCAGCGCGATGATCTCACGGTCGGCCTGAATTTCTTCAGCCCGCTCGGGCATCTTGATGCGAAGTTCGGCCGCAATTTCCTCTGCCTGTTCGTCGAGAAGGGAGAGCACCACTTCGGGGGTGTAATCGATCATGGGATAGGGAACGCCAAGATCGCTCATCACCTTGATTTTTTTCCAGGTGGATTTGGTGCGGAGCTTGTTGCGGAGCAGCCAGGGGTAATCCGGCATGATGGATCCGGGGGAGGTGGATTGCGGACGTTCCATGTGCAGGTAATGCCAATCGTGACTGCGGCCGATCACACCTTCGCGGGCGAGATCGGGTCCCGTCCGTTTGGATCCCCAAAGGAAGGGATGGTCATACACGAATTCACCGGCTTTGCTGTAGTCGCCGTAACGGGCGGTTTCCGAACGGAAGGGACGCACCATCTGGGAGTGACATTGTACACAGCCTTCACGAATGTAGAGATCGCGGCCTTCCAGTTCCAAGGGAGAATAGGGGGTCACGGAGACCATACTCGGCACGTTGGATTTGATCAGGTAGAGCGGGACGAGTTCGACCAGTCCGCCAATCAGAATCGCGAGGATACTCAATACGGTGAACAGGAAGGGTAAACGTTCCAGTTTACGGTGTTTGTAGGCGTGGTCTTCGTATTCAGCGGAAGGCATAGGCTGGTCGCGCAGCGCCGGGGCTGACGCTTCGGTTTCGGCCTCGAAATCACCTTTCTGAATGGTTTTCCAGAGGTTGACCGCCATAAAGATGGTACTGCCGAGGAAGAGGGTGCCGCCGACGGCGCGCATGGCATAGAAAGGAATGATGTTGGTGACGGTGCTCAGGAAGTTGGGGTAGGCGAGCACGCCTTCGTCGGTGAACTGTTTCCACATCAGACTCTGGGTGACGCCGGCCCAATACAGGGGCACCACGTAGATCAGGATGCCGGTGAGGCCGATCCAGAAATGGATGTTGGCCCATTTTTTACTGTAAAGTTCGGTGCGGTAGAGCTGGGGGATCAGCCAATAGAGAATCCCGAAGGTCATAAAACCGTTCCAGCCGAGGGCGCCCACGTGGACGTGGGCAATGGTCCAGTCGGTGTAGTGGGAGAGGGCGTTGACGGATTTAATGGAGAGCAGGGGCCCTTCGAGGGTGGCCATCCCGTAGGAGGTGATACCGACGACCAGGAATTTCAAAACAGGTTCTTCACGGACTTTATCCCAAGCCCCGCGGAGGGTGAGCAGTCCGTTGAGCATGCCGCCCCAACTGGGGGCAATCAGCATCAGAGAAAAGACCATACCCAGACTCTGCGCCCAATCGGGAAGGGCGGTGAAGAGCAGGTGATGGGGGCCGGCCCAGATGTAGATAAAAATGAGGGCCCAGAAGTGGATAATGGACAAACGGTAGCTGAAAACCGGACGGTTGGCGGCTTTCGGCAGGTAATAGTACATCAAACCCAGATAGGGGGTGGTGAGGAAGAAGGCCACGGCGTTGTGACCGTACCACCATTGTACCAGCGCGTCCTGTACCCCGGCGTAAACCGAGTAACTTTTCATCAAGGTGACCGGCGCTTCCAGAGAGTTAAAGATGTGCAAAACGGCGACGGTGACGATGGTGGCGATATAGAACCACAGGGCCACATACATATGGCGTTCGCGCCGGCGCCAAATGGTGCCGAAGAAATTGATGGCAAAGACCACCCACACCAAAGTGATAAGAATATCAATCGGCCATTCCAGTTCGGCGTATTCTTTGGTGGTGGTTTTTCCGGCCGGCAGGGAGATGGCGGCCAATACAATGATGAGTTGCCAGCCCCAGAAGTGGATGCGACTCAGGATGTCGTTGAACATACGGGCTTTACAAAGCCGTTGGCTGGAGTGGTAAACCCCCATAAAGATGGCATTTCCCACGAAGGCGAAGATCACCGCGTTGGTATGAAGAGGGCGCAAACGTCCAAAACTCAGGAAAGGTCCCAGGTTCAGGGCGGGGATGACCAGTTGCAGGGCAATAATCACTCCGACAAGCATGCCGACCACACCCCAGATTACGGAGGCGAAGGCAAAATCGCGTACAATACGGTTGTCGTAGCGGAAGGTTTCCACTTGGCTCATAATGGGGTTTCCTTTTCAGAGGGTTCGGGCACGGTTTCGGCGTGCGGGGAAGTTTCGTCGTCGTGTAACATGCGTAAGGCCGGGGTCACGGGGTCATCAAACTGACCTTTATGCACGGACCAAAGAAACGCAGCTAAAAAGCAAAGTGCAAGCGAAAGGCTTGCGCCAATTAAAATCAAAATCGCACTCATGCGCTGCCATCCTTTTTTAAACACAAAGGATCGTGAGGACATGGATGGGAAAAAAGAGAGGTCACAATTATAGATTTTTACAATAAAGGATAAGAGATATCCGATATAACAATTCCCCCCCTCCCGTCAAGCCTCGGGAGAGAAGTCGGGGAAATATTTTTTAAACGGCCGGGTTCTGAAGCCGGAAGCCTGAAGGCATTCCGTTGAACCGCCTGAAGACGGGACTCCGAACTTGAACTCCGAACGCAGTGTTCCTCCGGGGGGAACGTTCCGAGTTCCATCTTTAGATGGTTCACCCGAAGCGTTCACGCGAGGGGTACGCGAAACCCGGGTTCCGGCCTCAGCTTAACTGAGTCATAATCCATACCTTTAACCAAGTGGTGGAATCTGTCCGGGTGCCTCAAACGCTTCGGCCTTGTGGAATGCCTCTCTCAATTCAGCTTGATGGATGGATGCCCATTCTATGACAAGTCCCCGGGCTCTTGGAGGGAGTTCGCCTTTAATGATTGCCAAGGTCTCGATATCAAACACGGCCTTGCTTCCGGCATAAATTGCATGAAAATGAGGGGGTGGGTGATCATCAAAATACATTTGGATCACGATGCCATAAAAACGTGAAAGTTCAGGCATGAGCTGGAAGGTGACTTAAAGCGGGGAAAACTTCATCCGGTTTTTTACCCGTCAACTGCATGTAAAGCGCATCGGGACAGAGATCAATGCCTTTAGGCCATTCGGGGTGACCGGCATCGGCCAACCGGACTTGTTCGAAAACCCCCGGTTCCAGCCAAGCGGCAAAAACACCCCGTCCCGCGTAGCGGGACAAGTCAACCTCTCCACTGGCCCCATCATCATAGCGGAGGAACAAGCGGAAATTTTCTTTAGGTTTGACTTCTTCAAGATTCATAAAAGAAAGATACACGAAGTTAAAAATTCCGTCGAGTGAGATTCCTGTAATAAAATTCAGTTACTCTGGTGTCATTTTTTCCTCATGGTTATTGTTGCGTTCATATTCTGACCACTCATTGGTCTACATTTTCATCTGGGTTTCTTAAGGTCTCGATTACAGATATGACCTCATCTTCAGCCTTCTGATTTGATTCCTCCACTACCGTTCCAATATGCATCCAAGATATTTGCCCACCCTTTCGGGCTGGAAAATTGAGAGTTTTGCCAACGATAAATTCTTTCTGGTTGAGTCTGAATACCTTTGAGTCAACTGACTCTCGAAAGACAGTTTTTCCTTCAAGCTGTCTATCAGTTAAAACCGTACCCACCGGAAGATCTTCTGTGGCTACGATTACTTCAATCTTCACAGCGTTCGTGATTTCAGAATTTGCTACCGAGTTCATAATGAATACGGATAGTAGAGACGAAACTGCCGCTAAGAGAATGATCAGAATGGCTGTATTGCGATGCTTCATGATTCCAGGATTACGTTATGTTGAACGACAGTAAATTTACTGGTAAATTTACGCGTTCGTGTATTTTTTTTGTAAAATATTGCAGTGCAGGTGTTTGGATTCCGTAGAGAGACTCAATACCCCCTCTCGTAAATTTATGGGTGAATTCAGTGATGGATTTATGGGGTGCTGATTCTTGCTTGCTCCACAATCATTTTTGGTGTTTTGCCAGGTAAATTTCCCATCTGATACGGTATGCATCGGGATGGATTTACCTTTAGATTATTTTAGTCCGCTTATCCGCGCGGCGGTTTTGGTTCCCAGCACGCTGACAAGTAAAACCGTGACAGAGCTTAAAGGCATGAGGATTGCGGCGATGAGTGGTGATAAATTTCCGCTGGCGGCGATGCTGATGCCTACCACGTTGTAAAGCAGGGAGATGGTGAAGCTTAAAATCACCACCCGGGTGGTCAGTCTTGAAAAACGGAGAAATTTGGGGAGCAGATAGAGGTTTTCGGCTTTGAGGATGGCATCACAGGCGGGGCTGAAGGCCTGAATGTCTTCGGTGACGGCGATGCCGACATCGGAATGACGCAAGGCTCCTGCGTCGTTGAGTCCGTCTCCGAGCATCATCACCGGTTTGCCGTCGGCCCGCAATTGATCGATGGCCTCAAGTTTATCGGCCGGAGAAAGTTCGGGCCGCGCATCCGCGCAGCCGGGGAACCATTCGTGCAGCCGTTCCAGTCCGGCCGCCCGGTCACCGGTGAGGACCGAAAGATCGTAGCGCCGGTTGAGGGCGGGGATGGAGGCGGCCATGCCTTCGCGGGGGGCATCTTCAAACACAAATCCTCCCCGTACATCGGTATCCACTGCCAGCCAGGTTTGCACGTTTTCGATGTTGGGGGGGAGGGTGAGTCCGCATTCCTGCAGCCAGCTGGCGGATCCCAGGCGTAAATGCCGGCCCTGACTCCAGCCTTCGATCCCTTTGCCGGGGATTTCATTCATTTTTTCGGGGGGGAGTTCGGGCGCGGTCAAATGGGAGGCAATGGCGCGGCTTAACGGGTGGGTGGAGCCGGCGGCCAGTCCCCGCACTGCAGAAGAGAGATCGTGATCCAGCGCTTTGCCTTGCCAACTGACCGTGCCCAGTCCGCCGTGGGTGAGGGTGCCGGTTTTGTCGAATGCGAGGTGGCGAACCCGGGCCATGCCTTCGACCACAAAGCCGTTTTTTAGAAAGAGTCCGTAGGGTCGAAACACCCGCAAGGCGGTACCAAAGGCAAAAGGTGCGGAGAGGGCGAGGGCGCAGGGGCAGGCGACGATCAGGACGGCCGACAGGGTGCGCATGGCCTGGGAGGCGTCGCGAAAGACCCAATATCCCGCGGTGAGGAGGGCGATCGCCAGCACTGCCCAGGTGAAAACCTGGCTGACGCTCCGGGTCATCTGATCAAAACGCTGCTCGTTTTCTTTGCGGAAACTTTGGTGGTTCCAGAGGGAGGTGAGATAACTGTGGCTGACTTCTTTAATCACATCCACTTCGATGGGAGTGCCGTGATGACGCCCGCCGGCGTAAAGGGTTTCGCCGGTGAGACGTTCTTCGGGTTTGGATTCGCCGGTCACAAAGCTGTAATCCACCAGGGCCGGACCCTGAATCAAAATGGCATCCGCGGGGATAAGCTCGCCGTTGCGGATGCAAATGCGGTCGCCCGGCACCAAACGATCGAGGGAGGTGGTATGACGGGTACCGTCCGGATTCACCCGCAGGGCGGCGAGCGGAAAGTAACTGGTGTAATCACGATCGAAGGAGAGCGCGTCAAAGCTGCGGCGCTGGAAGGATTTTCCGATGAGCAGGAAAAACACCAGTCCGGCCAGGGAGTCGAGGTATCCTTCGCCCCAATCCAGAAGAATATCCAAGCTGCTTTGCACAAACAGGGCGATAATTCCTAATGCGATGGGGACATCGATACTCATTTCTTTATGCCGGAGTCCCAGCCAGGCGGAACGAAAATAATCCTGGGCGCTGAAGAACATGACCGGGAGGGAAAGAATCAGACTGATGCCGCCGAATAGCGGTTGCATCCAGGGTGTTTCGTCCATGTGCAATCCTAAATAATTCGGGAAGGAGAACAGCATGATATTGCCAAAGGCAAAGCCTGCGACGCCCATTTGCATCCAGGCCCGGCGGGTGGCGTGGTCGACCGATTTCTTTTCCAGGTTCTGCAAACGGAATTCGGGGGGGTATCCCAGGCGTGACAGCAGGGAGGCAATTTCCACCAATCCGGTTTTCTCTTCATTAAAAGGAACGGTCAGGGTTTTGCGGGTGAAATTGACTTCGGGTTTGCCGATGCCGTCGTTTAATTTGTACAGACGTTCGAGCAACCAGACGCAGGCCACGCAGTGGATTTGAGGTAAATGAAAGCTGACCCGGGTGGTGTGGCCGTCGGTGAAATCGATGAGTTTCCGTTTTACTTCGGGGTCGGCAAGGAAATCATACATGCCGGCTTCGGCTTCCTGATCCGCCCGTACGCCCGCATTTTTATCCAGATCGTAAAAGCGGTCCAAGTTGTTGTCGGACAGGATGGCGTAGACCATGGCACAGCCTCTGCAACAGAAGGGCTTTTCGTTTTCGGTGACTCCGGTGGTGCCGCAGAGGGTGTTGCAGTGAATGCAGGGGATGTCGGCTGCGGGTGGTTTTTCTTGTTCTGTACTCGGCATGATTAATCAGGTTTTTCTCTAAGCATTTCGATGTCTAATTTATCTTTGGTTCGCCCGGACATTTCTTTTTTTTTAATAAATCTTTTAAGCAAATTACTGGAATATTCTGATCTTTGATAACCAAGGATTCTCTATTCTTCCAACATTCCTGGAATTTCACTCCGCTAATTTCATTCAAAACTTCAAGGCGCATAGGGGGAAGACCAAAACGAACGACATTCCCGGATTCTGTAAATAAGTCAGGAGTTACGGCTTCTCCTAAACCAAATACCTGGCAAGCCTTAACTATGGATTGGGCATTTTTAGAGCTACATTCGACATATACATCCATGTCTCCAGTTGCTCTGACATAACCGTAGTAGGCAACGGCATAACCACCAATTAAAAGATATTTAACCTTGTGTTGGTCTAATAACTTCAAAAAATGAAGAAATTCTTTGGGTATCGGGATCATAGTCATAAAGCGATTGACGAAGAGTTTCGAGAGCGATCAGCCGTTCAATCGGAGGGCGCGAACGCCAAAAAGCCACATCATCTTCATCATGGGTGTCCGTAAAATGACAGACCTCCATCACAGATTTATTGACCGCGAATTGATCAGTGTATTTCATTGGGTTACTATTCTGTTTCTGGTGTTAAAAGTCCAGATCCATTCTGTGGAGAATCTATATCCGGAGCACTTTGCATGGCTTCATTTACGATTCTTTGTAACTTGAATGATTCACATCTTTATCTCGTCATCAAACTTAAAGTGTGCACGAGGACTTGCACAATTTTTTTGATTCCCCCACGATGGGGGGATGCATAAAAAGAATCACAACCCCGAATCATCCGGCCGGCAGATTCCGTTATGGACGCTGTTGGAACCTTTAAAAAAGCCGCTGAAGAAACAATGGAAGTTGGCGGCGCTGACCATTTTGGCGGGCTGGGGGAAATTTATTTTACCCATGGGGGTGCCTCTAATTACGGGGCATCTGATTGATAAAATTTTGCTCCAACCTGCCAATGCAGATACCCGAATGGATCTTCTCCGGTTGGGAGGAATCTCTTTGGTCCTGTTATTTTTTCTGGGGGTTTCCGCGTATTACCGATCCCGGCTTGCCCAGGAGCTGGCGAGTAACCTGCAACACAATTTGCGGCGGCGGATGTTTCATCACATTCAACGTTTAAGCATGCGCTTTTTTAACCGCCACCATGCGGGAAGTTTGGGGTCTCGGGTCAGTTCGGACATTACCTATGCGGGGGTGGTGGTGGATAAAGGGCTGATCCAGCTTTCCCTGGACGGGCTGAGTTTACTGACGTTGGGCGGGGTGATGTTGTATATAAACCCCTGGTTGGCCATGTTGTGTTTTGTATTCCTTAGCGGGAACGCCTGGGTGGTCCGCCATTACAGTCCGGGCATTCGTAGTGGACGTAAAAACATTCAGGAACAACAGTCTTCGGTTACCGGTCGCGCGGCTGAATATTTTTCTGCAATTACGGTGGTGAAAGCTTTCGCCGGCGAACAGCAAAGCGGGCGGGCTTTTACCTCCTCATCTGAACAGGTCCGGGATTTACAGGTGGCCAACTCAAAATTATTGGGGGCCTTTCAGAGTTTAAGCAATACTTTGGTGATCGCCTGTCAGATCACGGTGGCTTTGGTGGGGAGTTACATGATTCTTTATTATCCCGGATCGCTCAGCAAAGGGGACTTGGTTGGCTTTTTGTTGTTCGTGGGTTTGATCAACGGATCGGTACAGCGCCTGACGGATTCGCTTATTCAGATTCAGGACGGCTTTGCGGCACTGGAACGTATTCACGACATTCTGGCAATCCATCCATCGCCGGCGGATAAAGAAGAAGCGCTTACGCCCAAATTGACCGGGGCCTTACGGTTTGAAGATGTGAAATTCGGGTATCAGAAAAAACAAGTGCTGTTTGATTTGAGTTTCGATTTGGAAGCGGGGAAAACCTACGCGCTGGTGGGGCCGTCGGGCAGTGGAAAGAGTACCTTGACCCAGTTGATGTTGCGGTTTTACGATCCCTGGGAAGGACGGATTCTGTTGGATGAATTTCCGCTGACGGATATTTCACAAAGTCACTACCGTCATCAGGTGGCGGTGGTATTGCAGGACCCGATTATATTCTCGACGTCGGTGCGGGAGAACATTGGGTTTGCGGTGGATGATCCCACCGATGAAGCGATTGAAAAAGCGGCGAGGGCGGCGCAGGCGCATGAGTTTATTCTGGAGATGCCGGAGGGTTATCACAGTCGATTGGGTGAGCGCGGGGTGGCGCTTTCCGGTGGGCAGCGTCAGCGGATTGCGATTGCGCGGGCACTGATGCGGGATCCGCGGATTCTGATTTTGGACGAAGCGACTTCGGCTTTGGATTCGGTGACCGAACGGAATATTCAGGCGGTGGTGGATGAGTTGCGCGGGACCCGGACGGTGGTAATTATCGCCCATCGATTGTCCACAGTTAAAAATGTGGATGAAATTTTGGTGATGGAGAAGGGGCGTTTAACCGAGCGGGGAAATTATCAGACCCTCAAAGAGAAAGGGGGATTGTTTGCAGAGTTGTTGGAACAGCAGAAAATGGAGAAGAGCGAAGAGGAAGAGTGAGGGGCGGATGGCGCGAAAGTTTGCGAGTGAGAGAGCCGTGCTTTCAGCACTCAATATTTTGAGGTGTTCCTTATCCCGTCCCGGCCCTGGCGGACCGGGCTTTGGAGAGCCGTCCGTACCGGACTGATTTGCGAAGGTTTTGAAGGAGTGAATCCTGAAGGGATGTTTCTCCAAAGGCCAGTCCGTAAGGGCTGGTAACTGTTAACGGAGAGGATCCGGAGTGCTGAAAGCACGGCTCTCTCACTGGCTGGTGTTGATTTGGTTTATTGTGTTTATAGGTTATGAGCATGTTTTGTCATGCAAAGAGAGAGCCGTCCGTACCGGACTGGCCCACATGGTTTCTTTTTTGGGAACAACTGAATCTTGAGCTTGCGAGTTTTTTGATTTCCCGCATAAATGATCTCCATGTCGAATATTCAACGCCCCCCATCCGGATCGACTCCATGAGTTCTGATCGATTTCAAACCACCAATTGGTCTTTGGTGTTGGCTGCGCGTGGTCCCTCGCGGGAAGCGGAAATGGCTTTGGAAGATTTGTGTGAAAAATATTGGAAGCCTTTATATACCTTTGCCGTTCACCTGGGTTGTCCGCCTGCTGAAGCGGAAGACCGGGTACAAAGTTTTTTTCTTCAGGTGTTGCGCAAAGAATTGTTTCACAAGGCCTGTCCTCAGAAAGGAAAATTACGTTCGTTTTTACTGACCGCATTTCGTCGGCATGTTCAGGATGAATGGAGTGCGAAAAATGCCGCGAAGCGGGGAGGGGATGTGGAGAAAATTCCTTTCGATGAAACTTGGCAGTCGGATGAACGGTTGGAGAAAAGTGACGAATTTGACCGGGAATGGGGGCGTTGCATTTTGGAGTTGGCGCTTGCGCGTTTACAGCGTCGGTATGCATCGGAAGGTAAAGAGGAGGTGTTTGTACTTCTGCGACCTTATTTGAGTGGGGACCGGCCTGAGCAGGGATGGCAAAAGCTAGCGGAACAGGCGGATATGAGTGCGGGGGCTTTGAAGGTGGCTCTTCATCGTCTGCGGAAACGTTTTGCGGAAGCTTTACGGGAAGAGGTGTTGGAAACGCTGGGAGAAGCAGAGGATTTGGAAGACGAATTACATTATTTGCTTCGGGTGCTCGGCAGCGACGGAGAGCGTCCTCTTGAGTGATTCAGATGAAACGTTAACCCGATTAATGGGCGTTGGAATCAATCCCGATTCGGTGGGGGATGGCGCCGCAGGTATACCCGATCTGTCCGGGTATGAAATTGACGGTATCTTAGGTGAAGGGGGAATGGGGACCGTATATGTCGGCCGGCGGGTTAGCTTGGATCGTCAGGTGGCGATTAAGATTATGCGAAAGGGTGAGGCGGGGTTGGATACGGAACGACTGCTTCGGGAAGGGAAGGCGCTGGCGAGATTAAGTCATGCCCATATTATCGGCGTTCACGATTTTGTGATCGATGCCGCGGGCCATTCCTGCCTGATCATGGAATATGTTTCCGGGGGGGATTTAGATCATCGCTTACGGCAGGGTGCGCTTCCGTTTGCAGATGCACATCGCATTTTTACTCAGATAGTCGAAGCGGTGGGGACGGCGCATGTTTCAGGGATTATCCATCGGGATTTGAAACCTGCGAATATTTTATTTACCGAACAGGGCAGTGTAAAAGTGGGCGATTTTGGTTTGGCTGGATTTCAACAGAATCCGGACAGCCTGGAACTGACTTTGAGCGGGACCATGATGGGCACATTGGATTACATGTCTCCCGAACAAAAAACGGGTATGGAAAATGTGGATGCCCGAAGTGACATCTATAGTTTGGGTATTCTGTTTTATGAGATGCTGAGCGGGCGCCGTCCCCGGGGGGTATTCTCTGCTCTGAAAAATAAAAAATGTGACCGTCTGGTTCGGCGGTGCATGCGGGAGAATCCGCAAGACCGTTATCAAAGCTGTGAGGCGTTGCTGCAGGATCTGGCAAAAATCCGTCCGCCGATCGGGCGGAGAAAGGCGGGGGTCATCGGGGGTGTTCTGATCGCCTTGCTTGGATTCAGTTGGGTTTTGTTTCGTCCGGATCCCCTGCCACCCGCTGGAGGTGTCGTGATGGAAACTCCCAGCCCTTTGTCTGTGCCCCCGGAAACGGTTTCAGAACTGATCGAAACGCAATCCCCCGTTGATTTGCTCAAGGTGGCGGCGGATAATTTTGAGGAGGTTCGATCAAGAGGCCGCTGGCATTTTGACGAAGGGGTTTTGGTCACGGAGCGTCAAGCCGGCATTTCTGAGGCGTGGATTTCACTTCTGCAGGAGGTGCCGGAAAGTTATGAGTTGCGGGTGGAAGTGGAGCGGACGGAAGGGACGGATTCTGTTCCGATCTTTTTTACCACGGGGGCGGGTCGGGCCACTTTCGAAATCGATGCTTGGAATCAGGGATTAGGCGGGATTCAAAATGTGGACGGTCAGGATCTTCGACAAAACGAAACCCGTTTTTCGGTGAGCCATGCTGCAAATGGAATCGATCGAATCCTATTGCGGGTCCGCCCCGAATGGGTCGAGGTGCAGGTAAACGATGCTGCTCCCCGAAGGTTATTGCTGGCGGGCCGCCAGTTGTCCATCAACAGTATTTGGCCGGTTCCTGATTCTATGGCCGTGGGGGTGGGGGTCTGGCAGGGCCGTGTCCGTTTTCACCGCATTGAATTACAGGAAATCGAAACCGGCCTGTAACTTTTTCAATACGATCTCCAAGGAAGGGTACAGACTGTTAACCCTTACTTATGGATGATCTATGAAATCTTACCTGTACTTATTATTCGTGTTGTTTCCTGTTGGCTCTGCTCTTTTGGCCGACGATCTCTCCCACCTCAGTGATGAATTTGATGACGCTGCCAGCCAAGCGGATTGGCTGCGGCTCAATGATGTGGAGGGCTGGAATGCGGATCAGCTTGAAACCTGGGACATCAATACCACCCGTCCGGGCCATATGCGGTTGATGCCCCATACCAGCGCATGGTTTGATGACCTGCGTGGAGTGCTGGTGCATAAAAATGTCACTGGCGATTTCGTGGTCACGACCCGTATGCAGGTTGGCAGTCGGGTGGACACTTCCTTGCCGCCCAATCGTCTTTTCAGTTTGTCCGGGATCTTTATTCATGATCCCCGGGATATTACTTCCGCAGCGCCGACACCCTACACTACGGATCCGGTATGGCCCCCTGAGGCAAACGGAAGTGACTGGGAACCGGGTACGGATAATTATGTTTTTCTCTCATACGGGTCGGCAGGAAATGCCGGTACTTGGCAGTATGAAGTCAAAACGACGGTGAATGGGGATTCGACGCTCTATTATGATAATTCAGGGGTGCCGGACAGCAATACGGTTGAATTACAGTTGGTGAAAGTCGGTAACACCGTGGTGGTGATGCGCCGTCACCCCGGAGGGAATTGGATAGTGGAAAACCGCTATCCTAACGCTGCACATGATATGCCTGAATTCGGAGACACTTTGCAAGTGGGGTTGACGGCCTACACCAATTGGGAAAATATTGGAGATGATTATTGGAACGGCGGGGACCATGCAACGCAGTTTGAACACAATTATAATGTATTAGACGGCCCCGGGATGGAGCCGGATCTTATTGTGGATGTCGATTATTTCCGGTTCAACCGTCCTGCTCCTGAATTGACCGAAGAAATGCTTCAGGCTTTAGGCACCAGCTTTAACCCTGCGAATGGGCAGAGTACGGCATTCGATTTGCCTTCAACGGGAGCAGGGATGTATCTGGGAGACAATGTGGCCGTGATTCCGGAGATGGGGAGTGTCGCCTTGGTTCTGCTTTCGGTATTGAGCCTGTGGTTTTTAGGATTCCATAAGCGGTAGTACGCAGCGGTTTACATGTGCAACGTCCTGCTGAAACCCGGCAGGACGATTTTTTAATCTATGCCGAAATGAAATACGGAAAAAAGATCCAGCGCTGTAACTTTTTTCCTGAATGATCCAAGAAGTATTTATCCGCTGCGTAACTCAAGCGGCTCAACGAAACCAAGGAAACGATAAAATGAAAACAATGATTCTAAAAACACAACGCACCTCTCGATACTTCTGTTTAATGACGGTATTCATCCTGCTCATTTTTACCGGATGCGATAGTGGCGGCGGAGAAGGTGGGGGTGGAGAGGCGCCGCTGGTTGAAGAAGATCTTCCCGCAAATAACAAAGCCGCGAATTTCCTGCTGACCCTTGCACCGCAGGGGGGAGATCAATATTTGCTTATTGTGGGGATTACGGATGCGGTTCCGGGAACATCGGTCAAACAAAGCAACGCGCAAAATATATTTACCGGTACGGTGAATGGCGCGGGATTATATCAGAAGGAACATGCAGTCTATGAGGCGGGCAGTGGTGAAGTGACGGTTATCGTAACGGTTACGGATCCGGAAGGGGAGGTTTTGATTAAAGAACTGAAGAAGAAAATCCCCGCGAAAGAACTTGGACTGAGTCCCTGAGTTTACCCCAAAGAAAAACGGCCCTCATAAAGTTGATTTATGAGGGCCGCCCCGGTGGGGCTCATTTACGATGAATCAAATTACCCGGCCCTGTCGGACCGGGCTTTGGAGCGTCGTCCGTACCGGGCTGATTTGTGAAGGTTCTGAAAAAGTGAATCCCGAAGGGATGGTTCTCCGAAGACCCGTCTGTAAGGGCGGGTGTAATGGAATTTTTGTCGGAGCAGAATGCTGCAAGCATGGTTCTCTTGTTTCCCGCATCGGTTCTGGAGGTACGAAGGTTTGCGAGTGAGAGAGTCGTGCTTTCAGCACTCAATATTTTGAGCTGTTACTGGTCCCGGCCCTGGCGGACCGGGCTTTGGAGAGCCGCCCGTACCGGGCTGGGGAGTTGAGGGTGAGCGTGGGATGAGGAGATGGCAGGGGTTGGAGGGGGGAATAGGGTTGGATGTTAATTGATTTCGATACCGATACCGATTTGGAGGGTGAATTCAGCCCCCGAAGGGTGGCGGCATTCCAAAGGCCCGTCCGTCAGGGCGGGTAAACGGGAAAGAATAAACGTGAGCCCCATGGGGGCGGCATTCACCGCGACATGTCACGTTTATTTTGTGTCGACAAAACGGAATACCGCGAGTCCGAGCAATCCAAAAACCAAACCGCAAATCGCCCAAAACCATGCCCCGAGGCCTAAGTAACTCTTTTGTTTTTGAGCTTCACGTACACACATTTCGATCCATAAAGCAAAGGCAATGCGAATATGTAACCCGAGCATCAAAATCGGTAGAATTATACATAGTCCCCAAAACATTGAATTTTGCGGGTTCATGATCAATGAACATATAAGGGCGATGAAAAGAAACGTTCCCAAGAATAAGAGGCTTCTGATGGTGTTCTGCATGAGGGGTTATTTCCCAGCCGCCAATTCTTTTGCCAGGTCACCGGCGAGTTGTCCGCAGGCGGCGTCGATATCTTTTCCGCGTTGAATGCGGACGGTGGCGGGGATGCCGCGGTTTTCAAGATAGTTCCGGAAGCCGGTGACCTGATCGCGGTTGCTGCGGGTCATGCCGCTGTTTTCCACCGGGTTGAGGGGAATCAAATTCACGTGCATGGGGAACTTGCCTTTTTCCATCAGCACATCGGCCAATTTTTCAGCTTCGGCTTTGGTGTCGTTTTTCCCTTCGATGAGTACATACTCAAAGGAAACCCGGCGATGGGTTTTGGCGGTGTATTCCCGCACCGCATCCAGCAAATCGCGGATGGGATATTTCCGGTTCACCGGCATCATCTCGGATCGGATGGCGTCATCGGCTGAATGCAAACTGATCGCGAGATTGATCTGCATGGGGTCGTTCATTAACTTTACGATGCCGGGGACCAGTCCCACGGTTGAGACGGTGAAATTCCGGGCGCCGAAATTAAATCCGTCCGGATCGTGGAGGCGGTTGACGGATTCGCGCCAGTTGTCATAATTGTTAAAGGGTTCGCCCATACCCATAAATACCACATTGGTAAGGCGGGCCGGCACATCTTCCGCACCGTAGACTTTATGGCGTTCGGCTTTGGCATCGAGATCGGTCGGGATATTTTGGAGTTCCCGCTGGGCCCAGAGCACTTGGTGGGCGATATCTCCGGGGGACAAGTCCTGACGGAATCCGAGTTTGGCGGTGGCGCAGAAGGTGCAGCCCATGGGGCAGCCGGCCTGGCTGCTCACACATACGGTGGCGCGCCCGGGATAAACCATGAGCACGGCCTCAACGGTTTCGTTTCCCGGCAGGGCGAAAACGGCCTTGCGGGTCAATCCGCCGTCCCCGCGTCGTACCAGCAGGTTGCGCAGGGTGGAAATGCAGGCTTTTTCTTTGAGCATTTCGCGGAAGGCGGCCGGCAGATCCGACATTTCTTCAAAGCTTTCGCACTGCTTCAACCACAACTGACGGTACAATTGTTTGGCCCGAAAGGCGGGTTGGCCCCAGGCTTTCACCTGTTCAGTGAGGGCGGGAAGATCGAGATCAAGAAGATTGACGGGAGAGTCGGACATGCAACCTGCTTATAGCAAGGAGTGAATCGGGTCAAATACGAAGCTGATAACTAAATTTTCTTATCTGCGACCATTCCTTCATATATATCCGGATATTGATTTTTCAAACACTCCGGACAGATGGTGTGGCTGAAGTCCACGCCTGAATTTTTATGAAAGTACCCTTCGAGTTTTTCATAATATCCGTCGTCATTCCGGATATTTTTACAATAAGAGCATATGGGGAGGATGTCCTGGAGTGTCTGGACTTCCTCCACGGCTTTTTGCAGGTCCTGGATTAGTTTTTTACTCTGGATTTCCATGCGGTATTTTAGCTCTGAATAATGAGCGGAAATCCATGAGATGGTAAATGAAAGTATTATCAGGAGCGCATACAGACGAAGGAGGTTATTGGAAATGTTCTGGGTTCTCTGCTGTATGACGGAAGCGGGAACGTGGGAGACAATCTTGAAGTAGTATTGGTCTTGTTCCACCTTGGCGGAACTCGGCTCGTAGGGTTGAGGGGTGCCGGTACTGGAATTGTGATATTCTGAAAGCGGATAGAGTGTTTTGTAAGTAAATAAACCGTTCTGGTTCTTAAACTGACCATAATCGTAGGCATTGATCGTTGCCCATGCTTCCGGATATTTGTTGCCAAAGGTCCGGTCTTGTTTTTCATCATACATAAAGCCCCACTCGTCTTTGGCGTCGGGTCCCTTCAGCCAATATCCCTGGCTGTTGAGGAAAGAAAACTGGCTGGCATTCTCCCCTCCGAAATTCTGGAGCTTGTTGATGATGATGTTTCCGAAGAAATTTAAAAGCAGCACCCCTCTTTTTTCTCCGGTGGAGGAGAACACCGGGGTTCCGATCCGTACCACGGGTTTGAGCGGTGTTTCTATTTTACCGTTTTCAATATTCAGATCCAGGGGTGAGACAAAGATTTCGCCCTCATTGAGGGAAAAGGTGTCCTCGAAGTAATAGCGTTGGGCTTTGTTCTGTAAGTTTTCCGCCGGTACAAGTTCAGGGGAGCCCCGGTTATAGTTGATTCGTAAGATTTCCGAACCGCTTTCATCCAGATATCTCACTTGGTCATACATTTTTTTAATGCTGGAAAGGGAGAGCAGATCGGACTCGAGATCATGAATGTCACTGCGGTTCCCCTCAAAGATTTTTTTCATCTCGTGCATTTTGCTGATCATCATTAAGTCTGATGAAATGGAGGTATAATCTTTAGAGATGGCGGTGAAATTCCGGTTCACCTGGCTACGGCTGTCTGTGGCCAATACTTTAAAATCCGCACTTTTTTCGGTCGTATAGATGTAATAAAGGAAAGCACTGAAAATCATCCCTAAAGGCAGGAAGATGATGAGGAAATGGGCGGCAAATTTCTGCCACTGTTTTTTTTGATGCATGGGTAAGGAAGGGTTGGTTCAGCTGAAAGGGGGAAGGTCTGTTTTGAAGCGTTTTTGATTTTTCCGGGCAAAGTAAATGACGAAGGAGGCGTATAAAACGGAGCTCACAATCCAGATCCAAGGGGAAACCGCCGGTTGCGGAATGGGGCTGATGTAATCTTCGG
Organism: uncultured Verrucomicrobiota bacterium; assembly: GCA_937127435.1. Taxonomy (GTDB): domain Bacteria; phylum Verrucomicrobiota; class Kiritimatiellia; order SS1-B-03-39; family UBA6053; genus UBA6053. The sequence continues at coordinate 23,112 of CAKZLZ010000071.1, read as the reverse complement.
GGGTTAATCCGCAACGAAACTCAAGGTAGGGGAGTACGGATGCGATGAGAACGGTATAAAGGAGTAATACGCAGCCAAGTGTGAAGCTGATGGGCAGGTGAAGGGCCGCCGCAGATTTGATTTTTTTTACCGGATGCGAATCCGAGGGCGATAAAAGTTGAAAGGATGAGGATCCCCCCCGCAAGAATGGACCTGAAATCATAGGGAATGTGGTTGAAAACGACACGGCTGAGCCAGGGCATCGGTTGTCCCATAAAGTATTGGGCGTGAAGTTTAACTGCCAGCATGCAGAGTACCGAGTTTGCAAAAAGAATCGCACATAAAAGTACCGCCTCAATACTGAGCCAAATCCAAAGGGGATTGAATTTTGAGAGGGGGTTTTTATTCAGGCGGGTGCTTGCTTCCATTCGTTATGCATATTTACCTTATAGGTTTAAGTCAAATGGAATGAAGAGCGGGGGCAGGGGTTTTTATACTTTGTTATTTAAATCGGAAATCAACAAACCCTTATTCTCCGAATTTGAACCAGGGCGAAATTTTTTCCAGGGTTTTGGGGCCGATGCCGCTGACTTGGAGGAGGTCGTCCGCTTTTTGATAGGGGCGGCTTTCAATGATGGCGAGGGCGGTGACTTCGCCGATGCCGGGAATGCGCATGAGTTCGTCGCGGGAGGCGGTATTGGGATTGATAGCGCTGGTGGGGATCTGGGTACCGAGGGCAATTTTTTCTTCGAGATCTTCCTGGCGTTGCTCACGGCGTTCTGCGGGCAAACTTTCCCAATCGGTGTAGGCCCAAGCGCCTTTCGACTTGCGGGCGGCGATGAGTTCGGCGTCCTTCAGCTGTTCCCGGTAGTCTTCATGATTTTGACCGTCCGGCGTGGAGCGGACCACACCATAGGCACGGGCGAGGCCGTTGGCGACGAGCAGGGTGGCGAGGTCCTGCCCTTCGGAAGTGCTGACAAAGGCGTAAATCCGCTTGTATTGGGCGCTCCCGCGTCCGTCGGCAAAGCCGGTATGCACGGTGAAAGGTTTGGAAAGCCATTCGAAGGTTTGCAGGGCCGAGGCTTCGCCGATGGATTTGGCCAGTTTGATGGAGTCAGCGCTGTCATTCCCGAAAGCGGAGATTCCGAAGTAACGGCGTTGTGCCCGCAGGCGCCGGGCATCGGATTCATCGGTGAGGTGCCATTCGAAGCAATCGGCACCATACAGGCGGAGGGTATGTTCACTGCCGTCAGGAAATTGAACCCGAAAGGAATCTCCGTCCGCCCAAGGGGTGGGAATGAGTTTAACACCCTCTATAGAAGTAAGTTCCCCGGCTTGGAGGAGGGAAAAGCATAGAAGGAGAAGGGGGAGTTTGAAGAGTGACATAGGGTTTTATGATCCGTGATCATAGCGGAATGTCAATATAGACTGTCCAAATCGGGTTCGAAATCCGAATCGATTTGCTTTAGATGTGGATGCATTTGCAGCGGGCGGGATTTAGAAGGTCGGCTCAGATCCCGATCCCGGTTGTAATCCCGATTAAATTCACCCAAGTTTACTTGACATACAAGGAGGATACAGGTATCTGCGACAACCTTTCTAAATGCACACTGCCTGATGGTGTAATGGTAACACAGCGGCCTTTGACGCCGTTATTCAAGGTTCGAGTCCTTGTCGGGCAACCAATTTCTCATCTAATAACCCCTATGAAGTTAATTTCCGGTACTGCTCACCCCGAGTTGAGCAAAAAAATCTCCGAAGTAATCGGGCAAAGTTTGACCAAGATTGAAGTCAAACGTTTTCCTGATGGGGAGATTTTTGTCAAAATTCTGGAAAATATTCGTGGTCACGATGTTTTTATTGTGCAGCCGACCTCTCCTCCGGGGAATGACAACCTGATGGAACTGCTGATTTTGATGGATGCCTGTCGCCGTGCCAGTGCGAAGCGGATTATTTGTGTGCTTCCTTACTATGGCTATGCCCGTCAGGACCGTAAAGATCAGCCCCGGGTACCGATTACCGCCAAATTGGTGGCCAATTTATTGACCACCGCCGGTGCCAGCCGGGTATTAACGGTGGATCTGCACTCCCAGCAGATTCAGGGATTTTTCGACATTCCGGTAGACCATCTTTATGGCAGCCCGGTGATTGTCAGCTATCTGAAGAGTCTGGAACTTGACAATTTGGTGGTGGTTTCCCCCGATACCGGCGGAACCAAAATGGCATATGCCTATGCCCAATTGTTGAACGCCGACATTGCGATTGTCGCCAAAAACCGGACATCCGCCACGGAAGTGGATGTTATTTCTGTGGTGGGGGATGTTGAGGGATGCAATGCGGTATTGGTGGATGACATGACCACGACTGCGGGTACGCTCTGTGCGGCCAGCAAAGTTTTAAAAGAAAAAGGCGCGAAGTCTGTGCGGGCGGCGGTTTCGCACTGCTTATTAAACGAAGATGGCATGACCCGCATTCGCGAATCCGCTATTTCCCATGTGGTAACCACCGATTCGGTTCCGCCTTTAGTGGACGAAGGCGATATGGTTACCCGTTTGACCCTGAGCAATTTGCTCGGAGACGCCATTTTAAGAATTCATAATTATCAATCCGTAACCTCCCTGTTCCGGATCCACTAAATCTAAACAAGCCCACTTAAGAGGAAACTTCCATGGTAAACCAAAACGTAGCTTTTAAAGCTGAAGCCCGCAGTGCCGGCCATAAATCGGACCTGACTAATCTCCGTACAGTCGGATTCATTCCCGCTGTCATTTATTCCAAAGGCAACGCGGGAGAACCCGTACAGCTGAACGAGCATGATTTCAAAATGATGTTGAAGCATCACTCGGGTGAAAACCTGATGATCGAATTGCAGATCGGCGAAAACGAGGCCCGCAATGTTTTGATCAAAGAAATTCAGCATCACCCGATGACGGCCCGCATTGTGCACGTGGATTTCCACGAAATCAGCCTGAGCCGCCTGATCAAAGTCATGGTAACCATCGATTTCGACGGCACCCCTGCGGGCGTGACCAACGGCGGCGGCACCCTGGATGTGCAAACCCGTGAAATCGAAGTGGAATGCAAAGCATCCGATTTGGTTGAATCCTTCGTGGTTGACGTCAGCGGACTTGAAATTGGTGATCACTTGACGGTTGCGGATGTGAAGCTGCCGGAAGGATTTGAATTGTTGACTGAAGGAAACATCAGTATCGCCACGGTTCTGAAACCGCGGGTAGCTTCAGAAGAAGGTGACAGTGATGATGAAGAAGCTTCTTCATCTGAACCTGAAGTCATCACTGCGGCCAAGGACGAAGAAGAAACCGAAGACTAATCGGATTTTTTCTGATGACGGAAAAAGGGATCCGGTTAATTGTGGGGCTCGGTAATCCGGGCGAACGTTACCGGAATACCCCCCATAATATCGGTTTCGAGGTCCTGGATACCTTGGCCGAACGTCATCAGCTTCGTTTTCGTCGCGCTTTCGGCTTGCAAGCATGGGGGGCGACTTGGCAAGTAGAAGGTTCGACCGTTCGGGTACTCAAGCCCCGGACGTTCATGAACCGCTCCGGAGTGGCAGTGCGTAAAGCGATGCGGCGATGGAAAATTTCCCCGGAGGAAATGCTTTTGGTCTTTGATGACGTGGCATTTCCCGTGGGGCGCCTGCGCATCCGGAAACGGGGAGGGGCAGGTGGACATAACGGAGTGACTTCGGTCATTCAGGAACTGGATAATTTAGAGGATTTTCCCCGGCTGCGGTTGGGGGTAGGTCCACGACCGTCAGGCGACAAGTTGATAGATTATCTGCTCGGAGCCTGGCACCCGGAAAAGGAAACCGAGGTTTCCAAATTGCGGGAACAGGGCGCAGATGCACTGGAGCGGATTCTCCGCGAAGGGTTGACGCCGTCCATGAACCATTTTAATTCGGGTACGCCCGACAATTGACGATAACGATAAGACCAAAGAGAACGATTATGAACCGATACGAAGCCATGGTGATTCTTCCTGAATCGCTGACTGAAGATGAAATTGAACAAGGCTTGGACCGTTTGAACGCCGAAATTAAAAAATTGGGCGGACAGGCTTCCAAAGCATCCCGCATGGGCCGCAAAGCATTTGCACGTCCAATGCACAAACAAACTGTAGGGGAGTACGCATTGTTGCGCATGGAACTCGACGGTGACAAAATCACTGACCTGCAGTCTGCACTGAAATTGGACGATGCGATTTTCCGCATTCAGTTCACCCGTTTGGCTGACGCCGAAACCGCTTAAGGAACTGCGTCATGTCCGCTTCACTCAACCGAATAGTCCTCTGCGGGAATTTAACCCGTGATCCGGAGCTTTCGTACACGCCATCCGGCATGGCGATTGCCAAGTTGGGCCTGGCGGTGAATGAGCGGGTAAAAAACCAACAGGGAGAGTGGGTGGACCGCCCTTGTTACGTGGATGTTACGGCATTCGGCGGACAAGCGGAAGCCTGCAACAAGTATCTCGAAAAGGGATCACCGGTTTTGCTGGAAGGCAAGCTCCGCTATGAAACTTGGGAAGCCAAGGACGGCGGCGGCAAGCGCAGCAAACATTCTGTGGTCGCGGACCGGGTGCAATTCCTGAGTAGCCGGGAGGGCGGTTCTGAATCAGCCACTTCCGCAAAAGCCCCCATACAAGCCCCAAAAGCACCCCTATCGGATGCGAAGGACGACGAGGATCAACCTCCTTTCTAAATTATAGAATATTTTACCCGGGGCCGGCATATTGCCGACTCCACCTGCGGATGAAAAAAGCCGCGTTTAACCCAAAGGAAAAACCAACAATGGCAAAAGAACAATGTGCGTACCTCGAAGGGGTACAGGAAATCGATTATAAAGACCATGAACTGCTCAAGAAGTTCATGACCGAACAGGGAAAAATTCTCCCCCGCCGGGTTACAGGTGCAAATGCGAAACAGCAGCGCCAGGTTACCCGTGCAATCCGCAAAGCCCGGGTCATGGGTCTGTTACCCTGATTCATCAACGATAAACGGAGAAAATTCCAATGTCTAAAAAACTGATTTTATTGAATGACGTAGAAGGCCTCGGCATCATTGGTGACGTGGTCACGGTTGCGAACGGTCATGCCCGCAACTTTTTGTTGCCCAAAGGTCACGCCCAGCCGGTCAGCGACCGTCTGATCGAAAAACTGGCGGATGCCCGTGCAGAACGCGAAGCGGAACTGCTCGAAGCCAAAGCCGGTGCAGAAGCTTTCGCGGAAAAAGTGAAAGCGACTTCCATCAAATTGAGCGTAAAAACTTCTGCAGAAGGCCGTTTGTACGGTTCGGTTGCCGCAAGTGAAATTACGGAAGAAGCCAACAAACAGGGCCTCAAAATTGAAGCCAAACAGGTTCATCTCGGATCTCCGATCCGCCAGTTGGGCTCTTATGAAGTACGGATTCGCCTCCACCCGCAAGTTGCAGCAAACCTGAAGGTTGAGGTTGTAGCAGACGAGGAGGAGTAAGCCGGTGTCCCGAGCCTCTGTTTCCAATCATTTGGATTCTCCACCGCACGATGAAGCGGCGGAACAGGGGCTTATCGGATGCGCAATTAACAACCCGGATGTGGTGATCGACCTTGCGGTCGAACGCGGCATTCGGGTTGATTCTTTTTATCTGCAGGCCCATCAGCATCTCTGGGAGACGCTGAGTGAGATGCAGACCGGAAACAAGCTGATCGACGGGGTCATGCTGAGTAACCGTTTGCGGGAAAAGAAGATTTTTGACGAAGTGGGGGGAATCGCTTATTTACAGGCGGTGATGGATGCGGCGCCGATTGCGGTGCATGCGGAAAGTTATGTGCAGGTGGTGCACGAAAAAGCGTTGATCCGGGAAGTGATCAAATGCGCACGCGAAGCGGTAGACAAATGTTACGATCCGGACAAGGACGTGGAGTTGTTGGTCACCGAAACGCAAAGTTCCTTTTTTGGATTGTTGGGGGGGAGTTCACAGGTCTGGCATCCCTGGAGTGATTTGGTTGGCACCGCAATTAAAGATCTGAATGAGATCGCGGACAACAAAAACAAAATGTTGGGGGTTCCCAGTGGATATCGGGACATCGACAAGATGTTACACGGGCTCAAACCTGCGGAAATGATTGTACTGGCGGCCCGGCCCTCCATGGGGAAAACGTCCCTGGCTTTGAATATTGCCGAAAACGTGGCCACCGGAGTGGGGGATCCGAACAAAGAACCCCATGGGGTGGCGGTATTCAGTTTGGAAATGTCCGCAGCCTCTCTGGTGCAGCGGATGATTTGTTGCCGCGCCCGGGTCTCCATGGGGAAAATCATGGGGGGCTTCCTTCCCAGTGAGCAACATTCACGTCTGATGAATGCCGGGGAAGAATTAAAACACGCGCCCATTTATATTGATGATTCAGGCGGTCTGGATGTGTTGGAAATGCGCGCGCGCGCGCGCCGCCTGAAAAACAAACACAATATTGGTTTTATCGTGGTGGACTATTTGCAGATTTCGCATTGTGCCAAGCAGAGCAAAGACGGTTGGCAACGGGAGGTCGCAGGGATTTCTATGGAATTAAAATCCATGGCCAAAGAATTGAAAGTACCGGTAATGGTGCTGAGTCAGTTGAGTCGGGATGCGGAAAAACGGGACCGTACCAGTGGTGTACCCAAGCTTTCCGACCTGCGTGACTCCGGTGCGATTGAGCAGGATGCCGATGTGGTGTTGCTGCTGCGCCGTCCCGCCCGTTATCCCGGGGACCCCCGGGCTGCCGAACCTAATTTGGCCATTGTGGATATTGCCAAAAACCGAAATGGTGCGGTGGGTGAAGTGGAGTTAAGCTTTTTCGAAGAAACCACCCGTTTTGAAACACGCGAACGTCAGGAAATGGACTCGCCCTTATAATCTAAATACTCCTTATGAAATTCCGACCCCTTCATTTCCTCTTGTTTTTGTTGCTGACCGGCTCTGTGCTCAGCGCTGTTGAAATTGTGGACATCCAAGTCCGCAGCCAGATTCCCGGCCGGGAAGTGGAGCTTTCCGCAGTGAAGGCTTTTATACAGCCCCGAGTCAGAGGCGAGTACAATCCGACGCAGGTGAACCAGGATATCCGGAGCCTGCAGGAAACCGGACGTTATGCGTATGTTGGCGCTGAAATTAAGCAGGTGGCGGGCGGGATCATCTTAATTTATGTGGTGGAGGAACGTCCCCGTTTGCGCAGCATCACCGTGGAAGGGGCCGAACATTTTTCCAACGAGAAAGTGCGCGACTGGATGGAGCTGAATCTGAGTGACCGGGTGGATATTCCACTGGTGATGGGCAAGCTCGAAAAGGTTCGCGAAAAATATCAGAAAGATTTTTATACCGGGGTGGATTTTGAAGTGGATCTGACCCCCCCGGATGACGAAGGGTTTACACGCCTGACCCTTACCGTGAACGAAGGACCGCAACGGAAAGTAAAGGAAATCCGTTTCCCCGGAAGAATTCATTATACCCGTACCCAGCTCAAACGGGTGATGGGGCAAAAAGAAACCTGGATTCTCAGTGCCTTTACCGGGCGGGGAAAACTGGATGAGACGCAATTGCGGCAGGATCTTTCCACGCTCGAAGAAATGTATCGCCGTCAGGGGTATTTGGATGCCAAAGCCGGACCCTATAAAATCGAAGATTTGGGTGGCGGATTGAAGGTTTCGGTGCCGATTAGTCCTTACGATCAATACATCGTGAACAGTATCCGTATTGAAGGAAATACGCTGTATCCCTCTTCATTGTTAGGTGCCCAGGTGCCATTGCAGGTCGGGGGCGTGGCCGCATCGGATAAAATTCAAGGCGGGCGGGCAAAGATCCGGGATTTTTATAATAACCGCGGATTTTCTGAAACCCGGGTCTCGGAACGGATCTTATTGACCACGGAAAAGCGCAGAGTGGATATCATTTATACGGTGAGTGAAGGCCGGGTTGCTAAAATCCGGGATGTATTGATCCGCGGAAACACCCGGACCAAAGATGAAGTGATCCGCAGAGAGCTTTTGGTGTATCCCGGAGATACGTTGAACGAGGTGCTGGCGCGGAAAAGTTCTGCCCGGCTGCGCAATCTTGGATTTTTGGATTCCGCAAATTACACCTTGTTGCCCACGGATGATCCGGGGGTTTACGATGTGGAATTTGAAATTCAGGAGGGACGCAGCGGACAGTTTCTGGCCGGGGTCGGTTTTTCCAGTGAAGACAAGTTGGTGGGCTTTGTCGAATTGTCCCAGGGAAATTTTGATATTGGAGATCCCCCTTCTTTTACCGGTGGCGGACAGAAGCTTAAAACCCGTTTGCAATTGGGTACCGAGCGGCGGGATATCGATATTAATTACGTCCGTCCCTGGTTTTTTAACCGCCGCTTAACTCTCAGTGTGACCGGATTTCAAAATGACAGCCGCTTTTACAGTGATGATTATGATCAGCGGAACACCGGTTTCAGCATTGGGCTCCGCAAGGCTTTATCGAGTCGCTGGCGGGGAGGGGTGACCTATACGCTTGAAGAAATTGATGTGTATGATGTTGCTGAAGATGCTTCCGAAGTGATTACCATGGAAGAGGGGAACACAATGCGGAGTGGCCTGGATTTCAGTGTAAGCCGGGACAGTCGTAACGAAGTTTGGATTCCAACCCGCGGCGGCCGCATTATCCTGAACACCGGATTTACCGGGGGACCTTTAGGATTTGATGAGTCGATCTATGAAGTGGGTGCGCGCAGTTCCTATTATTACCCGGTCTTTTTTGACCATGTTTTGAACATTCAGGGCTGGGCCCGTTCGGTAGATTTTTACGGGGATTCGGACAGTGTACCTATTTTTGACCGGTTGTTTCTGGGGGGCTCCCGTACCATTCGCGGGTTTGAATTTCGCGAAGTGAGCCCGGTGGATGACAGTGGTGATTTTATTGGGGGATCAACTTCGTTGTTTGCTTCGGCAGAGTATACCATTCCCTTGAGCGAGATGTTCCGCTATGCGATGTTTTATGACTGGGGGGTGGTCAATGCAGATGCGTTTGATGCCAATATTGCGGATGCCAATTCCAGTTATGGTATCGGATTAAGAATTGATATGCCGGGGTTTCCTTTGCGCTTTGATTATTCCTGGCAGGCACAGAGCAGTGAAGCCAATAAAGATTCAGGAGGTCTCTTCAGTTTTCTCATTGGATATTCTTTCTAATCCATTTACACTCCCCCTATGAAAAATCTTTCCCGAACTCTCACGTTTACAGCACTGGCACTGTTTTCTGCTCTTTCTACCCTCCATGCGGACATTGTGACCATCAACTACCAAAAAGTTTTTGAAGAATATATCGAGCTGAAGCTGGAGGATCAAAAACTGAGGGATCAAGTGGCGGCCTTTCAGACGGAACAACAGGAAAAGGTTCAAAGTCTTCAACTGAAGCAGCAGGAATTTAATGAATTACGGAACCGGGCGGCTCAACCGGAGGTTCCGGAGGCTGAGCGTAAAGCCATTGTTGAAAAAGCAACCCGGCAGCTGGAAGTACTCAATAAGCAGGAACAGGGATTGCGCCAGGAAAGAGCGCAATTCCAGAAGGATCTTGAGGCCAAAGGGCTCCGTTTACGCCGGGGAATTGTGGAGAAGGTGAATGCGAAAATTAAAGAGATGGCTGAAGACAATGACTGGGAGTTGGTGCTGGACAGTTCGGCCAAAAGCCCCAATGGATTGGCGATGGTGAGTTACGCGTCCCAAACCTTGGACCGAACCGATTTGCTGATTCAGGAATTGAATTCCTCGGCGGCTAAAAAATCTGAATCCGCGGAGTAATTCCTATGCGGATTCAGGAAATTGCTGAGAAACTGGGTGGGGAAGTGCTGGGTTCGGCCGGGCAGGAAATTCATTCGGTGGGCGGATTGCATGAAGCGGTAGAGGGGCAAATTTCATTTTTGAGCAACCCCAAATACCGGAAATTATTACAAACGACTTCAGCTTCCGCTGTGTTGGTGTCCCGGGACTGGGAAGAGAGTGCGGACTGTGCGGTTATCAAAGTGGATAATCCTGATGCGGCCTTTGCGGAAGTTTGTAAATGGTTTTGTCCGCCACCGGTACGTTATTTGCCCGGGATTGATCCCGGTGCGGTGATCTCCGAATTGGCCAAGGTAGGGTCCGGCGTCCATATTGGCCCCAATGTCGTGATCGAAAAAGGGGCGGTCATTGGTGACGATTGCGTATTGTTGTCCGGGGTGTTGGTTTCGGAAAATGCAACTCTTGGAGAAGGCAGTTTGTTACATGCCGGTGCGGTACTCCGCGAAAATGTGGTCGTGGGCAAACGGGTCATCCTGCATAACCATGTGGTCATTGGCAGCGACGGCTTTGGCTATACCGTGGAAAATGACGGCTCCCGCACCAAAGTGCCGCAGGTGGGCATCGTGCGGCTGGGGGACGATGTGGAAATCGGGGCGCATACATGTGTGGACCGCGCCCGTTTCGGGGAAACCCGCATTGGCGACCGGGTAAAAATTGATAATCTGGTTCAAATCGCCCATAATGTGGTGATTGAAGATGATGTGGTTTTGGTTTCCCAGGTCGGCATTAGTGGAAGCACGGTGGTGAAGAAAAATGCAATTCTCGCCGGACAGGTGGGGGTTGCAGGACATTTAACCATTGGTGAGAAATCCGTGGTGGGCGCCCAGGGCGGGGTCACCAAAGATGTGCCGCCCGCAACCTATGTGTGGGGAACCCCCGCCACGGAATTTAAGAAATACAGCAAGACCCTTTCCAACGTAAATCGAATTGGAAAACTGCAGGCACGCATCGCGGCCCTGGAAGCGAAGCTGAACGAAAAAGCGTCCGACGAAAGGGCTTAAACGCTCCCGTTCTATTGTCACACCCCACTTTATGGTGTTGACCCGCTTCGCAGGTTCGAACCCTGTCGACTTGTGAGTGGTATGAAAAAGGTGGTCGGAGAGACAGGATTGGCGTTTCGCTGCGCTTCACTCGCAATGGAAATACATTGCGCTTACTCCGCTGCGCTTCGTTTCGAACGCTGCTTCGCAGGTTCGAACCCTGTCGACTTGTGAGTGGAATGAAAAAGGTGGTCGGAGAGACAGGATTCGAACCTGCGACGTCCTGCTCCCAAATCTGGGAAGGGGGTGTTTTTACTCATAGGAAATGGTGTGTTTTGCAGTGTTAATATGTTGAAAATAAACAGATTAACTGGTTTTATGTCGTTTGGTCTTCATGGGGCATATTAGGGCGTTTTGGGGTATATAATTACACAATCGTTACACAAATTCGAACCATACGCATGTATTTTCATGAATCGGGATGTCTGTCGGATATCCATGGGATGGAGTGATAGCTAAAAAACAGCCTGCCCCCGGGAGAGGGCAAACTGCGTTGATTGGGTTAAAGGATTATTTGTCTTCCTTGTTCGAGAGCGCGGAAGCTACCTTGTTGCTGATGATTAATACCGCGATGGCCACTGAACCGATGATGGCAATGGGGATGGCCAACTGGATGAGTGCCGCCGCTCCCACAAGTCCCACCATAAATGCCATAGCACCGAGGGTGACGGGAATACTGCCGATGAGGAGTTTTCTGTTTTTGTCTGTCATTACTTATCGCCCCCTTTCAATAGGGTGAGGACGAAAGCTGCCATAACGATCCCTATCCCGATGGTGGCCAGTCCGGAGCCTATGGGGCCGGTATCCACATTCACGGAGGAACCGACATCACAGCCGGTGAGCAGTCCACAGAGGAGTACGACGAAAAATACAATTAGGGTAAGATTCATTCGTGCCCCCTTAGTTGAATGCCACATGGGTGTCGCAGAGGCTGTGAAGCCTTTGCGTTCTGCCCGGGAGTAAACCGAGGTTGCCTTTCAGCGTCTCAGTGACAGCGTTAAACCAACTCCAGAGCGTACGGGGCTGGAATGCATCGTGACGGGGCTGGCGATACTCAGAGAGCACCTTGGGTACTTGCGAGCCACAGATGACGCCTTTGTCCAATGCATGGATGGTTAAGTCGTGCATCACCGGGTCACGGAGTCCGCAATCCTGATAGCGTTCAATGCGTCGATCCTGTTCATGCCACGAGTCCCGGAGCCGGCAAACCCCGTCGTCAATGAGATGTGACAGATCACTTAAGATCATGGAGGTGTGCTTGCGTGCGACTTTAATTTCCCCACTGAAGCTGAGGTTGTCACAAACCAGCACCTGATTTCCCAACACCAAACCGGCAGGGAAGCGTTTGTCGTGGGAATTGCGGATACCCAGTACCCGGCTGTAGTCGGGATGATTGGAACCGTTGGCGACTTCGAGCAGGCCAAAGTATCGATTGCCATCATGAGAGAGGCCATGGGCCTCGTTGACCACCCGCATGCCATAACGGGGCAGGGTGGCCTCTACCTGCTTCAGGAGCAGATCGTGGGGAATGGGTTGCCAGCTGTAGGTGGCAGCCGGGGTGTGGACTTCTGACAGTTCTTGGCGTTCGACCTGAGCAGATCCACAATGAAGTAAGAGGTTACAGACCATAGGATTTCCTTTGGGTTTAAGTTGTGTGAAAATGAAAACCCCACCTGACAAATTGCCAGATGGGGTGGTAGTTGGATTGAGTTAGGGTTTTGGCGTTAGGAAGATGCCCATCCGAAAAACAGCCAGCGATCCTTGCCGAGTTCGAAGACGCCTGCAGGTCCCCATTTATCGGAGATCCGCTCATCTTCGTCAATGAGCCGGTTGGCCTCCTCATAAGGCTTTGTATCTTTGGGGAGTGGAATACTGACAAAGGAATTTTTCTCAGCGATAGACCCGGTGTATCCACCATGGCCCTCTTCGAAGGAGGCGGATTCCACAGCCTCGTTGAATGCTTTTTGGGCAGTTGCGCCATGAGCGACGGTAATGAAGGGTGATGCTCCCATCGTGTTTCTCCTTGTTGTTATTGACCACAATTGTGGCCGTTTTAGGCAGCGTTTGACATGGAGGTCCACGCCTTGCATTGATTACGAAAGTCACACCAACGACAGTGTTGACCGGGAGACGGGTAGAAGTCCCCTCGCTTTACGCCATCGACGTAGATATCCATCAGAGTACGGAGGCGCTCCAATTGAGTATCGGTGACCGCTGGGAGTTTGTGTTGGATGACTTTGGGGCTTTTCAGCTTCACCAAATACACCAGTTCTCCCGGGGCGGGAGTTTCTTCCGTGGCATCCTGCAAGAGGAGGTGATAGATGGAAAGCTGCAGTTCGTTGGCCCAGGCTTCTTCCTGTAGGTTGGGAGTTGCACCAATGGTTTTAAAGTCCACCGGCACATTCCCTTCACGCACAAGATCCAGCACCCCCAAAAGAGGAACGGGGAGTCGCTTGTCGTCTGAGCGAAGCATTACCTCAACTCCCAGTATACCCCGGGAGTCCTTGGCAAGTTCGCTTTCGAGGTAGGCGTTCACCACCCGTTCTCCGGTAGCCAGGCAGTCATCACGGCTCTTGTCGCCGTACTCCACAGCCTCCTCCTCTTCAAGAGCGCTGTACGCCTCCTGATACGCCAGAAGGGCATCCGCATTGCTGATGGGCGCTTCCTGCCATTGTGCCCGGTGAAAGGCCTCCAAACCCGCATGGACCGCTTTACCGATCTGCAGATTTGGAGAGGAGGGGGATTTGAGTCCAAGCACCTTCTCGTAGTAGAATTTAAGTCTACAGGTGAGAAAGGATTTGAGTCGGGACGCGCTCATATAGGCGAGGGGATCACCAGTGGATGGTGTCATGCTGCCCTCCGTTGATTGCCTTTGCGGTGACCTTGTTGCATCAGGGTGTCGATAAGTCCCGAGGCTTCCAGCTTGTTGAGTTGGGTGACGCGTTTGCCGAAGCGCTCTTGGGCTTGTTGGTCAACGGCATTGCGATCAAGGCCCTGTTCGTCCACCAACTTCAGAATCAATTCCTTCTGCTTGGGACTGCATTTCCATTGTGGGGGCATGTGGGTAAGGTTACTTTGGGGAGTGGATACAGGTTCCGCTTCGCTTCCCGGCACGTATCCGGGGTGAGTGATTTGTGCATCCACACTCTCTTGGAGAATGCGGTACACGCGTTCCACCGCTACCGGAATATCATCGGTAGTAGGGATTTCGGTCTTCAGGCTGACGCTAAAGTTGTGACTGCTGTATTCAGGCAGTCCGATTTTCTTTCCGTAGTTAAGTTCGAGATGAACGGACATGGGTTCTCCTTTGGTTAGGGGTAAGATTCTTATGTTGTGAGCTCGGAAAAGTTTGGAATAGGTGAAAGAGTGAGTGGGTCATGAAATTGTCATCAGGATTTAACGTTTCGGGAGTACAAAAGGACCGGCAAGTTTTTGTATGTATGGAAAGATCCGTGAGTTCTCTTGAGTTGGAACAGGGAGTGTCTTTGATATGAAGAGTTGTTTCAGGGACCCGATCCCAGAAATTTATGATTCGGCCCGGTATTTGGATGCAGCTGTCTCAGCACATCTCTCCGGTCACACGGAACTGGCCAGCAAGCTGTTTGAGTTGGCGAATGACTCTACGGTCCGCGAATGGACAGAATCCATCTGGGGGAAGGCGAGCCCATATGTGAAGGTGACCAAACAACCAGAACAACACTCACGTCCCAAAGTTAAAGCCCGTATGCCTAATGCTCAAATGAAAAAGGTATTGCATGCTCGTGACGGATACCACTGCCGTTTCTGTGGAATTCCCGTGATCCACCCGGACATCAGAAAACACTTTCATAAGGTTTATCCTGAATCTGTTCCCTGGGGAAACACCAACGGATCCCAGCATGCAGGCTTCCAGTGTATGTGGCTGCAGTATGATCATGTTGTTCCGCATTCAGCAGGTGGCGAGAACACGCTGGAAAATCTGGTGGTCACCTGTGCGGCCTGCAACTTCGGGAAGATGAATTATACTTTGTATGAGCTGGGACTTTCAGACCCCCGTGAGTTCCCTCCAATTCAATCCGCTTGGGATGGGATTGAACGAACTTGAGGAATGAATTTTTAGACACAGGGTAGCTGCGGAAACACATCCCAGGCATCTTCTCGTGGACGGTCGTGGCGGAGTTCAGCTCCTCCAGTTGGACTAAAGCAACAGACATAAATACAGTTTAAAAACTGAAGGTAAGGAATTGCAGGATGCTCTACACTCGGGTCATAAATATATCCGAGTTGGGTTACCGGGCATCCCACAAGGTCTTTGAGGCTGACGAAGGGAAAGGGTTCACAGTTTGCATCACGCAGTTCCCAATGGCATGGGCCTGCGTTGTGAAGGGGTGTTACTTTAACATGGTTTTCAAAAACGAGGGCAACGTCCTCTTTGGCTGATAATGGAGCCAAGAGATGTGAGTGTAATAATCGATCATGAAAGGCCATGGTTTGATGGAAATCCTTTATGGACTCGATTTCCGGGCGGGTGAGAATGCGCATAGGGTTCTCCTTGCTTGCCCCGGAGTGAAACTTCGTTTCTACTTCTAGGGGTAGGGTTTTGATTGGGAAAAAGGGTTCACCCGGCGGGACGCACCGGGGAATGGGGGTGCCATGTTTCAGGCAGCGAGCGCAATTGCATTCGCGGGGGCCGCGGGACGAGGTTGCCACACAGGATGGGCATCCACTGCGCCGGCGTATTCGATGTCCGGCAGACCAACGTTGAGGGCTGTCTCTGCTTGCGAGCAGGCTTCCAATGCGGAAGAGGCAAGGGTATTGGCCGTCACACGACTGAACGGACGGTAAGCGGCTCCACGGTAGAGGTCGAGGGTGACTGTATAGGGTCGGTGCATGGTTTTCTCCAGTTTGTAGGTATTAAAAAACCCGACTTCGACGTGAAGACGGGTGGCATCCGCTGGTAGCGGAAATCAGGACCTGATGGAAAACCGTGGGTGCTCAAATATATATAACGGGGGAGGGGGTGGGATTTCCTTTCCTATTAATTCTTCATCCGGTTTGGGATACACATTGACCGGTAAACGTAGTAATCTCCGTATATGAAAACCTTTCGCCGAATACTGTTATCTTCGCTCTTTGCACTCACCTTTCATTCCTTTCATTCGTATGCTGCTGATACCCCTGCACCAACGGTGGTGAAAACAGAGGCCGGTAAAATTTAGTATTTACTCAACGTGAAGCCAGAGAAGGACAAGACCTATTATATAATGGTGGGTGCCGCAAAAATTGAAACAGACCTGCATAGCTTTAAAGAGATTATGCTTTCCGGTAAACCCCCGGGTAGTGGACCCAACAAAGGCCAATATCTTTTGGCGCAGTGCAAATTTCACCTATCAAAACGGGAGTTTGCAGGAAGGCCTCGTTTTGGCCCAAGTGCCCGGCAGCATCAAATACATCGTTGGTATAGGTTCAAAATCCCAAGCCTTGGTGAAATCTATTTCATACCCCGCATCAGAGGAATAACGGCAACTCGGCTACAAAAAACCGTTGTGTTGGATTCAGGATGCCCCCCCCCGCAGGTCCCGTTCCCCCTATAGTTTCATACAGGTTTCACAGGTGAATTTAAGTTGATTTCTGACTGCATTTGCTCAACCATGACATCATGGGTATCCACGCGCTACATCCAAATCAGCACTACTGTTCCCTGTGTATCAGACTCCTGGGAAGTATGGTATTATGACTTCTACCGTCACATCCGCCATGTGTATGGCCACAGTGATGGGGTAAAAAACCACGGAGTTTCAGTGTCCGGGGTATGAATTAAAGCTTAGCGACAACTGTCAGTCGTCCATTTTCTTTATCGAACTAAATCTATTATTGTAAGCATTGTGCGAGTTCGCTGGCGGTCAGCCATGCATTTTGGGGCTCAAACATCTTTCGACCGTATGCCATCTGCAAAAGCTCTTCAGTAAGATACTCATCAAACTTCTCCGTCAGGAGATTCTTTGCGGATGCAGCCAGAATAGTCGCGTCTGCCGGCCCTTTTAATACGATGTCGCTCATAGCCTTCGCCACCATTGGCGCATACTCTTTAGCGATATAAAGCACAGGTCCGTAATGTTCGGCCGGGATACCACGGGCTAGGAGCTGAACTTGAAGTGTAACCAGGATACGATCCCCGACCCAAGGGATTATGTAGAGTTGCCCATCGACTTGGGTCATTTTGGTTTGGTGCAGGTTGTGTTGCGCAAATGTAGAGCGCGCCTCCTCCAAGAATGCCTGCGCTTTACGGTCCAGGTACGGATAGCGGTCCTGACAAGCCAAAATCTGCATCATCTCTTGTCTGACCATGTCGTGAACCAATGGCCCGTGCCCCCCGAACATCGGCGGTTTCCCGCTGGGGAAAGGAACAACGAAAATGGACTTACCTTGCTCATCGACATCCGTAATTTTCCATGTTCGGCCCCCGAAGATAATGGGCATGTCAATCACGGCGGGCATGATCATAGGGATGCTGCCCAGCACCTTGCTCCCCGCACAAATGCGGTACTCCTGTTGTGTCTGGAATGCAGCGTAGAAAGAATAATGGTTCACAAGCCGATCCCCCATTGCACCAAGAACGAGTGATCCATCATGGATTTGCTGGACGATCTCCTTATCTGCGATTGCCCGAAGAAACATTTTGAACACATCAGGAGTGATCAGATGAAAAGGGCCTGTTTTGCATAACAAGCCATACGCCTGATCCACACGCACGCTCCCGAACTGGGCAATAACAGAGAGTAGTTGCTGAATAAGTGTGGAAAAATGAAGCGCACCCTCAACCGGGGGCTCGTACCGCTTTTGCAACAACAGCTCAATAATTGCGATGCTTTGTACGAGTTGGAGCCTCAATCCGTCGATTAGACCGCTACGCTGATTAAGCTGCTCCTCCTGGACGTACACACGCAGAATCTGTATTCCCGTTGTTCTTCCGGACCGACCGACACGTTGCTTGAGCGAAGCTGCGGATGGGGGGCTGCCGATCTGCGCAACGCTATTCACATCCCCAATGTCGATACCTAGTTCAAGAGTGGAGGTACAGACAATAGATGCCGGCCGAGAAAGGTTGGTGGCCGCTTGTTCCGCGTCATGGCGCAACTCACGGTTCAGGCTGCCATGATGGGGGTAGAACTCATTGGGGACACGTGCATTCTCTGACTCCACTTTCAACCGATTGGATATAAGTTCGACCATGGATCGTTGATTGGCAAATATCAGATTTTTGGAGCCCCGAAGGGTAGAAAAGAGATGGTGGCAAATTTCAGGAGTTCCCGAGCCCTCCAAGGGGTTCTGTTGGTTACCCGGCTCGGTGACCTCGTAGCCACGGACTTGCATCTTAATCTCCTCATCCCCTCCCCCAGCGCAAATCACACGGACATCACCACTCGCCTCTCTTCTGAGAAATCGGGTTGCCTGCTGCATATCGGCGAGGGTTGCGGACAGGGCAATGCGTGGGGGCTTTCGTTGGAGCAGATGGTCCACCCGATTGAGGAGCGATAGCAGTTGGCATCCCCTCTCTGCACCGAAGAACGCGTGAAGTTCGTCAATTACAATGTAGCGGAGAGGCGCAATGAGAGTTTTGAGTCCCAGTCCACGCTTGATGAACATGGCTTCCAGCGACTCTGGTGTGATGATCAGGACCCCTTGCGGGTCATGTACGAGACGGGCCTTCTTCGAAGAACTGATGTCTCCGTGCCATGGTGTCACCTCAATGTTCGAGAATCGATTGATATCAGTCAGCCGCAGGAACTGATCGTTAATCAGCGCCTTCAACGGACTGATGCACAATACGCTGACTCCAGGTGAAGGAGGGTGATGCAGAAGATTGGATAGAATGGGAAGAAATGCCGCTTCCGTTTTGCCTCCCGCTGTCGCAGCGCTAAGGATCACATCTCTGTCTGCCGGCAGAATCTCCGGAATGGATTGGACCTGCAACGGGCGCAGTGAAGTCCACCCCTTGCTGTTTACCCAGCGCAGGATGTCATAGTGGAGCAGCGTGAGTGGATCAGAGCTTGAAGCTTGCAAGTTCGCCGTCACTGTCTTCCGACTCTTCAATTTCTGCAAAGTCTGGGTTTGTTTCAGATTTCAACTGCACGTGCTTTACATGGTCACTCCATTTAGCTGATGGATTCTGATCGAGAACGGCCAGAAGATCCAAAAAGCTGGAGATAGTGTTCCGAGGGGTGCAGAAATATGCATCCCCAATCGTGGTTGAACAGTGATGCATGAAAGCTTCGATCGCCTCGTTCGGTACTTCTAAATTGGAGTCAACCCCCTGCAGGAAGATGTCCCGTAGCTTCACCAGCAAGACGTATAGATCTTCTGGGGACAGGTTACTGATACGAATCACCGGCCCGGAGAAGTCGACCAAGTCTCCAACGGCGAAAGTGTTTTCCGCCAGCCGGCTTTGCAGGGCCTCATAACTGTACAGTCCTCTACGGTTATCCATCAGGAACTCAGGGGTCCCCCCGAAAAGGAAACCAAGGCTCTCAGCCGATCCCTGCAGACAATCATTCAAGATCCTCAGAATTTGTTCATAATTTGAGTTCCGGGCCCTGGAGTTTGATAATTTATATAAGTTCACGCATTCATCCAGGCAGACCATCAAACCTTCGTACCCCGCTAGCCTAGTAAACTTCGCCAGAAGCTTGAGTTGGTCGTACACATTGGAATCATCCACGATGGTTCGCACACCCAAGGCTTTTTTGGCATCCGTTTTAGTGGAAAATTCACCCCGCAACCAACGAACAGCATTGCTCTTAAGAAGCTCGTCTCCACTGTCGTGTCCCCGCCAGTAAGCGGCGATCACTTCTGCAAAATCGTACCCCCCAACAAGATCAGTCAGACCTTGCAATCGTTCATGGATAACGGCATCAGGTTTGACATTTCGTTCACGGGCTTGCTGTAAAGACTGGGAGACGAAGCGTTCGACAACGCTAAAGAGAGCCCCACCCTCCGGTTTACTTCGGGTTGCCATGTTCCGCATCAATTCCTGATAGAGCGAACGTGCTTGCCCACCCGTCGCATGGATTCTACGATCAGGATTCAGGTCCGCATGAACCGTAACCAGCTTTTTTTCCATTGCGATGGACCGAATCAGGTTGAGGAAAAATGTTTTTCCTGACCCATATTCTCCAATGACAAAGCGAGCACCTGACCCATCATCTGCAATACGCTCGATGTCCGAGATCAAGGCTTTAACTTCCTGGACACGGCCGACCTGGATGTGGGCTTGCCCGACGCGGGGGACGACACCCGCTTGCAGGCTTTGGATAATGGCATCACGAACTCGGGGGCGCAAAGGGCGGGTACTCATACATGCAGCTCCTTTAAGGCTGGAATATTGATTTCAATGGGGTCGGTGCTTTCAAGCAATGGCTCGTCGAACCGATCGTAGGCGAACTCATTGATTGTTTCGTATGCGCCTTCAGGCATCAGATTAAGGTCTTCAGCGAGCTTTTCAAACTCTGCAGCGGATATTTCAGCGGTAAGGGGAAGTTTCATAATAAGAGCGGTGTGGGTGGCATCCAACCCCTCGATCGTGATCACGCCATCCTCCGAGGGTATCGGCAGACCGTCCTCAGCAGCATCTTCATCTTCCTCGTCATCATCGAAAATATCGACCAGGATCTCAGACACCACACTGGTGTCCTCTGTGATAGCTTTCACCTTACTCATGTCGAGGGTGAAGGACTTTGATTCCGAATCCTTCTCGCTTGCAACAGCAGACGGTGGGATGGCAGATTTTGTAGTTGTAGCAACTGGCGTTGTGGAAATCTGATGAAGGTCACTGAATAACTGGGATTCCTCGAACCCCAGTAGCGCATAGAGCTTTTTCAAGACATTCACTTCATCAGGATGAATAACCCCATCAGCAGCAGCAACCCCAATCAAAAAGTTAGACACTGCGGCACGTTGTTGTTTGTTGAGGGATTCGACGCGCTTCTTAATCCCACCCATGCCCGGATTATTTTCAAGTAGCCAGCAAAGGTGGGCTTTTAGTCGTTGGGTCTCAGCCCTGGAGAGCTGAAGCACATGCTCCAGATAGTGAATGAGATGCTCTTTCTCGTCCTCTCCCACATCCCCGTCAGCAAAGGCCACCGTAGACGCCAAATGGAGCAACAGGGTTGAAGATGCATACTCCCGGCTGGGTGCTGAGATATCCTCCTCTTGTTTGAATAAAATAGCGTATTCATCACCCTTGGCTAATCGGCCCCCAAAACGAGGGTCGGGCTCAACCCCTACCCCAAGGAGGCCAAACAATTGACAAAGTGCCACCGCATCTTTCTTCGGAAGTTTCCCGTCGATACCCGTGGGCCAGATCCCGGTAAGGTTTGTGCCCGTCACCCTTATCCACTGATTTTCACCCACTGCAGACATCAGCCACCGTTTGATGTTTTTAAGCTCAGGGGTGTCGGCAGCTTCGAGTAAATCTTTTGGAAACAACGCGAGCCCGTCAAGTCTATCGGACTGCTCGGGATATCTCCCGAGCCACCGTGAATATGCTCGCAGATCCTCCTCGGCCCCACGTGCGATCTCCGAAATTTTTCTAAAGGGGCCGCTTAGACGCGTGGGGTCGGGCAACCCGCTGTCGGAGAGCTTAACCTCACCTCCAAAACCGGAACTTGCTGGTTTATACGTCAGACGCAAAGGACTTTTGTTGGGCTTGATTAGGATTCCATCACCTTCAGATTTGTAATAGCGGATGCAGAAAAGCCCTTCAAACAAGTTCCAGCAACGCTTGAGAGTAACGGTGGTTTGAGTTTCCTCATGGCCAACGTACCAGGCCAACGCCCATTCTGCTGGCAAGGGGAGCCCATCATTTACGAGGTGTGCAATGGCAGCCTTTACCTCAAGCGGCACCGCGTAACCGATAGATGAACCATAAGTAGGCTCTTTCTCGTAGGGTTTACCCGTGGAGAAGACAAGCTCAGCAACCTCTATGAAGCTGCTTGCATAATTCTGGAATGAGCGACTTCCCCCATAAATCTCACGAAGTCGTTTAACCTCAGCAATGATGAGCTTTGCTTCTTCCTGAAAAGCTGGTGAGGGTTTAAGATCCACAAAGAGACGTCGCTCAAGACCATAAAAGAAAAGGAACACATAGCCAATATAAGCATTGGAATCATTGCGACCGGAGCTGAGCCAAGAAAGATATGCCGCACGTGATTGAGGGGATATCCGGTCATACGTCGGCCAGTAATTCATCCCCAAGCCTGCATAATTTGGTGACCGTTTATCAACAGAAACTTTGGAGTTGATGAGCGAAGGTTCATCACCGTACCGGCTGGAATTTGATAGAGTTTTCCCAATGTAGACCATTCCATCTGGGATGGAGTATCCACATACATTGACCGCTACCCCAGGCGGTACCCATTTTGTTCCTGAAGAAACGGAGGCAGATTTGGTTCTAATGGGTGGCGGGGATACATTTCTATTGGCAACGGTTTGTTTCGAGCCAAATAAGCATGCCAGTAGTTTTCCAAAGTCCACAAATACCTCCTTGTATCCAAAGATACATTGTGGATGAAGGTACAGTTTGCAATAATATTTCCACCAAAAGAATGATATAAGACCTTACTTTCCCCTTGCAATAGAGTTTCCATTTTTCTGAAGTGTTGAACATTTCAAAATTTGCATGTATTATTCACCGACATGATGTATTTTATCTACATGAACAACCAGCGAGCCAATACAGATTTAACCGAAATGCGCGAACAGGAGGCCACCTGATGGGCGCACTCGACACCGCTAAAGAACTCGCCAAGCTTGTACAAAAACTTGATAATATCGAGGTCGTTCAAAAGGTCATCGAGCTTCAGGGTGATCTAATGGAACTCCAGGAACGATTTCAGGAGTTGCTGGACGAAAACCGGGATTTAAAAAAGAAGCTAGAGGCTCCAACCGAACTGCTTTTTCAGGACAACATGTATTGGAGAGCAAAGGGCAAGGAAGAACAAGAAGGACCATTCTGCACCAAGTGCTTTGATGGAGATGGCAAAACGGTTCGCATGCACGGTGGAGAGTCACGGGGATTAACTTGCCCGCATTGCAAGACATTCGTCGATACAAAGACCGCAGCAGAGAATAGGCGAAAAGCATCACAAGCACGTCAAGCCAACAGAAAAGATCGTTCGCGCAGTATTCTTCTTTAGCCGTTTCCTAATTCCGGAAGGTGTCCAAAGGTCGTTTACTAACCTTCTGAGAAAATGACCTTTTTTAATACAAATAACGCCCTCCGA
>CAKZLZ010000070.1 GCA_937127435.1 uncultured Verrucomicrobiota bacterium | reverse complement strand
TGTAATTTCTTGTTTATATGTTCCCGAGCATTAGGATGTCTAGGAAAAGCTCTTTCGGTAGCACGGACCTTTTGGAATAATTTTTCAAAAGCTTCCTGACCCAGTGCAAAGCTCCGGCTGAGGGCTTCTCCGCAGGCAATCAGGGTATCAGATTCCACATACATTGCACCTGTCGCCTGCCAGGTGCCGGCCTTCATTCGTTTGCTGACTTCATTGTAGAGTTTGGGCTCCCGTGCTTTTACGGCTTCGTAACTGGCGGGTTGACTGTAGGCAAAACGGAATTCGGGATAGCGTTCCATTAACCGGTTGGCGGTCGCGAAAACATTCACGGCTTTTAATTCGCCAATCCGCTCCGGCCAAATCCAAACCAGATCCACATGGGCATGACCCGTGAGCAAACCTTTTGCAAAAGAGGCATCCACCTTCAATTCGGCATAGGCTTTCGCCAAATGTTTCCGCATGGCGGTTAGACCTTTGGTTTCCCAGGCATCGATGGATTCATCCATCCAGCGCAGCAATTTCCGATACGTGGGGGAGTAGGAGTCCACGGTTGGTTGAAATCCTGAACCGTAAACGGCTTCCGGGATTTCCGGGGTTTCGCGGGTACGCCGGTCGAGGGCGAGATCAAATAAACATTTTAAATCGTGATAAGCCTGCCATACATTTTCATTGCGCCGATTCAAAGTTGCGCCTTTATAGCGTGCACCCGCCCGGGACATGCCGTTCGCATCCGGATGCCAAATGGCACTTTGCACACAAGTGGACTGGATCCAGACTTCTTTGAGTCCTGCGGGGAGTAGGCAGCGGTTATGTGCCGCATTGAACCCCCAGTACGGTTTGTCTTTTACGTATAGGGTGGCTTCACCCTGGTCATCCCAATGCAACCAGTTATTTTTGCCGGTCGGATTTTTAAATTCGATTTTACACCAACGCTGATCGAAGAGTTTTCCCCAGTACGTTTCATTCTTTAAAACAGAAAGTTTGAGTGTTTTCCCTGCTTGAAGTGAACATTGTTCGGGGCGGGGAGCGGAAGCTTTTACGGTTAAGGGGCATATGGTTTCCCAGATGTCACCGGAAAGGCGGTTCACCGCCGATTGGATGCGGGGAAGAATCAATTGAGGAAGTTGATTGGGAGGAAGCATGAAGGTGGCCTTTAAGTAATTATTTTTTAGATTCCCGCAGGGAAGCGAAAAATGTATATACAAATATGGGGTTCTGTAAAGTTCATGAAAGCAATTTCTTCGGTATGAAGAACTTCGTCATTCACTTAAGCAATCGCCGAACTTTGAATCCGGGTGTATTAGTCCGGAATTTTGTGAAAATAAAGAAATTTGCGGATGGAAGCGTCTCTTTCTGATAAAAGGGAAAGAGGAGTGTATTCTTCTGCTGGGGATTATAGGATTTGCACTTGGCACTTCTAATACTTTCCGCCACCTGCGATGCTGGTTTCAATCGGATGCCAGGTGGTTTTGATTTCCTGGGTTTTGAGGATGGCATAGGGATCTTCAAGTTTTGAAACATCTTCTTTGTGAATAACGATTCGTTTGAGGTTGTTGACCGATGCTTGTTTTATATCCGCAATTTGCGTTTTTGTCAGGTCAGAGGCCACCAGAGAATTAATATCCATGTGGGTGGCAAAGATGGGTAACAGTTCTTTCCTGTCACCGGTCAGAATATTTACCACGCCCCCGGGCAGGTCAGAAGTCGCCAACACTTCCGCGAGTGTGATGGCCGAGAGGGGTTTACCGGTTGAGGCGAGCACGATACAGGTGTTTCCACCCGCGATGATGGGTAAGAGAGTGCCGAGTAGTCCGGCCAGTGCTGAATTCTCAGGCGCAATGGCGGCTACCACGCCTACGGGTTCGTAAACCGAAAAGTTAAAGTGTGCGGTTGAAACCGGATTCACGGCTGAGAATACCTGCTGGTATTTGTCGCACCACCCCGCGTAATAAACGGCAAGGTCAATGGCGGTTTCCACTTCTTTCCGCGCGGCTGCGGCTGTACTTCCCTGTTGTTTCAATTCATCTTCAAACTGCGCCCGCCGTCCTTCCAGCATTTCCCCCATGCGATAGAGGATCTGGCTGCGGTTAAATGCCGCGCGGGGAGCCCAGTTTCCCAAGGCGCCCCGGGCAGCCAGTACTGATTCGCGGAGGTCTTTTCGTGAGCTTTGGCAAATATTACCGAGTGCTTTTCCACCGCGTCCTTCGGGGGTATAATACCGACCCGATTCGCTGCGCGGGAATTTCCCGTTGATATAAAGTTTATAGGTTTTTAAAATTTCCAGTCGGTCCATGATGACACCTTTTCGTTTCGTTACATTTCAAGATATGCGGCGAGGCCATGCAGGCCGCCTTCGCGACCAAAGCCACTTTCCTTAAAGCCGCCAAAGGGCGAGGCCGGATCGAATTGGTTAAAGGTATTTCCCCAAACCACACCCGCTTCAAGCTGGGTGGTGAGTTGAAAAAGCCGAGCGCCTTTATCGCACCAAACCCCGGCACTTAATCCGTAAGGGGTATTGTTTGCCTTGGAAATGACTTCCGGAACGGTCCGGAAGCTTTGAGCGGCCAGTACCGGTCCGAATATTTCTTCCTGGGCGATGACCGATGATTGGGTCACGTTGGTGAACAGGGTGGGGGGGCACCAGTTTCCGGCAGCGGGCAGCTTGCATTTAGGCTGGTACATTTCTCCTCCCTGTTCCTGACCCAACTGGATGTACTTCTGAATCGTCTTCAGTTGTTCTTTGGAGTTAATCGCACCAATATCCGTATTTTTATCCAGTGGATCACCGACAACCAATGTGCGCATCCTACGTTTCAGTTTCCAGATTACTTCGTCGTAAACCGATTCCTGAATAAACAAGCGGGATCCGGCGCAGCAGACGTGTCCCTGGTTGAAGTAAATGCCGTTGACGATTCCTTCGACCGCTTGATCAATGGCCGCATCCTCAAGAATAATATTTGCGGCTTTCCCGCCAAGTTCGAGGGTTGCCCGTTTGTCGGTATTCGCAATGGTTTGTTGAATCAATTTTCCGACGCCGGTGGAACCGGTAAAGGCGATTTTATCAATGTCCGGATGATTCACAATGGCTGCACCGGTGCTTCCCGCGCCGGTGACGATATTCACGACGCCTTCCGGGAGTCCTGAATCAGCGATGATCTCCGCGAGCTTTAGCGCGGTGAGGGGCGTGGTCTCGGCCGGTTTTAACACCACGGTATTACCGGTGGCCAACGCCGGGGCAATTTTCCAGGCCGCCATGAGTAGTGGAAAGTTCCAGGGAATAATTTGTCCGGCCACACCCAGGGATGCGACTTTCCGGTTGGGGAACGCGTATTCCAATTTATCCGCCCAACCGGCGGTGTAGAAAAAATGATTGGCTGCGAGCGGCACATCAATGTCGCGTGATTCCCGAATGGGTTTGCCGCCGTCGAGCGTTTCGATAATTGAAAACTCACGTGCCCGCTCCTGCATAAGCCGTGCGATCCGGTAAATGTATTTACCGCGTTCCCGGCCGCTCATTTTTCCCCAGGGTCCTTCGTAAGCGGCGCGGGCCGCTTTCACCGCCGCATCCACGTCCGCATCGTTTCCGTCGGCGACTTCTGAAAGCTTTCTTCCATTACCAGGATTGATGGTACGGAAATAGTTTCCGGATTGTGGCGGGGTCCATTTTCCGTTGATGAAGTGGTCGTAACGCTTGGCAATTTTGGCGATTTTTGCCGCCTCCGGTGCGGGAGCGTATTCCCATTGGGTATTCTTTTTCATGATGATTTCTGTGGGGTAGATTAGTCTTGGGAAAAATAGCAGGGGCTCTGGTAATCGCCACCGGATTCAATTTTGGCGATTTGCATCAGCACATCGTTTGCGAGGCTGCTGGCCCCAAATCGGAACCACTCGTTGCTCAACCATTCCGAACCGAGGGTTTCTTTCACCATCACCAGATAGTGGAGTGCCAATTTAGATTTTGAGATACCTCCGGCGGGTTTCATTCCAACCATATTTCCGCTTTTGAAATGGTAATCGCGGATGGCCAATAACATCACCAGCGTAACCGGAATGGTGGCGGCAGAAGATATTTTACCGGTGGAGGTTTTAATGAAATCCGCTCCGGCGTGCATCGCAATATCACTGGCCCGCCGTACGTTATCGAGGGTGGCAAGTTCACCGGTTTCCAAAATTACTTTTAACCGGGCTTTACCGCAGGCTTCTTTTACCGCGGCGATTTCGTCAAATACATATTCATAATCTCCAGAAAGAAAACGGCCGCGGGAAATGACCATATCCACTTCGTCAGCACCATCGGCGACTGCGCGTTGGGTTTCTTCCAGTTTTCCTTCAAGGGTAAGATGTCCGGAAGGGAATCCGGTGGCGACCGAGGCGATTTTAATCGGGCTGTTACTTCCTAATGCTTTGCGCGCGACTTTTACAAAAGGTGGATACACACAAACGGCCGCCGTCGTGGGCAGACCGGGAATTGAATCATGCAGGTGACCGGCCTTGTAACAAAGTTGCTGAACTTTACGCGGTGTATCGGCACCCTCGAGGGTGGTGAGGTCGATCATGTTGAGTACCATGTCGAGTCCTTCACGTTTGGTGGAGGTCTTGATGCTCCGGGTGGTGAAGCGTGCTGCACGTTCGGCAATGCCAACTTGGTCGACAGGTGGCGACTGCGCGTAATCGTATCGAAAGGATGTAGGGGATTTGGCCATAAGAGATCCTGTAATGATCAGTAGAGAATATCGAGGATATATTGTTACCCTATTTCAATTGAATTGAAATGGGAAAATGAGTCTGAATCATGCACATTTATTGAAAGTTTCAGAGTTGGATTTGAATTGTGCCGCGTTTTTGATGGCGGAGTCACCGGGTCTGCTTTAATGGAGGCATATAGATGAAACCTCACATTTTATTATTTGTATGTGACGATCTGCGTCATGACGCCCTCGGTTTTGCCGGGAATCCCGACGTATATACCCCGCATCTGGATCAATTATCCAGAGATGGAACCCACTTTAGCCGCTGCTACATTCCCGGCGGATCGAATGGTGCGGTTTGCATGCCCAGCCGGGCGATGATCCACACGGGAAGGTCTGTATTTCAGCTTCTGGGGGAAGGGCAGGAAATCGCATCGGATCAGGTGATGATGGGGGAATATTTCGGGCAGCAGGGCTATGACACTTTTCATACTGGAAAATGGCACAATGAACGGGAAAGTTTTCATCGGTCTTTTGCAGATGGGGATCACATCTTTTTTGGAGGAATGGGAGATCAATGGGCCATGCCGGTCCAGGGCTATGATCCACAGGGGGTATACGATCAGGCAATGCCCGCGAAAGGCGTGCACGCAACGGATTTGTTTGTGGATGCCGCCTGCGGATTTGTAAAGGAACATGAATCTGAACAACCATTCTTTTTGTCGGTTGCGCTTACGGCTCCGCATGATCCCCGGAATGCCCCGGATGAATTTCATGCAATGTATGATGCGGAAAAACTGCCCCTTCCTGAGAATTTTTTGGCCATGCATCCACATCACACCGGACATCTTTCGTCTTTTTCCGAAGAGGGAACGCGCACATCGGGTGCCCGGGATGAAGATTTGGCCTCCCTGCCGCGACGACCGGCTGAAGTGAAGAAACATCTGGCTGATTATTATGCGATGATTTCCCATCTGGATGACGCTTTCGGACGGTTAAGGGCTGCTATGGAAGCAAAGGGGGTTTGGGAAAACACCCTGGTGGTATTTACAGCGGATCATGGTTTGGCAGTAGGGCAGCACGGTTTAATGGGGAAACAAAATCTATATGACCACAGTTTGCGGGTGCCTTTGATTTTATGTGGACCCGGTGTGCCTGTGGATGTTTCCAGTGAGGAGTTGGTTTGTCATTATGATGTTTATGGATCGCTCTGCGAATTGACGAATCTTCCGGTGCCGGACTCCGTCCATAGCGCATCGCTGCCCAAAATATGGGAGGGTGAGAAGGGGCGGCAGGAGCAGTACATCAGTTATGAACGCTCCATTCGGGGGTTAATTTCTGAAGGGTGGAAGCTGATTGAATATGCGGGGCCTGATGGATACCGTGCATCCCAGTTGTTTGATTTAATGTCGGACCCTCAAGAAAAATACGATCGGATTCATGATCCAGCACAAAAGTATCGAATACAAAAGTTGCGGGAAAGAATGTTCGTACTTCGCGAAAGCACCGGAGATGCGGATCACCGAACAGGCAAAGTTTTTTGGGATCAACTGGACCTGCATACTTTCGTGAAAAATTAAATTTTTCCTCTACGATTATATTCCAGCTTGACGGGTGGGATACACTTCCTGTACTTTGTATATACAATGATCCCCCTAAACCAAAATTTGTCTATGAAGGTGAAGTCCTATACCCCGGGCAACAGGCCGAAGGGCTGCCGAGGTTTCACTTTAATTGAAATGTTGGTCGTGATTGCGATTATTGCATTATTAGTGACCTTACTGTTCCCCATGACAAATAAGATGCTGGAGAAAGCCAAGCGAACGACTTGTTTGGGGCAAATGCGTCAAATTGGGCAAGCCTGTATGCTATATGCGTCCGAACATGACGGGATTTTAGAGGGGGCATACAGTTATACTTCCGGGGGCGGGGCTGCAAACCGCCGTCATTGGTATTATTATTTGGTACAGGAAGACAAATATCTTAATTTGTCCGGGTTGGGTGAAAAGATTCTACGATGCCCTAAAAATGAAGGGGGGATTTACGGCATGTACACGTCGAAAGTGACGGGGGGCTGCGGGGATGCCCCGGACATGCGCTTTATGTACCGGGATATTCCCGGGC
The DNA here is from genome assembly GCA_937127435.1 of uncultured Verrucomicrobiota bacterium. GTDB lineage: Bacteria > Verrucomicrobiota > Kiritimatiellia > SS1-B-03-39 > UBA6053 > UBA6053. The sequence continues at coordinate 17,643 of CAKZLZ010000070.1, read as the reverse complement.
GGGATTGGCCGAATGATCCCGGTTTTGTTGGGGGTGTCCGCAATTATTTCAGACTTCTGAATGTACCCAAACCTTCAAATGTCCTGCTGGTTACCTGTACATCTATTGATTATCGGGAGGGGAAAAATTTGAATGGGTCCTATATATTCAGTGCAAATGGTCCTTGGAATTTTAATACCAATCGAGGCACCACGCTTTGGTTTGCGCATGGGGAGAATGGTGCGAACGGAATGTTTATGGATGGCCATGCGCAAGTGTGCACGCCTGAAAAACTTTTGAATGTTGATAACCACCCGAAGTGTAACTCCGAGAAGGGAATTCGGGTGTGGAAAATGCCGGATGCGGTTACCAAAGTTGAAGACGGAGTTGAAGTTCCATGACCTTGCTTCAATTGTTAAAAGACAAACGGGTGATTTTGGCTGGATCTGTACTGCTAAGCCTTCTACTCGTTTTTTGCTTCACGGGAAGGAAGGGCCGGGGACATTCAGCAGGAAGTTTTGCTCCTGAAAATGCACTTGGATGGGGGAGTTTTCAACAGGCTTCTGAGATCTTAGAAGGCCAGGGAAATATAAGAATTCTCGCCAGTGACCCGGATCCTTCCACGGAAACGCTAACGACTTTTAAATCTCTACTCCATGATTTTCCCGGGATGGACTTATCGGGGGTGGAGGAATTACCGGGAATTTATACGGCCAACCCCGGAGTGGAGTCCTTGGACAGCAGTCACTTCATCCTCTTATTGGAACAGTTCCCTGAGACAGATTTGGTGATTTCGTTTGCGGGTATGCCGCTGATGTCGAACGATGAAATAAACTATGTGAAAAGTATGGGGATCAAGTTTATGGTGGTGAGTGTGACCGGAGATCTGCCGGATGCACGTTTGCTCCATAAAAAACTTTTGCAGACTGTAATCCTTCCCAGACTCCAAAAAGTTCCGTTGAGTACGTATATGCCTTCAACTTCGGAGGAATGGTTTGAGCGGGAATATCAGGTCGTCACCAACGCCCGGGAGCTTCTGTCCTGGGAGTAACGGATTTCATCATGCTCTTGACTTTATCGATCGTGGGGCGTGATCAGGGCTGAAAGGTTCCTGTTCCTTAGAAGGTGCAGGGCTAAAGAGCTCTGCTGAATCTGTTGCATACACATATTTATTTGAAAGGATTGAGATCTCTTTTGCTTGTCTGGGGTCACTTTCTATAAAGTATAAATTTTCTGTATTTTTCCCCGTCATCATTTTCTTCCCATGTGGGATCGACACAGAACACCCCGTCTAAATCAAAACAGGTTTTAAGAAGCGACCCGGTGAAAATATCCCGTTCAAACTTTGTAAAGGGCAATGACATTTTAAGAGACAGGTGATTTGCCACCAGCAATCCTTCCCGGGATATTCCCATGACTGGATCCAGATCGGAAAGGCATTGAGTACCTGTCTCCGGCACGCGTCACAGAGTTCATCAAAGAAACCGGATATTATGGGAACGTTGTAACGTCAGCGGCGGCGCCGCGTCAGGAGAAGACCTGCCAGTGCGACTCCCACTAACGCAAAAGTGGAAGGTTCGGGGATGGCGGTAACGTAGACACCGGAAAGTGCGGCATAGTCATTTTTTCCGTTGCTGTAAAATTTTCGGAAACATCCGCAGCATATCCCAATATTGTTTCGGAACTCCCGGAGTCGAGTACAGAAGTTATGGTTCGGGTCAGACTTCCATCTTGATCAGGGTTGGTGCCGGAATTTTGGGCAAGGACATCCAAATAGTATGAGCCCGTGGGAACGTTGGTCCAACTGAGAGAAATGGGATAACCCGTTGCTTTCTCCGTACTCATTGTCTGCGTGCCGAGATGATTGATCAAGGTGCTGTAGTCCGCATTGGAAAGTTGAACTGCCATGGCGATGTAGCCACCTGAGGTATTCAAGTGGTCGGAGAAAATATCGAATTGTTTTGTCTCTCCTGTCTCATCTCCCAAATCAATTGCAAAAATAGTAGATAAACGGGCGTTGCGGTTGATAGCTGTCAGTTGCACACCGGCAATATTCGCACCCGTGGTGTCCCAGGTGACGTCGAATTCAATATCTGACTCAACTCGTCAAAGACTATTGGGAGAACCCCCGTCCGGCGATGATGTTTGTCCATGAATATGCCAAGCTTGAATTGACCTTGATGACCACGCAAACGGTTCTGCGGGAGGACGTGCCGTTAAGAGGGTCGGCGGCCGAAAGGGTTCATAAAGCCATGCAATTTTTCGAACAGGAATTGGATCGAAGTCCCAATCTGGATGAAATTGCGAAACATACCGGAATTTCTCCGGTTCAGTTACGTCGCCATTTTCACGAAGTTATGCGGGCGTCTCCCAAAAAAATCTTTGACCAAATCCGTTTTCAGAAAGCGTTTCAGCTGATGAGTAACTCAACCCATTCACTTGAGGAAATCAGTTCACGCTGCGGTTTCGAGAGCCCGAGTGCCTTTTCCCGGGCCTTCAAAGTCAAATACGGCTCCAGCCCCACTCAGTGGAGACTGTAAACTATTGGGATATACGCCAGAGATTCAGCAGCCCGCGACAACCACTTACGGGATATACCGGCCAAGGTACGCCCGGAAATAGGGCGGAATTTCCGGGGACCTCGTCCCTGGAACATTACACTTATCCGCGGCGGCGGGTTCCGAGGGTGATGCACCCGACCAGTGCCATCAGAGTCAGTGTCAGCGTACCCGGCTCGGGAATGACGTTGAACACCACCCCGCCGTCTAAAGAACTAGAGCGACTGGAAAAAGCATCCACCAGCACGTCGCCGTTGACATCAAAGTCGCCGGCAGTGAGTACATGGTATAGAGATTGGGACCGACCACTTCCTCCGTTGTCCCCCAGCACTTCATAAAACACCGTCATTGAAGTTCCATCCTGAGTGGCAGCGTCCGTTCCCCCCACCTCGTAATTTGGATTATCAACACTGTTTATCGCATCCATTCCCCAGACGAGAAAATCTCCTGAGTTGAGGTCGGGATCTGAAAGTACATCGTGATTTCCGGCGTCGATAGGGGTCGAACCGTAGGACAAAGCTACGGGATTTGCTAGGTCCACATTAGACAAGCTAAGAGCACCGAACTGGAATCGATCTGTGTTGTTATCCGGATCCAAGACTTTCCCAAAATCAACAGAAAGCGAATTTTCACCGGTTTTGGGATTTGACAGATAGAAAATGAAACTAAATCCATGATCGGCCGTATGCACATAGGCGCTGGACAGGGCGTCCCCTCCATAGCTTACGCTGGGTGTGGTAAACTCCGCATTATCAATGCCTCCGTTTTTGGCACCCATGCCCACCGTCACCACCATAAAATTGCTGTTATTGGTGTAGTTGAAGGAACCGGTAGCATTGCCGGTTCCGGGATCGATGACTCCGGAATCATCGAAGCTGTCTACAATAATTGCGGCCCGGGCGGCAAAGGAAAGCAAACAGGTCACGGCAAAAAGTCGGAGGAATTTAGGTGATGCGATTGGTGTGGGTGTGTTCATGTGGTGCCTCTATGGTAGGGGTAGTATTTGTATATATAATTAAAACTACATCGTGACATTAGGGCATGTCAATAGGTAAAGTATCTTTTAATTGCAGGGGTTGCGTGGTGGGATCAAAGCCATGGTGTTTCAAATGAGGATATCTCCAATCCTATTGCTTCTTTAAAAATTACTGGCAATTTGAGGGCGGAAAATATGACCAGTTCCGGACTCTTCAGCTCCGGAGATTATATGATTCAATCCTATACTGCAGACAACTCTTATACAAATCCCAATTTTCAAAGCAGTTTGAATTCCGTGGGAGCTGATGGGGCAGACGGAACGGATTATGGATTTTACCGTGTCCCTTCCGGGTTGTCCCGAAAATATTCAATTGCCAGTGGCGTTTTGGAAGCAGGGGACTTTACTGACAATAATACGCTTACTTTGACACAGGTGGACCAGAGAACCGGAGTTCGTCCCACGATTGTAGTGAACGCGGTGGTGCCGGAACCGGGTCTTTTCCTGCTGGGTATCGGGATGGGATCCATACTTGTTTTTCGCCGTCGACAAAACTGACTTTATAAAAATATGCGTTTGAACCCTCACAATTTGTGGGGGTTTTTTCATTTATCGATTCTTTCATTTTAAAACAAACGCGGCAGTTTGAAAATAAGACTTGACCGAACTTGATTTTATCCCTTAAAGTTTCTTAACTTTGTATATACATTTACTTGGAGTCCCCATGTCACGTTTACCCATCCTGTTCGTCTTTGCATGTTGTGCATGTCTTTTGCCAGCCGAACCTTTGCAACTCCCTACGGGTTTCCCGGAAGGGTGTGCGATTCAGTTGAAAACCCATAACTTCACGATTGAAACTTTAGACCAGGTTCATGCGATGGGATTTCGGGTTGTCCGTAGGGGCTTTTACTGGCCGGGGGTTGAAAAGGTCAAAGGGTCTTATGATTTCTCGGATTATGATGCGCAAATGGCACATGCAAAATCTTTGGGACTGACTGTGGTGGGCGTGTTGTTCAATGTACATAAAGAGTATGAAAATGACGGGCAAGGGGGCATTCAGACCGAAGCGGGCCGCAAAGGTTTCGCCGCATTCGGGGCCGCATTGGCAAATCATTATCGCGACCAGGATGTGATCTGGGAAGTTTGGAATGAACCCAATGTCCGCACGTTTTGGCGAAAAAACGGGAAGCACAATTCAGAACCTTTCGCCGAAGAATATACCGCATTGGTGAAGGAAGTTGTACCGGCCATGTTGGCAGCCAATCCGGATGCATTTGTGGTTGCGGGTTCCGTTTCAAATTATTGGCAACCAAGTTATGACTGGACCGAGTTCTGCTTTCAAAAAGGGATTTTAGAGACAGGAATCCGTGGATGGTCTGTGCATCCCTACGGTGTAAAAACTCCCGAAGAATTTTCTGTTGGACATGGGATTACCCGGGAGCTGCTTCAAAAATATGGTGCGCCTGATCTGCCGATGATTAATACCGAACGGGGGTTTGCCGTAAAAGAAACCCACGAAGGATGGTCCGGAGGTTCGATTGAAAAAGCACGGGAATATCAGGCCTGGTACTATGTGCGTCAATTTATGATGGATCAATTAAACGGGGTGAAACTTACGGTTTGGTATGAATGGGACGGGGACAAATTCGGTTTGGTTGAGCAGGAAGGCAGCGGAAAACGTCCGGCGTATCACGCGGCAGTGGAAATGATGGAACAACTGGATGGATTCAGTTTAAAGGGCCGTTTGCCTACGGATTCAGACCTTGATTATGTGGTGGAATTTACAAATGATAAAGGAGCGAGGAAATGGGTGGCATGGACTGCGCCGCCTCCCGGTGCTTCTCCTGATGAAACCTCGAATCATGACTTAACCCTGCCGATGCTCAACCGTGTGGCGCTTGGTTTAAAAGTATCTGATTTGGAAGGTTTGCCGGTTGAGAAAGAAACTTTGGTGTTACCTTTGAAGGGGCAACCACTTTATTACCGGGTGCCTGCAGGATTGGAGTTTGGCAAAGGGATCGCAGGGGAAGGTGAAATAAAGGCCGACAAATCTTCAACCATTTCAAAAAATGCCACAGCTGTAGACTTGCAACTTTTCGGAGAGGGAAATGAATGGGCCTTTATAAAAAATACCGGGGAAGGTTCCTTTGTTTTGGAGCAGGATGGACATGGTGTCCCCATGGGGGTGTTGTCCTACGATTTTTCCAAATCCAAGAAAAACACTCCCTATGTGTTGGCGATGGCTTCGATTCAAGTGCCGAAAGGTGCAACCGAGATTCAGATTCATGCCCGGTCACCCATTGCCCAGCAGATTACTTTGCGGGTTGTGGATGCGAAAGGCCAAACCCATCAGATAAAAAAACGGATCAAAGGTACCCAGGGCTGGGAACAAATCATTTTTCCGTTGAATAAAAGGGTGGAACATTGGGGTGGACCCAAGGATGGTGTGGTCCACTTTCCATTAACCAAAATCTTCTTCAGTGTTCCCAAACCCAATAAAGATCACTTGGTGGGCAAAGTGGAATTTGCGATGGTCAAAGCGGTGATGGAAGAAGGGGCCCAGGCTCCGGTTTTGGGTACACCCCAGGAATTTGCCCCTTTGTCTTTAAGTGATAAAGAAACCCGATCCGTTCCCACGGATACTTTTTTGAAACAGGGGATAAGCGGATGGGATTTTGCGCCCGGCTGGGGGGCAGGCGGGGGAATAGAAGTTGTTCAGGATGAAGGTGAAAATGCGGTGAAGCTCAGTGGTGATTTCAGTGTGAAAGGGAAGTGGGTGGCCGCCACGAAAACGTATCATTTGGATTCGGGAACAGAAGTTCAGGAAATCCGGGTCCAAGTGAAAAGTGAGAATACCCAAACTGCGACCATTCGTCTGATGGATGGTTCAGGCCAAACCCATCAACGACGCGGGGTAAAACTTCCCGCCACCGGCAAGTGGGAAACCCTGATAATTGATCCCAAGCGGATGGCGGGTTCAGAACATTGGGACGGTGCAAATGACGGCGTCTGGCATGCACCCCTGCAAAGTATTTCCATAAACTTAACCACGGGATCTGTGAAAGGGTCCAAGACGCCCGAACTACTTCTCAGAGGATCATCATTAACCCTCTTGGGCGGGGCTTCCCAAGTCTCCGGTGCATATACTGAAGATTTTGAGGCGGCTTCCACATTACCGGAAGGCTGGGATGCAAAAGGAAAGATCCAGGTATCTGCCGAGGAAGCATACAAAGGGAAAAACAGTTTAAAATTAGAACGTGAAGAAGCGGATGCATTGACCGAAGAAACGATCGTGACCGGGGCTTCTTTTCCGGCCCAACCCGGGAAGTGGACTTTTTCAGGAGTGGGGAAATGTGATCTGTACTCGCCGGATATGTCATTCACAATTTATGCCAAAGCTGAGTGGCTGGGTGCGGGGGACAGTGTGATTCGTGCGGATGAAATCACGATTTTCACCAAAAAAGAAAACTGGCGGGCGTTTTCTAACACGCTGCAGGCGCCGGCCGGAACGGTGGCGGCGCGGTTTAATTTTAAAATGCACAAGACACACGGCACATTTTATGTCGACAACCTGAAAGCTGAGTTTTCCCAACAGGAAGATGACAATATCAGCCGGGTTGAACTTTCCAGCGATGTCCTGGCAAATTTGTTTTATCCGGGGGATGCAGTAAAATTAAAATCTGAAATTTTTGCCTTGGAGACCTTGCCTGAATCGGAACAACACCTGACGGTGTCCATCCGTGACTATTGGGGTGCCGAGCAGGCGGAAACCTTTATTGTCCCCTTGAAATTGGCACGGTCTGAATCGGGATATATTGTATACAGTGCGGATTTGGATATCTCCGGAACCACGGGCGTCGACTTTCAGGTGGGACGTTATTATGAGGTGCATACCAGCTTGGAACGGGTAGGCAAAGAAGCCTATCGTGAAATGACTACTTTTGCGATTTTGCCTGAGGCGATCACCAAACAATATCCGGCCAAAGATGTACATTTCACCGCCCGGAACTGGGACAACCGGGTGATGGAGTATATTGATATCAGTGAACGGATCGGACTGCGGCAGGTGGGGATCTATAGTAAATGGGCTCCGGAGGCTCCCTACAAACCCATGGTGTTTAATGCAAAACGGGTAGTGGATCGCGGGATAGGGATGGTGGGCCGTTCTCCTCTTTTTGTTGTCGAGCGCGAGGGGTTTGAAAACTTCAGTGTTGAAGGCATTGCCAAAGGCGCGGAGAACTGGATCGAAAAATTCGGGAACGAAAATATGTTGTCCATCACGCTTGGAAATGAACCGCATGGCGGACTGGAAGAAGCCAAACGGAATGTGAAAGCCTATAAGGCGGCCTACGAAGCGATTAAAGCGAAGCGCCCGGACTTTGAAATTATTGGTACTTCTTGCGGTCCCGATGAGAATTATTTTAAAGCCGGGTTCCAGGATTATCAGGATGTATATGATTTCCATACCTACGAAGATTATGACCGCATCCCGCTCCTGTTTGAAAAGTATGAAGAGATGTTTAAGAAGTACGGGGGAAGAAAACCGATTTGTTCTACGGAAATCGGTTTAAACTCCCAAGGACTGAGCCGTCAGGCGGTGGCGCAGATGCTGATAAAGAAGGATACCATTTTCTTTGCCTGCGGGGGATATCATGTCGGTTGGTTCACGATTGCCTATCCGGACCGGGATGGTTCTAAAGAGGCGGGGTCCCGTCAGGCCTTCAATACTTTTTACGGAAAATATGCAAAGTATGCTCCAAAACTCGATGGAGTCACTTACTACCATTTATTAAATTCGGTGGTGGTGAAGCGATTTGCAGAGCAGAAAATTTATGAAGACAGTACCCGTTGTTATCTCATGAAGGATGCGGAGGGAAACTGTTTGCAGGTGGTGTGGAATGATGATGAAACCAAAGAGATTTTTCTGCCATTGACCGCCGCCGGGGAAGTGACCACCATCTTGTTGGACGGACGCTCGCAAAAACTGGATGCCCGGAACAAAGGCATAACCCTTTCGGTATCCCGTGACCCGGTATTGGTACTTTATAAAGATTTGAATCCGGTATTGCCCGAGACCCTGGGGACACCCGGGTTGCGGGTCGTTGATCGACCGGAAAATGTAATTAAAGGAACCACGACTTCAGTGTTGTTGGAGGGCAAGGCGATTCAGAAAAGTGATATTGAGGTTCACACGCCACTGGGATGGACGGTGGAATCCGAACAAGTATCAAAGGATCAAATCGAACTCCGTTTGGGCGTTCCCTCCCGGACTGCCGCGGTGGAGGGACGTCTTGAAGTGGTGCATTCCCCGGGAGGAACTCCACAGGGCGCGATTGATTTGGGCATTTCCTTAGCCCCCTTGGTAGGAGCCATCATCCGGCCCATCGCAATGGGAGAAGAAGGCGGACCCGGTGTCATGTTGGAATTGTTTAATAACAGTCCTGAAGAGCAGAAAGTGGATTGGTCCCTGCAAATCAAGAATGCCATGCCCATCCATTCCGGAGAGTATGACTTGCTGAAACCTGAGGCGGCGGACGCCTATTTTTCAACGCCGGCCAATGGGGCGGCAACTGTGGACGCCGGAAAATATGTGCGGATTCCTGTAGCGATGGCTGATGTGGATCCGTTGACGATTTACCGGATTAAAGCATCCCTTTTAGACAAAGAAAACAAAGTGCTCACGACCGAGCGATTGGTTGGCGGATTCGTCCCGGCTAAAAAGCTTTCCCAGGCCATAAAGTTGGATGGGAAATTGGATGAAGATGAGTGGAGAAAGGTACACACCACTGAACTCAAAGAAGAGCGTCAGTACAAGTGGTGGCCGAAATACGAACAAACTTGGACCGGCACGGAAGATTTATCCGCAAAGATGAAATTCCTTTGGGATGATAACTATCTGTATCTCGGATTGGAAGTGACGGATGATGTTCGGGTTGCAACCGGATCTGATAACCGTCTCTGGGCCATGGATGGTTTACAGTTTTTGGTTGATCCCGCCCGTGGCGGCACCATCAAATCAGGCAAATATGATATTTCCATGGGGGTTGGAACCAAAGGGCCACAATCCTGGTATCACCTCACGGCCGATCCTACGCTTGCTCCGTCCGGATTGGCAGAGGATATTGTAATCTCCCATAGTCTCGGTGAAAACGGAAATATTACGTATGAAATTGCCATTCCCTGGCACCGGGTTTCACCCTTTAAACCCGGAGTGGGTGAAAACCTGGGGCTGGCCATGATTATGAATGAAACGGATGGCGGAAAACGGGGTGCATTCCTGGCTTGGTTCTCCGGTGTACATCTGAAAGAATCCGATATGATCGGAGACATTATTTTAGTCGAGTAGGTGTACCCGTTCCACACCTCCAGGGTGGCGGATAGAAAATGATTATGCTTATGAAAAAATTATGTAGATGGTTGGGGGTCTCACTGTGTGTGTGTCTGGGATGGAGAGGAGACGCTGCATCCAATATTGTCCTGATTCTCGCTGATGATTTGGGATACGGGGAAGTGGGCTTTACCGGCCAAACCAAAATTAAAACGCCACATTTAGACCGGATGGCGGAACGGGGAGCGGTGCTGCGCGAGTTTTATGCCGGTGCTCCGGTTTGTGGCCCCTCTCGAACTTCCTTAATGTACGGGCAACACTGTGGACATGCGCCCATTCGTGGAAATCCGGCCTGGACCGCCAGTGGTAAAAAACCGGTAATGTCTCCGGACGCGGATGTTTTTTCCAAAGCGTTACAAAAGGCGGGTTATACCACCGGCCTGTTCGGGAAGTGGGGGTTGAATGAAGTATTTACCCATCCCGAAACCGGGGCGGGTAGCGGTCATCCTTTGCTGCAAGGTTTTGATGAATTTGTAGGATTCAATACCCATATGGAAGCTCATACCCATTGGCCGGATACCGTTTGGGACGGGTATGCGAAAATTGATTTAAGCGGAGGCGTGAAAAAAGGAAATTGGCAGCGCCGAGATACTTATGTGGATGATCTGTTTACGGAAAAGGCTCTGGATTTTATGACCCGGCAGGCAGCCGGTGAAAAACCATTTTTTCTTTTCCTCAGTCTGGTGGCCCCCCATAAGGGCTACACGGTTCCCGATGAAAGTCGGGCTGAATATGAACGCCTGGGTTGGCCCCCCAGCGATCCTGTTAAAGGTCATTATGAAATGGATAAAAACCGGCATGCCACTTATGCGGGAATGATCAGCCGTTTGGATATGCAGGTCGGAGAGGTGATGAACAAACTGCAAGAGCTGGGAATCGCGGAAAATACCCTTGTGCTTTTTACCAGTGACAATGGTCCGGAATGGAGTGATCAATTTTTTCATTCCTCCGGTCCTTTTCGAGGTCGCAAACGTTCTGTTACTGAAGGGGGAATCCGCACCCCGACGGTTGTGGTATGGCCGGGCCGCATTCAAGCAGGCAGGGTGTTGGATACGCCCTTTGCATTCTGGGATCTTTACCCGACCTTTTGTGAACTTGCGGAAACCGATGCGCCGTTAAATTCGGATGGAATTTCTTTCCTGCCTCTATTGTTGGGAAATATGGAAGACCAAATTCTCCATGAGGTTTTTTACTGGGAGTTTAATGAAAAGCAGGGGCCCTTACAGGCCATTCGATTTGAGCAGTACAAGGCACTGCGGGTGTGGAACTGGGAAGCATCGAAATTGAGTAAAGTACAGATCTACGATCTTTCCAAAGATCCCGGGGAAACCAAAGATCTTGCTTTGGAGAACCCACTTTTGGTCCAACGTGCGGAAGCATTATTTGCTACAGTGAGAAGTCCGAATCCTGAGTGGCCGCTCGTACCGCATTCACGGGTTGAATCGAAACGAATCTCGCCCTAGAAACACAATGGATATACGATTAACATACTACCCGTTTATTGTAGAGAGAGTAAATTTTCACGGGAAGCCGCCAGAATAAATCAGGAGTTGCGATGAGAAACATAATTTTATGGGTAAACATTATACTTTCCTGCGGGGCTGCGCTGGGAGTAGTGCAAGCACAAGCGGTCACTGGAGAGACGGAAGAAGAGGCTGTAAGGATTCGAAAGGTAACTGCAGCTGTTGCTTTGTTGAGGGCCGGGGCCCGTGATGAAAATGACTGGTTATTGGTACCTCCTTATTATCAGCGGGTACGTGAACAGAAAACCCGGAAAGAGGTGGTCCAGAAAGGCCGCTATGAAATGGTGGATGTTCGAAAACCGATATTTGAAAAATTTGAGGATGTGGGAACCAAAACCTCTAATTATGAGGACTCCATTGGGAAAGTGAGAAAGCGTCGGATTACCGGTTACGAGATTGTTAAAGAAAAGAAATTTATTCCGGATCCCAATGGGCCCGACTCCCGGACCATTCAACAGAATGATCCGAAAGCCGATCGTTACCGGGTTGATGAACCTACATTATACAATGGGTTTTTCGGTGCGAACGGTATGGCAATCGATAGCTTTGTCCGTTTGGGAATCCCCCCTGAAGACGAAGAATTTTCGCGATGTATTCAAACCCTGACTGATTTCTTAGAAGTATATGGTTTGCCGGATACCACTTTCGATTTGGCTTGGTTGGCTGTGGGGTTCAGCGCTGTGGCCAAAGAAAATCCTCTCTACAGGAATTTGGCAACCCGTTGCACCAACAAACTCCTTTTGGGGCAACAGCAGGATTCCCGGATTGCGGGAATGTGGGGGCCGGTATGCGTGAATACCCGATTGCTGGCATTGGCCATCGAAGAAAAACAAAATGTCTTTGATAAACAACTGTCGAAGTTGGTTGAAGATCTGGAGGAAGAAACGGGCGAAAGAAAGAAAGAGAGAATACAGGTGAAAATCAACAAAGCCGAAAAAGTGTTTTGGAGCTTTCAGTCGAAATTACAGGATATTTCTACGCATGCTTTCAGTTTGGGGAATTTAACCAAAGGGGGAACCTTACCCGGAGAGGTGGCGCGGACAAGTTTGGGCGGGTATCCGCTTGAGGAAGCAAAATACCATGGATTACCCGTCAATATTTACGCAGAACAAGTTGTAGATTTGGAGAGTACCGCCACTGCGCTTTATGCATTGTCAGTCGTGTTTGAAAGAGGCTTGTTGCCGGGAAACGTTTCTGTTCCCAAGAACCTGCGAGGACAACCCTTAATGCAATTCCCTGCAACCCCGCAACTGATTACCCAGTCTGCAGGGGCGGTACTGAAACTTCAAAATCAGGCCGGGGCCTTTTCGGAAGGTATCCAGTGGATCCCGGTAACGGATTTTAAGGATTTGGTAGTGGGTGTGGATCAAGTGGTGCCACCTGAAAATCCATTTCCGGACCGGGTTACTCCTGAGAGCTGTGCTTCCGGTGCGAGCGCTTTGCTTTCCTCTGCTGTTTTACTTCGTCAGGACCCCCGGGGGCTTTCAGTGCGGCTGCAAAAGGCGGTTGATTATGCGGTTGCTGAACTTAAAAAGTGGCAATCCGGAGATGAATCCTCAGAGCTTTATGTTTCACAAATGGGCATGGAAAGGCTTTTGCTCCCACTGCAAACCCTGACGCCAATGGTAGAAGAGTGGCAAGAAATTGAATCAGGTCTGATCGATGATTGGGATGTGACCGGAGAAGATAAAGCGGGATATTATACTGCAGGATCTCCGGGACACCGTGAATTAAAACTCTTCCGGATGGAAGAATTGTATAATCTCAAACCGAGTAAAAAAGGGGATAAAAAACCTTTTGACCGGGAACGCTCCTTACGGGGCGCGGTCTACAACAATGATTGGCGGTTTTATGACCGTCAGCGGATTCCGAATCTTATCCATATCCGCATTTTGACCCGGTCTCAATCTTCGAGTGTGGCCGCGGCCTGGTCATGGAACGGAGAAGCGCCACGCACAACCCGGCTGGATCCGGTTTTGGATGTTTTGAGTAAAGAGCAGGGGATGAAGATTTCCACGCAGATGCTACCTACGGATCTTTCAGAGGCCGAAACGGAGGGACTTGCCATGGTCTTTGTCAGTGGCAATGGTGCCTTTCCTTCAAGTTTGCCGGAGAGTTCAGGCAAAATTCGTGAGGTCGTAAACGCAGGTGGTATCCTTGCTTGTGAAGCACCTGCATCTCCAGAAGGCATGAAGTTTTTGAAAGGGATGTCCCAATTCATTTTTGAGGAGGCGGGAGAACTTCAAGAAACAAAAGTGGGCTCCCATACGGTGTATGGCGTGATAAAAGACGAAAAAGTTCAAGCCATTTTCCTCCCTCTGGGGGCGGTGTCCCCGGAGATTAAACTGGCAAAATCACCGGCCGATGCCAGCCGGATTCTTTATGAGGCCCTCAAGCAACATCCGGTATTCACCCGGGACAGAATGCCATATCTGGACTGGGCGACTCTGCTTGAGTTTGAAGTGGCACAACCGGACTTGACGGCCGCACGCCTGTGGGCGGATGAGCGTCTTTAAGAGATGTTTCTTTTGTTTATACGTCGCTTTTGAATTCCGGGTCGAGGAAATCCCCATACTGATGGCTTCCTTCCCAATAATCGATGAGGGCGACGTGTCGGGGTTGTTGACTGATACTGGCGCGCAACGCGTCGCGGTAGGCTTTGACATTATCCATTTCACCGAAGTGGTTTTGCCGTTCCCAGACTTGCGTGTAAATATCTCTGTTCCAGCCATCGCTGAAGATTTCCGCCCTGAGTTCCTCAATGACTGCGGAGCAAGAAGGGTCGTGGATGCGGTCCTGAAGTTCTTCAGGATCTGTTTCAAGATTGAAGAGTTCGTCGCTGTCGTAGGCGCCGTAATAACAAAGTTTCCAGGGGCCTTTGCGCACCATGCGATTGGAGCTCATGCCGTGGATGCTTTCCGTCCAGTGAATTGGGGTATTTGCTGTGGGCAGGGTCCGGTCATCCGGGGGCTCTCGGGATCGTTAAAAAGCAGATGGGTGGCGATCTTATTGAAAAAATCCTGAATATCATTCAGCAGCACTATCCGGAAAAGGGGAAATATGAGTGAATGAGGCGGAGTCTCCCCCCCCCGGGATTGAGATGATGAATTTAAGAACCCTTGCGTTCAGCAACAGGACCGGTGATTTTCATCACCTGCCGGGAATAACCGGTTTTACTTTGCCCTGTTTTTGATCACAAAAAGGGTCAGAGGGCTGGTGTCCGTTTGGGCATTTGTAGCGGTTTCCTCCAGGGTGGGGGCGATTTTAGAGGGATCGGCAATGAAAGCGGTCACCCGGTCATTTTTCCGGACCGTGATTGCATTGAGTAATCCCAATTTCCAACCGCTGTTTGGTGTTTTGAGGATGGCGATTTTAAGCCCCACCCCCTCATTCTTCGGGGTAATAATTTCTATGGCTCCCGGGTGCATGGAAATGATGGGGTCATCATTGGCTTTCAGGCGAAGTTCATGCCCGGATAAATTGACGAGTCGAAGTTTCCCGGGGGCTGGGGTGTCGGGATCGTCTTTCAAAACTACTGACTGATATTTCCGATTCTGATTGAGCCAGATCACGATAAGGTTCCGGGCAGGGGGAGGATATAGGGTTGCTTCTGTCAGCAGGTAAGGGCGGCTCCCTTCTTCAGTTTCAACCGGGATGTAAAACTGTATTTTTTCGGTTCCGGCGATGTGTTGCGGGGGAGAGGGGGTTCGTTGGATGAGACGAAGTGTCCGGGGTCCTCCCTCCTCGAGATAAAACATGTCCAGGTGGGTCCGGTTCCAGCCGATTACCTGAAAGGTATAAACCGGCTCCTCTTCTTCGGGGGAGGGTTGTGCATGGGCCAGAAATGAAATGGCCGTGAATAAGAGTGGGAGGAGGGGATATTTATATTTCATCGGAAGAGAGCCATCGGAAGGATAGGATGCGGAAGCGCCGGCCGAATTTCCGGTTTATGCCGTTGGTTTGGGAGGGGAAAAGGGTTGGGCGTTCGCTGTCGTCCATGTAGTCCGGAATCCGCTGAACCACGGCCTCTACCCATGCGCGGGCAAGCACGTCCGGGTTGTTGCCGGTACTTCCCGGAGGAAGGACTTCGCCGTAGGTGCGGATGACAAAGGTATCGGAGCGGGCGGCGAGGGCGGGGGCGATGGCCTGTAAGACATCGGCCTGATTCAGCCATCCGGGTGCGGCCATGTTATGGCTGAGTCCCGAAAGGTCTCCCGTGGGCATGTAGGCATTGTCGGGGTAGAGTTGGTTGTGTTTTTCCGCGGCCTGTTCGAGGGAGGCATCTTTGTTCAGTTCGGCATTGATATCGGTATGGTCGATGGCCTGTTGGATGGCGCCGGCGAGACCGGTGTCCGCAACGGGATCCCCGAAGTTTCCGGCAGGGGTGAGATTCCGGTTGACGAATTGTGCGAGGGAGAGAAAGGGTCCCCGGGCACGGATCTGCAGGACGATTTGTTCGGCCAGGTTGTCGATCTGCTCATCGGTTAAAGCGCGGAATCCGTTAAAGGTTTCGGGGAATTCCTGTGCATCGGTGGTTGAAATTATGCTTTGAACTCCGCCGGGTTGCCGAATGGATCGTGGCATGGGGGTAAGGCCTGCATCGGCGGGTGAAGATGATATACCCAGCCCGCGGAGTCCTGAGAGGACCGCCTTCCAGGCCTCCACCGAGGTGGAGTTGATATTAAAGGCGCCGTTGATGAGCAGGTGGGCGGCGGGAACGCGACCGTTTTCCCCGGGTCCGAGTAAAGAGAGGTCCGGAATCAAATCGGAGACATTGGAAGCGCGGAGCTGACCGAGGGTGGGGGTGGACCCGGGGCGGTAGATTAACCGCCGGTTGGCTGGATTGTCCGCGGGAGTGGTATTGCTCCCTGCCGAAGGACGGAGGGTGGAGAAAAAATACCGATCCCAGAGCGCTGTATTTAAAAGGTATGAATTGTCGTAGCGTCTGATGGGTTGATCTTTGGGTATGTCAGGAACATAACCTTTGTACCACGTTGGGATGGCCCCCATGGCAGTTGAAGAATTGTCTGACTGGTCGCTGAGTATTTTGCTCCAGTAATTTTCGATCCAGTCGGTGTTGCTTGCGTCTCTTGGCACAAAGCGGTCATAATGTGAATTGCCCACTCCCATACCGGACTGTTCGTTTGTACCGAGTGCGAGATCGTCAGCTGTTAAGTCCAGATGGGTGAGTTGGGCGAGAGACAGGATGGGCACTTCATGCTCTTGAGGTGCGGAAGGGAGATCCGCGATTACAAATGCAGTTCCTTTTGCGGGATTGGAAGATGCACCCCAGACATATTGCAGGGAAGAGTCGGTGTTTAAATTTGCATGAAGATTTGTCTCGTCGAAATAGGGGTTTCCATGGAAGGAGAACGGGGCTAAACTTTTGAGATTTGATGAACCGGAATCTTCGGGGTCTGCCAATCCCCGCAGTTTCTGATAGGATCCGAGCAAATTGGCTTCAGCGTGTATTGCCCGGGTGGTTTCACCACTGTATCTGGCATCCCCTCTTGAGCCGTTGAGAAATTCTCTGAAGGTTTGGATGCCTCCAATCTCCTTGCCGTCAAAAGAGGTTGGAAACAGGTCGTTGTCTGGTCCGTAATCTGTAAAGACTCCCTGAAATTTGAGTCCTGCGCCGTCGTTTTTTACAAGGCTGCTGAAAATGCGGGCTGAGGAAATCCGCTGGAGTACTGAATGGGGTTTGCCGCCTACGGAAAGGGTGTAGCATGACCCTCCCCCTCCTATTATCCCGTAATGGAAGAGTGCATTCGGATCGATGGGATCTCCGTTGAAAACTCCGGCAGGGATGATGGGATCCGTCGAGATGTAATGGGGATCAAGGGAGTGATTGTAATATGTAAGAGGTGCGGTTGATGTCAATTCCTGCAGGGGAACGACGGTATACGTGCTTCCGTCATAGCTTTCGGAGTAAGGGGAGCTTGTGTCGATTTTAAAGGCGCGGGCTTCACCCGGGGCCAGATTTAATTCTCCGGCAGGTATCCGGAACAATACCCAGTCCAATGCCCCGGGGTGTCCGGCGTCTGGATCTGTTGGCCCGTAGCTTTCTGAATATTTCAGGAGGGGGTAGTAGCGGAGGGATTTATTGATTGCGAGGTCCATGCCTTCACCGCGGGTAAAGAGATATACGGCATCCGCGGCGGTTAAAGGGGGAGGGGGTTGGGGGTTGGGGGTTGGGGTTTGGGGGTTGGGGGTTTGGGG